>JAZDEI010000107.1:0-26727 GCA_043808945.1 Fidelibacterota bacterium | reverse complement strand
AGTGGATATGGTTATGCCGGGCGACAATGTCAATGCGACGATAGAATTGATCAGTGAGATCGCGATGGAGAAGGAATTACGCTTTGCCATTCGCGAAGGCGGCCGGACGGTCGGCGCTGGTGTCGTCACCGAAATCATCGAATAAGGAGCAGAACTGTGCCGGGACAAAGAATTAGAATCAGTTTGAAAGCATACGATCACAATCTCTTGGATAAAAGTACCAAGAAAATTGTGGCAACAGCCAAATCGACCGGAGCCGTCGTATCGGGACCCATTCCGCTACCGACTCACCGAACGGTTTATACGGTTTTACGTTCGCCCCATGTCGATAAAAAATCCAGAGAACAATTTCAGACCAAAATTCATAAACGCCTGATCGATATCCTGAATTCCACATCCAAAACAGTTGATGCGCTGATGAAACTGGATTTACCGGCCGGTGTGGATATTGAAATAAAGGTATAACGGAAGTAAAAGATATGATCGGAATAATTGGTAAAAAGATAGGCATGAGCCAGATATTTAAGGAAAACGGCGAGATCATTCCGGTGACGGTCATCGCGGCCGGTCCCTGCAAAGTCGTTCAGGTAAAGACCCAGGAAAATGACGGATATACGTCGATCCAGCTGGGTTTTGAGGAAGGAAAAGAGCGCCTGATGAATAAACCGGATCTCGGGAGATTCAAGAAGGCCAATCTCAGTCCGTTGAAACATCTGATTGAAATACGTGACTTCGATACAAAATTTTGCCAGGTCGGCGAAACTGTTACAGTTTCGGTCTTTAATCCCGGTGATAGTATCAAAGTGACCGGTACATCCAAAGGCAAGGGCTTTCAGGGAGTTGTCAGACGGCATAATTTCAAGGGCGGTCCGAAAACTCACGGCCAGAGCGATCGCTTGCGCGCTCCCGGTTCAATTGGTGCTTCAGCCTATCCATCACATGTTATAAAAGGTGTCCGGATGGCTGGCCGATTAGGCGGAAAACGGTGCACCGTTAATAATCTGACAATCGTTAAAATCGATCCCGAAAACAATCTCCTTTATATCAAAGGTGCCGTGCCGGGTTCGAAAAACGGTGTTGTAACTATTCGGAGGCAGGAACGGTGAGTATCGAATTCTCCATTTATAAAAGAGATGGCTCGGACTCCGGCGAAAAGCTGGTCATTGAAACACCCGCTTTCGAAATAGAACCGCATGATCATGCGATCTATTTGGCCGTCAAAACCGAAATGACCAATGCCCGGCAGGGAACCCATTCGACCAAAACACGAGGCGAGGTTCGCGGTGGTGGCAAAAAACCCTGGAAACAAAAAGGAACGGGACGCGCCCGCTCCGGCTCCCGCCGTAATCCGGTGTGGGTTGGCGGCGGCCGGATTTTCGGTCCGCAACCCCATCCTTACCTTATGAAGGTTAATAAAAAAGTAAAATTGTTAGCGCGTCAAAGCGCATTGGCTTACCGTTTCAAGGAAGGTGCCCTGAAAATCATCGATGATTTACTGTTCACTGACCCAAAATCCAAAAACATCCGGGAATTGCTAAAGAAATTCGACCTCGTGGATAAAAAAGTTACTATCCTGACATCGGTATTGGACGATAACCTGTTCCTGGCCTGCCGTAACTTTTATAATGTCCTGGTACTGGAAGCCGAAAAAGTATCCACCTACGACCTGCTGGATTGTGAAGCATTACTGATCGATAAGAGTGGCCTTGAAAAATTGAACAATGCATTACTCGGTAAAAACAGGAATTAAGCATGTCTACTAAGTTAATTATCATCAAGCCGATTTTGACCGAGAAGGTCAACGAGCTGCAGGAAAGCCAGCGCAAGTACGGCTTTAAAGTCTACTCGGCGGCCAATAAAATCGAGATAAAAAAGGCGGTTGAATCCAAGTTCGGGGTTAAGGTTGAAAAAGTTGCCACCCTGAATGTACTGGGCAAAACCAAACAAATGACGGTCAGGAGCGGCGGTCGGGTAATTCGTACCAGCGGGCGTCGTTCAAACTGGAAAAAAGCTATTGTGACCCTGAAGAAGGGCGAAAAAATAGATTTCTATCAAGGAGAAACGGCGGTATAGTATTATGGGTATCAAAACTATCAAACCAACCACACCGGGACAGCGTTTTAAAACGGTTAATACCTTCGACAACGTTTCCAAAAAGGAGCCCGAAAGAAGCCTGCTGGAGCCGATAACTCGATCTTCAGGCCGTAACAACCTCGGTCGGGTTACTTCCCGGCATCGCGGCGGTGGACAGAAACGCACTTACCGGCTAATTGATTTCAAACGCAATAAATACGGGATTGAAGCTGTAGTAAACGCGATTGAATATGATCCCAACCGGTCGGCCCGTATCGCCCTTCTGTTTTATAAGGACGGCGAAAAGCGCTACATCATCGCACCCGATGGTCTTTTAAAAGGCAGTGTCGTTCTGTCAGGCGAAGATGTCCCGATCAAAGTCGGGAATAGCCTGCCGTTGAAAAACATCCCGGCCGGCACATTCGTCCACAATATCGAAATGAAGCCGAAAAAAGGCGGACAGATCGCCCGCGGCGCCGGTACGGCCGCCCAGATCATGGCCAAAGAAGGCCGTTATATTACCCTGAAAATGCCTTCCGGCGAAATGCGCCTTGTCGGTGAAAATTGTTTTGCCACAATCGGGGTCGTGAGTAATAAAGATCATGAGAATATCAGTATCGGAAAAGCCGGTCGCAGTCGCTGGATGGGACGCCGTCCGCACGTGCGTGGTGTGGCCATGAACCCGATCGATCACCCGATGGGTGGTGGTGAAGGCAAAAGCTCGGGTGGCAGACACCCCTGCTCACCGTGGGGCCAGCCGTCCAAAGGTTACCGGACGCGTAAAAAACGGAATCCCAGTGATAAGTTTATCATCAAGAGACGAGCTAAATAAGTAGGGAGAAGATTGGATGAGTCGTTCGCTGAAAAAAGGTCCATTTATTGACACCAAATTGTTCAAGAAAATTGAACAAATGAACAGTACCGGAAAGAAACGGGTAATTAAAACCTGGGCACGCCGTACCACGATCTCTCCTGAATTTGTGGGGCAAACCTTTGCCGTACACAACGGCAACAAGTTCATCCCGGTCTTTGTCACAGAAAACATGGTTGGTCATAAACTCGGTGAATTTGCCCACACCAGAATCTTCCGCGGACATGCCGGATCGGAAAAGAAGGGGGCTTAAGCAATATTATGGAAGCTAAAGCAGTTCACAGATATATCCGGCAATCAGCGCGTAAAGTACGCCTGGTCGCCGATCTTGTGCGAGGCAAAGACGTCGAAACGGCGCTGAACCTTTTGCATTTTAACAATAAAAAAGCCTCGGAACCGATCGAAAAAGTCGTTCGTTCCGCGGTTTCCAATTTGATGAATAGTGAAGGCGGCTCCGGTCTCAATCCGGAAGATTTGTTCCTGAAAACTATTTTTGTTGATGGTGGTTCCATGGTGAAACGCTTTCGGGCCGGATCGATGGGGCGGGCCAGTATTATCAGACGGAGACAATGTCATGTCTCGGTGGTGGTTTCGGAAAAAGTTAAAAAAGAAAAAAAAGTTAAGTAATCGGAGGTGACTTGGGTCAAAAAACGCATCCAATAGGCTTTCGCCTTGGTTTCAATAAAGAGTGGAGCAGTTACTGGTTTGACGAACGGAACTTCACCGAGAAATTGACCGAAGATATCAAACTGCGGCGCTACGTTCTGAAACGTTTACCCAATGCCGGTATTTCACACGTTGATATCCATCGGACATCTAAAAAAATCACAATTGTTATCAACACTTCGCGGCCGGGCATTGTCATCGGCAAAAAAGGCGAAGAGGTCGATCTGCTCCGGCTAGAATTGCAAAAAGTCACCAAAACCGACGTTCAAATCAATGTCAACGAGATCAAGCGGCCGGAACTGGATGCTACGCTGGTCGGTAGTAATATCGCTGCCCAGATCGTAAAAAAAGTATCCTTCCGCCGGGCCGTAAAAAAAGCCATCCAGGCCACGATGCGTATGGGAGCGGAAGGTATCCGCGTTCAATGTAGCGGCCGTCTCGGCGGAGCCGAAATGTCCCGTACCGAAACCGCCCGTGAAGGACGCGTCCCGCTTCACACTTTGCGGGCTGATATTGATTTCGCCTCGATTACGGCACACACAACTTATGGCTGTATCGGCATTAAAGTTTGGATCTGCAACGGCGAACTGTTTAAGAAAAGCTAATAAAGGATTTTAGTCATGCTGGCACCGAAAAAAGTCAAATGGAGAAAACAGCAAAGAGGTCGGATGACCGGTGTTGCGACGCGCGGGAATGCGGTCAGTTTCGGACATTTCGGACTGAAAGCGATGGAGCCGGGTTGGATTGACAGCCGTCAGATCGAAGCCGTCCGCGTAGCAATCTCACGTAAGGTCCGCAAACACGGTAAAATGTGGATTCGCATTTTCCCGGATAAGCCGATCACCAAAAAGCCAGCGGAAACCCGCATGGGCAAAGGCAAGGGCGCACCGGAATTCTGGGTAGCCGTCATCAAACCGGGGCGGATTATGTTTGAGGTCGAAGTTTCAACCGAAGCGGAAGCCAAAGAGATATTCGAGGCCGCCGCCCATAAATTGCCCATCCGTACCAGAGTAGTAGCCAGAAGAGAGTTAGGAGCATAGAGTGAAAACAAGTACTTTACGTGAGTTATCTGTGCCTGAACTGGAAACCAAACTGCGCGACAATCTGACAGCTCTGGACAATCTGCGCTTTCAGAAAGCCCTTCAGCAATTGGAAAATCCTCTAAAAATCAGGTCAGTCAAGCGGGAAATCGCCCAGATCAGGACCGTTTTACACGAGTTCGAACTGGGAATCAGACAGAGTAAACACGAAAATAAATCACAGGATAATCAACAATGATTTCGAGTGACAAAAGAAAAATTTTAGTCGGAACCGTAATCAGTCATAAAGTCGACAAAACTGCGGTAGTATCTGTTGAACGGACGGTCAAACACAGCACTTACGGCAAGTATGTTCGGCGTACTTCCAAATTTTATGTGCATGATCCTGAAAACAAGAGTCATGAGGGTGATCAGGTAAAAATAGTTGAATCGCGTCCGTTAAGCCGGTTAAAAAGGTGGCGTCTGTTAGAAATCATTTAGCGCTAGATAAACGACAAAGGATATTTCTATGATACAGCAAGAGTCAAGATTAAAAGTGGCGGACAATACCGGAGCAAAAGAGGTGATGGTTATTCGGGTCATGGGCGGCTCGCATCGCAAATACGGTTCCGTCGGTGATATTATCGTCGTCACGATTAAACAGGCCACCCCGGGCGGTATGGTCAAAAAGGGTGAAGTATCCAAGGCCGTCGTGGTACGCACTACCAAAGAAATCCGGCGGAAAGATGGTTCGTATATTCGTTTTGACGATAATGCGGCCGTCTTGATTGATACTAATTTGGAGCCGCGGGGAACCCGCATTTTCGGGCCGGTTGCCAGGGAATTGCGCGAGAAGAATTATATGAAAATCGTTTCCATGGCACCCGAGGTACTGTAAAAGGAGGCTGAGCATGTTTCGCATTCGGAAAAATGACACTGTGACCATCATTTCGGGAGAATCAAAAGGCAAGACCGGTAAAGTCTTGAAAGTTTTTCCCGATAAAGAACGGGTCATCGTAGAAGGTGTCAACTTTATAAAAAGGCACACTCGTCCGAGCCAGAAAAATACACAAGGCGGCATCGTCGAAAAAGAGGCGCCCGTTCATCTGTCAAATGTCAAACTGGTGCATGCCAATCAGGCCACCAAAGTCGGCTATCGGACATTGAATGACGGGAAGAAAGTCCGCTATGCACGCAAAACGGGTGAAATAATTGATTCGATATAACGAGGAGTCGTAAGTGGCAAAAAAGTCTGCATATAAACCCCGCTTATTGACCGCATACGAAACGGAAATAATTCCGGCTATGCTAAAGAAATTCGGTTACGATAATATTATGCAAGTACCGAAATTGGTCAAAATAAGCATCAATCTGGGGGTTGGCAAAACCAAAGATGACCCGGCCAGTCTGAAAAAAGCGGTGGAAGACGTCCGCATTATCGCCGGGCAACAGCCGATGGTCACTAAGGCCAAGCGCGCAATTTCCAATTTCAAGATCAAAACTGGTGATCCGGTCGGTTGTGCAGTAACCCTGCGCCGTTTCCGGATGTACGAGTTTTTGGATCGTCTGGTTTCGACTGCCCTGCCGCGTGTGCGCGATTTTTCGGGTCTTTCCGATAAATCGTTCGACGGTCGCGGTAATTATTCGATGGGTTTGAAGGAACAGATCATATTCACCGAAATCGATTATGACAAGGTTGATCGGATTCGGGGAATGAACATTACATTTACGACCACTGCGAAGACGGATGCCGAAGCCTATGAACTGCTGTCGCTTTTTGGCTTTCCGTTTAAAAAACGCCCGGTCAAGGACCAGGCTTCTGACGGAGCGACTAAGCCCGCAATGGAGATAAACTGATATGGCAAAAAAATCACTTATCGCGAAAGCCAAGAGAACTCCCAAATTCTCAACCCGCCTGGTCCGCCGCTGTTCGGTTTGCGGTCGTCCGCGCGGCTATTATCGTAAATTTGGTCTTTGCAGATTATGTTTTCGGGAATTAGCCTTGAAGGGCGAGATCCCGGGTATCACTAAGGCAAGTTGGTAACACAGGAGTAGAATGATATGGCGGTAACAGATCCGATTGCAGATTATTTAACCCGTATCCGAAATGCCCAGTCCGCGAATCATCGCTGGGTTGATATTCCTGCATCGAACTTAAAGAAGAAAGTTTCACTAATACTGAAGCACGAAAATTTTATCAAAGATTTTGTTTTAATTAAAGACGGCAAACAGGGACTCATCCGAATCTACCTGCGCTATTCGAAAACAGGCGAACCAATGATCGAAGGCCTGCAAAGAATCAGCAAACCCGGCCGGCGCGTTTATACCGCGTCCGATAGCATCCCGCGGGTAGTAGGCGGAATGGGAATAGCTATTATTTCCACTCCGATGGGAGTTCTGACCGATAAAGTCGCCCGCAAATACAGCGTGGGCGGCGAGGTCCTGTGTTATGTCTGGTAATGAGTTTATTGGAGGAGTGCAGAGTGTCACGAATCGGTAAAAAACCTATAGTAATTCCAAAGGGCGTCAATATTACGATCCAGGCGCAAGCCATTAAAGTCAAAGGACCCAAAGGCGAATTGAACTGGACTTACCCGGCCGATATGGACGTTCAGATGGCTGACAATCAGATTGTCGTCACCCGCCCGAGTGACGAGCGGAATCACCGTGCTCTGCACGGCCTGACCCGTATGCTGATTGCCAATATGATCGAAGGTGTCTCACAAGGATTCAGCCGGGCGCTGGAAATCGAAGGCGTCGGTTATTCGGCCGAATTAAAGGGCAAATCACTGCAGATCAGTGTTGGTCTTTCCCATCCGGTACTGATCACCCCGCCCGATGGAGTGACTTTTGAAATTCCCAAGAACCTGAACATTCTTGTCAAGGGTATTGATAAACAAAAAGTCGGACAAATCGCGGCTAAGATCAGATCGATAAAACCCCCCGAGCCTTACAAAGGTAAAGGCATTCACTATCTGGGTGAGCATATTCGCAGAAAAGCCGGTAAAAAAGTCGGCGTGAAATAGAGGTTCTGAAAATGAGCAAAGTAAAAAATATAAAAGTATTTACCCGTGAACGCCGGCAAAAACGGAGTAGACGGAAAATTAAGGGGACGACCGAACGCCCGCGCGTGGCCGTCTTCCGGAGCCTGACCCATATCTATGCTCAGGTCATTGATGACAGTGTCAGCAAGTCGCTGCTGGCCGTGTCGGATTTAACACCCGAAGTGCGGGAACAAATTAAAAGCGATACCAAGAAGTCCGCGAAAAGTGCTTTGGTAGGCAAATGTCTGGCGGAGAAAGCGCTCGCCAAAGGGATTTCAAAAGTGGTTTTTGACCGCGGCGGATATCAATATCACGGCCGGGTAAAAGCCTTGGCGGAAGCGGCTCGCAAAGCCGGATTAGAATTCTAACAGCGGAGGAACGGCAACTTGAGAAAGACAATCGATCCAACTCAACTCGAATTACTGGAAGAGAAAGTTATAAAAATTAACCGGGTCGCCAAAGTGGTTACCGGCGGCAGGAGATTCCGCTTTAATGCCTTAGTGGCAATCGGCGACGGCAAAGGTCATGTGGGCATCGGTTTGGGCAAAGCCCTGGAAGTCACCTCGGCGGTTTCCAAAGGAAAAGAAAACGCCAAGAAAAACTTGGTTAAAGTCCCGATTATCAACGGCACCATCCCGCATGAAGTGCATGCCAAATACGGCGCCGCGAAAGTAATCTTACGGCCCGCCACTCCCGGAACCGGTGTAATCGCCGGCGGCGCAATCCGGGCTATTATGGAAGGCCTCGGCGTACGCGATATCTTGTCCAAATCACTGGGTTCGAACAATTCTCATAATGTGGTGAAAGCCACGATGGTTGCCCTGTCGAAACTGAAAGATCCGTACACTGTGGCGCACAGACGCGAAAAGACGCTTCAGGAGATATTTGGTTCATGACAAAGAAAAATACACCCCAAATGCTGAAAATTACCCAGATCAGGAGCGGCATAGATTACCGCGCGAAAACCAAGCGGACGCTGATCGCTCTGGGAATTACGAAGATGAATCAGACAGTTACATTACCGGACAATCCCGCGATTCGCGGAATGATCAATGCGATTCCGCATTTGCTCAAAGTCGAAGAGGTCAAGGAATAAGTTATGTATTTAGACACACTTAAACCGGCGTGCGGTTCAACAAAAAACAGAAAACGGGTTGGTCGTGGCAACGCTTCCGGCACCGGCGGCACATCCGGCCGCGGCAATAAAGGTTCGGGCTCCCGGGGCGGAATGAAATTCCGCGCCTATTTTGAAGGCGGCCAGATGCCGCTTTACCGCCATTTGCCCAAGCGGGGCTTTACCAACATTTTTAAAGAAGAATTTCAGGTCGTTAATCTTGACCGTATTGCCCGCCTGCAGGTCGCCGAAGTCAATCCGGAAGTCCTGCGGAAAAATGGTCTGATCAAGTCGCTGAAGAAACCAGTAAAAATCCTCGGCCGTGGTGAAGTTACCACCGCCATCAAGGTTACTGCGCACGCTTTCAGTGAACTGGCTAAGGAGAAGTTAATCGCATCCGGAGGAAAGGCTGAACTTCTATGAAACAACAATTCCAGAGTATATTCAAGATTCCTGAATTAAGAAAACGCATTTTCTACACGATCGCGCTTTTAACGGTTTTCAGAATCGGAGCGCATATTCCGATTCCCGGTATCGACAGCGAAGTGCTGGGTGCCGCGATCAGGAATTATGCCAATACACTCTTTGGATTGTATGATTTGTTCTCCGGCGGTGCATTCGCCAAAGCAACATTGTTTGCGCTGGGCATCATGCCTTACATCAGTGCCTCGATTATTATCCAGCTGCTCGGTGCAGTTATTCCGTATTTCCAGAAACTGCAGAAGGAGGGCGAAGAAGGACGCAAGAAGATTAATCAACTGACCCGCTATGGGACGGTCATTATTGCCGCTCTGCAATCCTTTGGCGTTACACAATTCCTGATGAGCCCGCAGATGTCAGCCCGCATCGGTAACCAGATGTTACCGGTCGTACCTAATCCCGGATTTGGATTTGTAGTAATGACTATCCTGACACTGACCACCGGCACGATTTTAATTATGTGGCTCGGCGAGCGCATGACCGAAAGAGGTATCGGCAATGGTACGTCATTAATCATCATGATCGGAATTCTGGCACGCCTGCCGAATGTGTTCGTCAGCGAAATTTCCTTGATCAAAGAAGATGTCCGGGGGATTTTTACGGAAGTCATCTTGTTGGCATTAATGGTTATCATCGTCGGTTTTGTAGTTCTGCTAACCCAGGGAACCCGCCGCATTCCGGTGCAGTATGCCAAACGCGTCGTCGGACGTAAAGTCTACGGCGGACAGGCGACTCACATTCCCTTACGGGTCAATACGGCCGGCGTTATGCCGATCATTTTTGCGCAGTCGATCATGTTCATTCCGAGCACGATCGCGACTTTCTTCCCGAACAGCGATTTTATTCAGGGAATGATGCGATTCTTTAGTATTCAGTCGATCGTCTACTGGCTGATCTACGGTACATTCATAGTTTTCTTTACTTATTTTTATACGGCGATAGCCTTCAACCCGATCGAAGTCGCCGATAATATGAAAAAATATGGTGGATTTATTCCCGGTATCCGTCCCGGCAAAAAGACTTCGGAATTTATTGACAATATTCTGACGAAGGTAACTTTACCCGGGTCGATCTTCTTGGCATTTATCGCCATATTTCCCTACATCCTGATGAAAGTCATGGATATTCAATATGATCTGGCGTCGTTTTTCGGCGGCACCAGTTTATTGATCATAGTTGGTGTGGCATTAGATACTTTACAACAGATAGAATCTCATCTTTTGATGAGACATTACGATGGTTTTTTGAAAAGCGGAAAATTAAGGGGCCGCCGCTGATAATTAGCGGAAATGGTGCACATTCGCACGATTGAGGAAATTGAGAAAATCCGTGAAAGCAGTCGGATTGTCTGCGAAACTCTCAAACTGATGGGCCGTGAGATCAGACCGGGAATAAACACCCGCAAGTTGGATCACATGGCCGACGAATTCATCCGGAGCCAGGGCGGACGCTCAGCCTTCAAGGGTTATCGGGGTTATCCCGGCAACATTTGTACGAGCATCGATGAGCAGGTCGTTCATGGCATACCTTCGGATCGGATTCTGCAAGAGGGCGAAATTATCAGTATCGACGTCGGCGTCAAGAAAAACGGTTACGTCGGTGACGCGGCCATGACCTTCGCGGTCGGCGCGGTTGAAGAAAACAAACTGCGGTTGATGCGCGTGACAGAAGAATCGCTCTATAAGGGCATTGCCCAGGCACAGCCGGGTAATCATCTGTCCGACATCGGTCACGCGATCCAGGCGCATGTCGAAAGCCACGGATTTGGCGTGGTGCGCAACCTGGTTGGACATGGCGTCGGACGCGACCTGCACGAACCACCCGAAATCCCCAATTACGGCGAAGCCGGGCGTGGTCCGGTGCTGAAGCCGGGGATGTGCCTGGCGATTGAACCGATGGTTACGGCCGGAACTTATGAAGTCCGCTTACTGAGAGACGGCTGGACGGTGATCACTGAGGATCGCCAACCTTCAGCCCATTTTGAACACACGATTGCCATTGGTCCGAATGGCCCGCAGATCTTGTCGCAAGGCGCGGAAGGAAATGGAACATGGTGAAAGAGAAACTGATAAAAGTTGACGGAACGATTAAAGAGAATTTGCCGAACGCTTCCTTCCGGGTAGTGCTCGAGAACGGTCATGAAGTCCTGGCCCATGTTTCCGGGAAGATGCGTATGCACTTTATCAAGATTTTACCGGGCGACAAGGTCACGATGGAATTGTCTCCGTACGACCTGAGCAAAGGTCGCATAACCTATCGATATAAATAGAGTGGATTGAATATGAAAGTAAGATCATCAGTAAAAAAGATTTGTGACAAATGTAAGATTATCCGTCGGAAAGGAGTGGTGCGGGTGATTTGCGCCAATCCGAAACATAAACAGAGACAGGGATAAAAGCGATTAGGAGGAAAATTTGGCTCGAATTGCCGGTGTAGATTTACCGAACGAAAAAAAAGTAAAAATAGCTTTGGGATATCTTTATGGAATTGGTCGTTCCAATGCTTTGGAAATCCTGCAGAAAGCCGGAGTTGATCCCGAATTACGGGTAAAAGCTTTAACCGAAGAACAGGTTCGCGATATCCGCAATGTGATCAGTAACGAATACAAGGTCGAGGGAACTCTGCGGACCGAAGTTCAGATGAATATCAAGCGTCTGATGGATGTTGGCTGTTACCGTGGAATACGCCATCGCCGGGGTATGCCGGTTCGTGGTCAGCGCACCAAGACTAACGCCCGCGGACGCAAAGGACCGCGTCGGACCGTCAGCCGTAAAAAAGTAAAAGTCGGGAAAAAAGGATAAAATAGGAGGTATTTGATTTGCCACCCAAACGTTCTACCGTAAAGAAAAAGAAACGTACTAAAGTTGAGTCGGAAGGCATTGCTACAATTAAAGCGACATTCAATAACACAATCATATCATTGACCGATAACTACGGCAACGTGATTTCCTGGGCATCCGCCGGTACCGCCGGATTCAAAGGTTCACGGAAAAATACGCCGTATGCTTCGCAACAGGCCGCCAGTAAAGCCGCCCGCGAAGCGATGGATTTGGGACTACAGAGAGTCGAAATTCGGGTTAAGGGACCGGGCGCCGGCCGCGAAGCCGCGATCCGGGCTTTAAATCTGGCCGGACTTCACGTTATGTCGATCAAAGACATCACCCCGATTCCGCATAATGGCTGTCGGCCTCCTAAACGCAGAAGAGTGTAAATTCTAAATCGGAGTATAATAAATGGCAAGATATACAGGTCCAGTATGCAAATTATGTCGCCGGGAAGGCAAAAAGCTCTTTTTAAAAGGTGAGCGCTGTAACGGCATGAAGTGCTCCTTTGAAACCAAGAGCTACGTTCCCGGCCAGCATGGTCAGGCCGGCGGCGGCCGTCGTCGTTCATCCAATTACGGCGTCCAGCTACGTGAAAAACAGAAGATCAAACGGATTTACGGCGTACTGGAAAAACAGTTTCGTCATTATTTTGAAATCGCCAGTAGCCAGAAAGGCGTCACAGGTACTAACCTGATGAAGATATTGGAAAAAAGATTGGATAATGTCGTCTATCGGCTCGGTTTTGCATCCTCCCGCCGTATGGCACGGGAGTTAGTCAGCCACAAACATTTTATCGTAAACAACAGTGGCGTCAATATTCCCTCTTTCCAGTTAAAAGCCGGAGATGTCATCCAGGTCAGAGATAAAAGCAAAAAAATGCAAGCTATCCATGACTCGATGAAACGGATCCGTGGCGAGCACGAATTACCCTGGTTGATCCTTGACAAGGCCAAGATGCAGGGTATATTCATTCAAGTGCCGGAAAGAGATCAGATGAATGTCGATGTCAACGAACAATTAGTTGTCGAACTTTATTCTAAATAATGAGGGAAACAATGACTGCTCATGATCAAATATTAGCCAGAGTCGTAAAAGATGAAAGCTCGACTGATATGCACGGTATTTATTACCTGCAACCGCTTGATCGCGGCTACGGGGTCACTATTGGCAACGCCTTACGTCGGGTACTGCTGACGTCCATTCCGGGCGCTGCAATCTGCTCAATTAAAATCGACGGAGTTCTGCATGAATTCTCGACGATTCCAGGGGTCCGCGAAGATGTGGCCGAAATGATCCTGAACCTCAAACAGGTTCGCTTGAAACTATTCGATCCCAAGCCGGATAAAATCACCCTGCAGTTCAAAGGCGCCGGTGAATTCAAAGCCGGAGCCATCGGTGAGAATATCACCCAGTTCGAGATTCTGAATCCCGATCTGCATATCTGCACGATGAACGATAATACTGATTTCAGTATCGAGATCAGAATTGCCCGTGGGACCGGATGGGTTCCGGCTGAGAAAAATAAACTGCCGGATTTCCCGATCGGGACGATTTTCATCGATTCAATCTATGCGCCGATCATCAACGTCTCCTATAAAGTTGATAATATTCCCGGCACAGCCCGCGAGATTCTCGAGAAATTAACCCTCGATATCTCGACCGACGGCAGTATTACCCCGGACGAAGCGCTGGATCTCGCCTCCAATATTCTGCGGGATTTCTTTGCATTATTCTCCCGCGTCGAGTCTAAACCGCTCGAATACCAACGTGACATTCCCAGCGAGGACGTGATCAAAATTCGCAATTTGCTGAGAAAAAGCGTCGATGAGATGGAATTATCCGTAAGATCGTACAATTGCCTGAAGGCCAATAATATTCGCACAATCGCCGATCTGGTCGCCAGGGAAGAAGCCGACATGTTGAAGTTTAAAAACTTCGGGCGAAAATCTCTGAACGAATTAATGGCCAAATTAAAAAGTATGGGGCTGGAATTCGGTATGGAGGTCGAAAGATACCTCATCGAGAAAGAAGAATAACTGTAAAGGAGTACCACAGATATGCGCCACCAGAAACGGGTCGCCAAACTCGGAAGACCAGCCAACCAACGCAAAGCCCTGCTGCGAAGTTTAGCGCGGGCGATGCTCATTAATGGCAAAATCAAAACTACTGATGCCAAAGCCAAAGAACTGCGGAAGGTCGTCGAACGACTGATCACGTATGGTAAAAAGGGAACCGTCCATACCCGTCGCCTGGCCTATCGGATTATGCAGGATCGCGATTTAGTCAAAAAACTCTTCGAGCATATCGCTCCGCAATATACCAGTCGCAACGGCGGCTATACCCGGATTGTCAAATTAGGCTTTCGCGATAACGATAATGCGGCCATCTCACTGATAGAATTCGTCGACTATAAACAGTCCGAAGAAGAGAAAAAAACCGCGACTGCCCGGGCCGCCAAAAAAGCACAGGCCAAAAAAGAAGAGAAAAAAGAAGAGAAAAAAGAAGAAACTGAAGAAGCGCCGGTAAAAGCGAAGCCCATTAAAAAAGCCAAACCTGCCAAGGAGGAAGAGAAGGCGTAACAAGCGCTGGAAATTTCTTGAACGGTAAATTTAAAGCAATATTCAGGGCAGTCGCGATGACTGCCCTTCTGATTTTAAGCCTGTGCAATGCCGGCTTATCTCAATCGCACCTCGGCCTTTGGATTGTTCGCGATCAACTTTATTCGAAGGAAAAGATCGATGCGTTCGTGGAATTCGCGGCCGTGAATGATTTCCAGGATATCTTTGTTCAGGTACGTGGTCGCGGCGATGCTTTTTACCGCTCTGACTTGGTAGTCAGAAACGAAAATCTGAATAATGGCTGGGATCCGCTGGAGTACACTCTCACCAAAGCCCATACCCGCGGTCTGAGAGTCCACGCCTGGCTCAATATCTATTTAATCTGGTCTGCCGATCAGAAACCTAAAAACGAAAACCACCTGCTCTTTCAGCATCCGGATTGGTGTGCGGTCGACGAAAATGGCGTAAAGGACATTCAACGCCATTCCGTCGATTTCGCAAATCTCGGCACCGAAGGTATTTATCTGTCGCCATTACTTCCGGAAGTCCGTCAGTACCTGCTGGATGTTCTGCGCGAACTAGCAACCAATTATGAGATTGACGGTATTCATCTGGATTATGTCCGCTATGCGAAAAATTGTTTTGACTATAATCCGGTCGGCCGTATCTTGTTCCGCAATCAGTACGGAATCGATCCCCTGTTGTTGACTATCTCAGACAAATCGTTCTATAAAGGTCTGGAACTGGCTGAGATAGATTCATTGGCCCAACAGTGGGATGACTTTCGGCGGGAGGCTATCTCGAAATTTATCCGGGATGCCCGCACAATGCTGAAGGCGACAAAACCGGCGATACTCTTCAGCGCGGCCGTTAAACCAGATCCGGTTGAAGCCCGTAAATATTTCTTTCAGGATTGGGAATACTGGTTGATGCAGGATTGGCTGGATTTTGCCGTACTGATGAATTATTCACGCGACACCGATCAATTCACCAGAGTTCTGAAACGTACCAATCCGGCCGTAAAACGCGATCAAATGTGGATCGGCATCGGCGTTTATAACCAAAGTCAGTACGATGCCATGACTAAAACTCTCCTGGTTTTGAATCAAAACTTTACAAATATAGTCTTTTTCTCTTATGAGACTTTTGCCAAAAGTCCGGATTATTATCCGGTAGTTCGGAAAGCTTTCGAAATTACCCGTATGCGCTAAGCAATTGGAAAAATTGCCACCTACCAGATTTTGCAGTTGACATTTTTCACTCTACAATTCGTAGCGTTATTTTGCATTTTATAAAAGATTTATTTTAATAAAAATATTTTCCTTGCAATTCAAAAAATATATGTAAATTCCACGCCGTAAAAATGAAGATTGCTATAACTTATAGTACAAAAAATGGCCTGGGAAAGGAGTATGGTAAGCGCTTCGTTGCCGATCCGGACAACGAAGACATCCCTCCCGACCTTTTCGCCGAGGGTGATGACCCTCGGACTATTAATGCAATCGTTTCTGCCCTCCAATCCAATAATCACGAAGTAATCAGTTTCGAAGGTGATGATGAAGTCGCGGCCAATTTGAGCCGGACTCGTCCCGATCTCGTTTTCAACGTCACGGAAGGATTATTCGGCGATTGGCGGGAATCGTATGTCCCGCTCATCTGCGAACGTCTTGGAATCCCTTACACCGGATCAGATCCTCTGACCCTGGCGATCTGTCTCAATAAGGCGCGTTGTAAAGAGATTCTAAGCTATTATCGCATACCAAATGCCTATTTCCAGGTTATCTATCCGCAGGGAGATGGATTGCCCTTGGATTTCGGATTTCCGGCAATCGTCAAACCGTTAGCCGAAGGCAGCAGCAAAGGCATTTTCGACAATTCGGTCGTTTATACAATCGAACAAGCCCGGACGGTCATCGCCAACTGTTTTCAGAAATACAATAATGAGCCGGTTATCGTTGAACAATTTCTCCCGGGTCAGGAATTTACCGTAGCCATTCTGGGCAATGGGGCCGAAATGGAAATCCTGCCGATTATCGCCATGGATTATTCGCAGCTTCCGGCTGGTTCGCAACCTATTTATTCGTATGAGGCAAAATGGATTTGGGATCGCCCTGAAAAACCGCTCAATATTTTTACCTGCCCGGCCCCGATCGATAATAATTTACATGAACAAATCGAAACGATTGTGCGCAATGCCTGCCGGGTTTTACATATCCGGGACTGGTGCCGGCTCGACGTCCGATTGGACGAGAACCGATTGCCGCACATTCTGGAACTCAATCCGTTACCGGGCATTTTGCCCAATCCGGAGGATAACTCCTGCTTTCCGAAAGCCGCCCGTACAGCCGGGTATAATTATGCCGGAATGCTGAATAAAGTCGTTCAAGTCGCCGCCCGGAGATACGGTTTATCATAATGTCACCCGCCCAACAGAAGATCAAGGTTCAGGTGGTCTTCAACGATTTGAAAACCTCAACTTCAAATACCGATCAGGATACTATTTCGGAAGCCGCCGTGAAAGGCGAAGCCGTTGCCGTTTACGAGGCGCTTTGCTCTGAAAATAATTACACGGCGGAATTACTGCCGGTATTCGATCTGGAAGAGGCCTTTGCCGCCGTGAAAATATTCCAGCCGAATGTCATTTTCAATCTGTGCGAGGGCTTGAAAAGTCATACGAATCAGGAGATGAATGTAGCCGGATTCTGGGAAATGCTGGATCTGCCTTACACCGGCAATTCGCCCTTGACTCTCGGCCTGGCGCAGAATAAAATCTTATCCAAAAACTTGTTCAAAGCCAATGGAATTCCGACACCGGATTTCTGCGTATATGAGGATAATCCGACCGAATGTAACCTGGACTATCCGTTGATCGCCAAACCATCCCGCGAAGACGGCAGTGTCGGCATTACGCAAAACTCGTTCATTGAGAATTTGGGAAAATTACAGGCAACGGTGAACGCCTTGCTTGAAAAATATCGTCAGCCGATCCTCGTTGAAAAATTTATTTCCGGCCGCGAATTCAATATCAGCATTCTGGGTAACGATCTACCGCAGGTTTTACCACCCTCCGAGATCAGTTTCGAACAAGTCGGCGACGGCTTTTTCCCGATAACCAGCTACGAGGCTAAGTGGCTGAGCGATCATCCTATGTACCGGATGACGCCGCCGGTTTGCCCGGCCTCGGTCACTCCCGAACTCGGTCAGCAATTGGCCGATCTAAGCCTGCGGGTTTACCACATTTTACATGGACGGGATTACGGCCGGGTCGATATTCGCATGGATGCGACCGGTAATCTTTTTGTTCTGGAGTACAATCCCAACCCGGATATTTCACCGGATGCCGGTTTTGTGCGCGCTCTGAAAGCCGGTGGAATGAGTTATGGTAATTTTGTCGATTATCTGGTAAAACAAGCACTCAGCAGGCAGAGAAATGAACATTATTCGTGAACTACACGCAGACGACCGACCGGTCATTCTGCAAATACTGACTACAACCGCTATGTTTACACCGGCCGAGATCGATGTTGCCATGGAATTGATTGACATCGTACTGACCAAACCAGATCAGACGGATTATCTGATCTGGGTAGCCGAACAAGAGGGCGGTCAGGTTAGCGGCTACGTTTGTTACGGTCCGACACCTGCCACGGAAGGAACCTACGACCTCTATTGGATCGCAGTTTCACCGGAAGTACAAGGGCAGGGCATTGGCCGCGATCTGCTGAACCACGTCGAGGCAGCTGTCCGGATCCGGCACGGTCATTTAATCATTATTGAAACTTCTTCTCAGGAGAAATATTTGCCGACCCGAAATTTTTATTTAAAGAACGGTTATACGGTGGCAGCCCAAATCAGGGATTTTTACCGGCCGGGCGATGACCGGGTGATTTTTGTGAAATATTTTAATATTCAGGAGAATAAATAGCTCATGGAAAAATGGCGCAAATTGATGCAAAAAAGTCTGACGACAGTCGATCAGATATCCAAAGCCCTGGATTTGCCAAAAGAAGAATTGGCCGGTCTGGATAAGGTTTTCCGGATCAAGGTCAATCCCTATTACCTGTCGTTGATTAAAAAGAAGGGCGATCCGATTTATAAGCAGGTCATTCCCGATCAGGCCGAATTGAAAGATTGCGACCTGGAATCCGATCCGCTCAGTGAAGAAAAAGACTCTCCGGTGCCCAGCATCGTACATCGCTACCCCGACCGCTGTCTGTTTTTAGTATCGCCGGATTGTGCCTCCTATTGCCGCTTTTGCACCCGCAAACGGAAAGTCGGCAATCCTAAAAAAATCAATCTGAAATTCATTCAACAGGGTATCAAATATATCGCCGACCATCCCGAAATCAGGGACGTCATCATTTCCGGCGGCGATCCGTTAATGCTAAGTGACAAACAGATCGAGAATATTCTGTCCAGTCTGCGTAAAATTCCGCACATCCAGATTCTGCGCATCGGCTCGCGCGTGCCCTGCTTCCTGCCTCAGCGCGTTACCACCAAATTGGTGCGGGTGCTGAAGAAATATCATCCATTATATATCAATGTCCATTTTAATCATCCTGACGAATTGACTCCGGAAGCCGTTAAAGCCCTCGGTCGTTTGGCTGACGCCGGTATTCCGCTCGGTAATCAAACGGTTCTGCTCAAGGGCGTTAACGACAATCCCGAGGTGATGAAAAGACTGATGCAAAAACTGCTTCAGGCCCGCGTCAGGCCGTATTATATTTATCAGGCGGACATGGTCTTCGGGACGGAGCACTTTCGTACCCGCGTCGAAAAAGGGCTTGAGATCATCAAGGCTCTGCGCGGCTGGACTTCCGGCCTGGCCGTACCGCATTTTGTGATTGATGCGCCCGGCGGTGGTGGCAAAATTCCGCTTCTGCCGGAGTACGTAAAATCCATCACCGATGAAGAAGTGGTCATGCGCAATTACGCCGGGAAGGAATTTCATTACCGGCAGGCCGGCAGCCAATCCAAACCGCAGTCGTGTGTCCGGGAAATTCTGGCCGAAATGCTTATCGGGGAAAGCGATTTAACTTTTAATTAAATCCCTCCCGGCCTTTTTATCTTCAATATCATATCCGTTTTCCGGTTTAAAAATCACTTATTGAAAAAGTGAAATAAATTATTAAATTCAAAAGGGAATTTTTTAACGGATACTTTAAAACGGTAAAATTGGAGTGAAAAATGGCGCTGTTGGAAGTATGTCTGGTAAATGAGTTGCCGATTCTGGGCTATTTAAGTGCAATCCTGAAGAAGCCGAATGCGATCGTCTGGTTACGGCCACCCTATCAGAAAAGAGTGGTGACTGCCATCGAATCGGCTTTGAAAGGGCAGATTACAGCCACCTTTGAAAGTCGCGATATTCACGACGATGACATTCCTGACTTCATCAACCAGTGCGAAAAAGTCATCAAAGATTATCCCGAGCACGAAATCGTTATGAATGTCACCGGCGGTTCCAGGCAGCACGCTTTGCTGGCGGCTGAGGTTTTTAAAAAGGCCGATAAAGAAGTGATCCTGATCGATACCGAACATTCCCGCGTTATCGATGTCAAAACCGGCGAATTCAAAACTTTCCAATTTAATCTGACTGTCAATGAATATATCGCCTTGCATGGCATTTCAATGGAATCCGGCATCCGCTTCGATCCGGAAATCGGCAAACGCAGTGCGCTATCCTTCTTCTTCGGCAATAATCTCGACCGGATCGTTCCTTTTATCGACACTTACCGCGACGAGTGGAATAACATGGGCGAGGAAAAACAGACCTGCCACTGGAAAATTGAAGACTACCATCAGCGTTTTGTCGTCAATTACGAAGCTGAAGAAAAAAATATGCGCTTCCGCTTCGGTCCCGGTGAAAATCAGAAAACGATCGATATTCCCAACGATAATGGCGATTATTTGTTTAACGGCGGCTGGCTGAGAGAATTGGTTTTTCTGAGAGTTCATCGCAGTCAGTATGATGACGTACGCCTGAATGTTCGCCTCGCCCGGGAAAATATCCCCGAGGGCGTCCATTGCGAATCCATGGTTGACATAGCCATGATGAAAGGATGCAATTTCTATGTATTTCAATGCTTTTCATATCCGATAACCCGTGAATCGTACATCGAATTGCAGGCTGTCCACGAGACCGTCAAGCTCCTGCATGCCAAAGGATTCATCTTTATTTCGCACCGTCCCCATCATGGATTTATCGAGCGGGCCCATGATGCCGGTCTGGAAGTCATTACCGGGCGCCGGATCGCTAATTTTAATCTGTAATCCGGTAACTGCCGGGCAGACAGGTAAGTCCGCCATATTAAGACAAAAAGGTCAATCTTCGATTAAGGTATCCGTGTTAATCTTTGGAAATCTGCCTAAATCCGTGGTGAAAATTATTAATCCTTATGTCGAACTTCCGTCATTTACGCGAAGGCGATGCAGGTGGCGCCGGCGATGATGATCAGGCCGCCAGCCAGGCGCTCTTTCAGGTTTTGCTCGCGGAACCAGAATAAACCGTACAGAATCGCGAATAATAAACTGAGCCGCTTAATCGAGATCATGTAAGCGACCTGGATCATGCCGATGGCCGAGAAATGCGTCACGGCCATCAACGCCATCGCCAGACCGATCTTCAGAAAACCGACCGGAGCGCCAGCCAGCGGCGCCAGTTTGCCTTTCGTTCCAATCAGTACGAAGGGCGTGTAGCCAACTGCCAGTAGACTGAAATAGATTATTGTAAAGAACAGCGGCGAGGAATGTTGAATCGCCAATTTGCCGATGGTCGCCGTGACGGCATAGCAAATCGCGACGATCAGCATATAGAGCGAACCGCGATTGCGGAAAATCGCCAACCAGGGCTCCAGCCAGCCGTGTTTAGCGCGATCGATCTGAAGGGTGTAAGTACCGATCGAAATCAGAATGACACCGAAAATCCCGGTGACAGACAAACTCTCGCCCAGAACCAGAGTGGGGATTAAAAGCAGAAAGAGCGGCGTGAGTCCCAGATAAGGTACGGTCAGCGATAGTGGCGCGATCTGGATCGCCCGCATATAGAGCAAAGTCGTAATCATATCCATCACAACACAGACCGCCATCGCAATCCAGAAGGTCTCGTCGAGTGCCGGGATCTTGATAAAACACAGGATTGGCAGGAGAAACGGCAGGGCATAAGCCTCGCGAACCCAGGCTAATTGCAGAGCGCTGATGCGCCCGGCCATTTTCTTTGAAAACGCATCCGCCGTAGCCATGAAAAAACCGGAGAGTAAAGCGATGAAATACCACATATTAAAACCTGAATTGAATAATAACTCTGTATCAGTACGAAATCTTACGTAACCGGGCGGCGATTACGTCCGCCTTTTCGAAGCCGAGTATCCGCAAATCCTCGATTTCCCGGCCGTCGCGCGCGATGAAAACGATCGTCGGAACGCCCTTGATTTTGTAATTGTCCTGCAAGACCTTCACTTCGGGTGAGACGCCGCTGGTCAGGTCGATCTTGAATAGCTCAAATTGCTCGCTGAGCCGGATGACTTCCGGGTCGCTGAACGAATATTTATCCAGCTCTTTGCACGGAATGCACCAATCGGCGTAAAAATCAAGCACGATCGGGCGGTTATTCTGCAGAGCAATTTCAAAGGCCTGGGCAGAATATGTTTGCCAGTTCATCTCCGCCGGTCTGGCATTATCGGCTTTAAGGAACCAGACGCCGACCATGATCGCCACGACCGCGACTATTTTTTTAATAAAGACAAAGCCTTTTGCATCACTGCCGGATTTATTGAACAAGATCAGATAAAGACCGGCGCCGATTGCATAAAGCCATAGAATATTTCCGGCGATGCTGGTCGGTAACAGCGGCTTGATGAAATAAAGCGCCATACCGATTAGTAAAAGTCCGAAAATGATCCGAACTCCGACCATCCATTCCCCGGAGCGCGGCAGGCGATCGATTCTGGCCGAGAAAATCGCCAGGAATAAGAATGGCAGACCGAGTCCAAGCGAAAGTGTAAAGAACATCAGGAAGCCGAACATGGGTTTGCCGACGGCGGCCACATAAGTCAATAAACCGATCACGAACGGCCCGATGCAAGGCGCCGCGACAATGCCCATTGTCAATCCCATAAGCAGTGA
This sequence comes from Fidelibacterota bacterium, assembly GCA_043808945.1. GTDB lineage: Bacteria > Fidelibacterota > UBA2242 > UBA2242 > UBA2242 > JAGNGI01. The sequence goes on along the minus strand of JAZDEI010000107.1, from coordinate 3,956 downwards.
ACCCAAATACCCGGCGCGACTGCCGCCGGCCAGATTCAGCAGAAAATTCGGAACGCCGAACTCATAGACTCCAAACATACTGAGCGACAAAAAAACCAGGATAGCGGCGATCGCGAGCAGCACGAACGGATTGGTCATCAAAGTTCCGAGAAAACCGCCGGAAAGCGCCGCCAGCGTTCCCAGCAGGGAATTCACGGCCGCAATCCCCAGGATATAAAGAATTGCCATCCGCACGGTTTTACTCTTTTTCCCGACCGCCTGTCCACCGAAATAACTCATGGTGACCGGAATCAGCGGATAGACGCAGGGCGTCAGATTCAGACCCAGACCGCCCAGGAAAATCAGGATAAAAGTCAGTAAATAACCTTTCTTTTCCAATGAGTCCTGAATATTAAAACCGCTGGCCGAGGCGCCGGTTTCCGGTTTTGCTTGCTCGCTAAAAAACTTTTGATTGGTGAAAGTCACCGGCTGATCGGCTGGCAAGACCGGGATCGTCAGACTGAAAGGAACGTCGGCCGGAGCCAGACAAACCTGGTCGTTGCAACCCTGCGAATAGAGAGTTCCCTGTAAAATAATGACCGAGTCGGCGCTGTCGGCGATTTGGCCGTCAAATCGAATAATGGCATCGCCTTCGAAAATCGCTAATGGTTGATCGGAAAAATCCAACTTTTTAAGGATGTGTAGCGGAAAAACGATCCTCTCGATCTGGTACTCAGTCGAAGATGAAATACGTAATTGAGTCGGAATCAGAAACTCGTCGCCGGGTTTGTCGGAATTGATATGCCAACCATCCTGAATATGCACAACCACGCCGGCCGAAAAACGCTCGCCGGCGTGAATGCCATTCGTTGCCAGAAAAGTTTCGATCGTCAGGATTTCTTCACTGGCGGTCGCGGAAAAAACCATGCTGAATAGTAGTAATAAGTTGATAAAAATTGCCCGTCTTCTCATAAATCGTGCTTCCCGATGAATTTGGAAAAAATAGTCTGAAAGAAACTATCCGTCGTCCTGATCTTTTCTTTGATTGCCGGAACGACAGCCCGGGTGGCATCGATCCCGGCCTGGATAAATTCCTCGAACCGGTAAAATTCGCTCCAGTGGGCGTCTTTTACATTCGGGTGAATTTGAATATCGGCCATGCTCAGTTGGCGATCGGCCTGCTCGATGCCGCGAATCAGATCGCTGCGAGATAAGATATCGATGATGTTTGGTTCGGTGAGTGGTTGCAGAGTATTGATGCCGACATTGACGCCGATTACGAATTGGGCGCCCATCGCTCTGACGTTTTCCACCGGCACTGCGGCCGTGACCCCGCCATCTGTCAGCAATTGGCCGTCTCGGACATGCGGTGCGATAAAACCGGGAATCGAAGAGCTGATTGTGACGGCTTCGCGGATTTTACCGGTTCGCAGTACAACCGTCCGTCCGCTGTTCAGATCGGAAGCCACCGCGCAAAACGGGATCAGCGTATTTTGAATGTCGTCGTCGGCAATTAACCGGTTCAGGGCGTTGGTCAGACGTTCGGTTTTCAGAATGCTGGCCCGGTTTGGTGAAATATTAATGACGACGCGCTGGGCGATGTCGCTGATAAAATGCGACAACGGCGAAGGTTGGTCACCGTGCCTGACGATAAAGCGGGTGCCGAGTGAATTAAATTCCGGGCTTCTCAGGTAATTCAGCCAGCGGTCAATGATTTGTTCGACATGCGGAAACTGAGCATACATCGCCCCAATCACTGCGCCCATTGAAGTCCCGGCGATATAATTGATCGGGATGCTATTCTCCTCGAGTACTTTTAGCACTCCCAGGTGAGCGAGACCGCGGGCGCCGCCTCCGCCTAAAGCCAGGCCGATTTGCCGGTTCATTTTTTCAGTGATTTAATGTCTGCCATATAAACGGATTTCATCACGACATCTTTGACCGGCCGGTCACGCTGGTCGCGTTTGACGGCGACGATTTTATCGACAACATCCATGCCTTCGATCACTTTCCCGAAAACCGTATAGCCGGAGCGATCCAAAAACGGCAGGTCTTTTACGCAGATGTAAAACTGACTACCGCTGGAGGCTTTCTTGGGATTTACCTGGTCGGGCATCCGGGCAGCGGCCAATGAACCGCGCAGATGCTTCTGTCCGATTTCGGCCGGAATCGTATAACCCGGACCGCCGGTGCCGTCGTTCGCCGGATCGGCGTCGCGACTTAAAATATCGCCGCCCTGGGCCACAAACTCCGGAATTACCCGGTGAAAAGTCGTCCCGGTATAATATCCGGCTTTGACTAATTTTTTAAAATTCATGGCATGCAGAGGAGTTTGATTGGAAAATAACTCCACCACGATTCGGCCGTAGTCGGTTTCGATGACGACGACTTCAGTCGGTAAAACTTGCTCGTCAGGTAATTTCTGGACTTTTTGCTGAATAGCGGTGATGTCAGACTCTTTCAGTGTCTGCGCCGAGAGGATTGCAGCCATCGCTGTGAGCGATAAGATAATCATACTTTTCATAATGCACCTTCAGTTAAAATGGTTTATTGATTTTAATTTATCAGCAGTTCGATGACCGGGGTCGGCCGGTACTGATCGGCAATCTCGATTTGGAAACTGCGCCGGGGCGTTTCCGTGTTTTTTTCAAAGAACTCCCGAACGATTTCGGGATGATTGTTGATTTCACTGAGATGACCGAGGATCAGGTGTTTTAAACGTCCGTTGCTGTCCTGATTAAGTGTTTGATCAGGCGGGTGGGACAACCGTTGCAGAAGTTCCAGCGACTGAACATTGGACAAATGGCCGTTACGGCCTTTGATGCGCTGTTTAATGGCCAACGGATACGGTCCGTTGATTAACATCGTCAGATCATGATTGGCTTCCAGAAACAGCAAATCCGGGTCGGCAATGTGGACAAGCACCGATTCGATGACGCTGCCCAGATCGGTTACTACGACGATTTTGAGATTTTCGGCTGAGACGACTATGCCGACCGGGTCGGCGGCGTCGTGCGGAATGTGAAAGGTCTTGACTTTCAGATCTTCGATCTGCAATTCATCGCCGGTGTTAAATGTCCGCACCGTGACCTTATTTAATAATTCCGGGTTGATGGATTTCAGAGTTTGCCCGGTAATATAAACCGGGGTGCCGTAATGCCGGGCAAAAATCCCAACGCCTTTGAGATGATCGGAATGTTCATGCGTTAAAATAATGGCCCCGACCGTCTGCCCGTCAATGCCGCTGATTTCCATGCGGCTGTGCAAATTTTTCAGACTGAAACCCTGATCGATCAGTAGCGCCCGTTCCCGATTGCGGACATAAGTGCAATTGCCCTTACTGCCACTTCCCAGATTGCAAAAGATCATTGCTTGCCAGTCCGCCCGCGCGCCGTCAGTGGAATTCCCGCCAGACATTGGGGACATTCGGCTGGTTTATAGGTTGGAATCTCCATTGAAATCAGGGAATGGAACGGAAAACCGAAATCGATCTTGCCACCGCTTCGGTCGATCAGAACGCCAATTCCCAGAATGTGGCCGCCGTATTTGACGACCAGGTCGATCAATTCCAATAACGATCCGCCGGTTGTGACGACATCATCTACAATAACGACGCGTTCGCCGCTCTCGATGTTGAATCCTCGTCGCAGGACAAGTTCGTTATTTTCGCGTTCGGCAAAAATACTGCGGGAACTCAGAATACGACCGACGCTGTGACTGATAATGATGCCGCCGGTCGCAGCGCCCAGAACGACATTCGGGCTGGCTTTCATGAAATTATCGGCGATGCCTTTACAGAGTTTGTCGCACAGGAGCGGAAACTGTAAAATTTTAAATTTTTCGACGTAAGTAGCGCTGTGCAAACCTGAAGTCAGCAGGAAATGCCCGCTGAGAATAGCGCCGCTTTCTTTCAAAATATCCATATAATATTCGTCTTTCATGACCACCTTAAAATTTAAATTGTTTTTGGTAAAATT
>JAZDEI010000106.1:0-6101 GCA_043808945.1 Fidelibacterota bacterium | reverse complement strand
GAAATAGGATGAAAATTAATAACGCTCTGATTGATTTCATGCCTGCAACCTTTCTTCACCTTCGCGCACTACGATCACGCCTGCCTCGCCGTTCAGCGGGCATTTATTCTCGCAAATTCCGCAACCGATGCATAGTGATTCTTCGACGTACGGGTAGTTGATCGTTCTTTTTTGTCCGGTGACCGGATCGATAAATTCACGGGACAGTACCTTGATGGCCTTATCGGGAGTCGGGCAATGTTCTTCGCAGACGATGCAATTTTCATTCAGTCGATATGGAATACAGCGGTCTTTGAGGAAAATAGCCAGGCCCATTTTGGTTTTTTGTTTTTCGGGAACGCTCAACGGCTGAATGGCTTTGGTCGGGCAAATCTGTCCGCAGAGATTGCAATTGATCTCGCAGTAACCGCGCCGGAATTGGGCTAATGGCGTTAAAAATCCTTCCAGTCCGGTCTCGAGAACAGATAATTGCAGGCATTTCCCGGAAGTGGCGCAGATGCGGACACATTCGCCGCAACGAATACAGCGCTCCAGAAATTCGTCTTCTTTCAATGCTCCGGGCGGACGGATCAGTCGGTCGGTGCGACGTGGATCGATCTTGTTGATTTTCAATAATCCGGCTCCGGCGAGGGCAGTGATTCCCGTCCCAATGAACGCCCGGCGTGACAGGTCGATCCGGTTTGCCATTTGCCGTGGCGAACGCCAGCCGTAGGTAATCGCGTCGGTCGGACAATCGCGCTGGCAATTCAAACACAGAATACATTCCGATTTGGCGGTCGTCTGGAAATCCGGTTCGATGGCATCCGTTTTACATTTATGTCTGCAAATGCCGCAGGCCGTACACTTTTCGGCATCAACAATGCGTCGCAGTGGACTTAGCCGGGCAACCAATCCCAGCAACGCGCCCAGCGGACAAAGATAACGGCACCAAAAGCGTTTGGTCAGGCGGCCAAGCCCGAGGATAATCAGGATAATTAGCAACGGCGCGATTAGTCCGCCAAAATCGGGATTCGCCACAGGGAAAAGATAACCGGAGAGTTTATCCTGAACGTTCAGCATCGTATCGGGAAAGATGCCGATTGTGACAATGCCATTCAGTGACGTGTCAACGAGCAGAAACAGGTAAGCCATACTGATCACACCCATTGACCGCCATAGAATCGGCAACGGATCGAACAGCCAGGCGTATTGCACTCCGCAGATTGCAAGGATAATGACCGTGCTCAAGATGATGAGTTTTATCGGGCGCAAGCGACGAGAATCTTTAGGCTTTTTCGGGGAGATGACATGATCGCAGCCGTCGATGACTGTTCCAAGCGGGCAGACCCAGCCGCAGAATGCCCGGCCAAAAATCAGCGGGCTGAGCAGAACGATCAGTGCCAGTAAAAAGACGATGTCGAAGAAATGCCCGGCGATCTGGGTCGTGATGGCCGTCAGCGGATCGAGCCACAGAAAGAGTTCGGGCGGCAGCCAGGGTTTGAATGGATAAGTAGCCTGGAAAACCGTCAGGGTAAACAGCAGAAATAAAATGATCTGCGAAGTTTTCCTGAAGGTTAGTGGCTTGATTTTCATGCCTTAAATGAATAAACGACCGGCTGGTATTTATTGATGTCGATCTGTCCCATGCCAGCCGAATGAGCCAATTTCAGATAATCCAGCGTTTGCGGATCGATTCCAAAGATTTTAGCCGCCCAGGCATCCACCAATACCCGGTCGGTTCCGGCCAGGATTGTACTCAGCTGTTCGACGTCTTTTAAATTTCCGCCCGAAGGCCCATTGCGCCGCAGGATGCGGAAAGCATCAATAATTGTCAGATTCGGGACGATCACGCGGTTGAGGTCGACAATCGACTCCGCATACGGTCTGTGAATTCGACCGCGATTACCGCCGATCAGTCCCATCATGTTCTTGAAACCGGAAGTCAGTCCGACCCAGTGATGCTTGAGGATTGGCATGCTGATCAGCTTATCGCAATTAAAAACTTCCTGGTGAATCAACCAGCTTTTTAACTGTGTACCGCCGGGAATGGGCGTGTCGACGAATTGATTGTCGCGCACGAAACGAACCTCGGCGCCAGCCTTTCCGGCCAGTTCCGGAATTTTACAGTTGTCATAACTACGTCTGGCATCGTTGCAGGTGTTATCGAGAATGATGACATTTTTAGCGCCGGCCTGATAACATTGCCGGACGACTTCCGCTACTAATTCGGGATTGGTCGTGGCGGCGTATTCCGGGGCGCGATCCCAGCTTAGATTAGGTTTGAGCAGAATGGAGTCGCCTTTCGCAATAAAGCGCGATATGCCGCCGAGCATATCCAGGGCCTTGCGCGCCATCTCGGCCGGTTGACCGTTTTTGACCATCACCAAATCCAGGAAGGTCGTCTCTTTGCCCAGAATCCGGGGAACTCCCAGCACGATACTGCCGGTCAGAATCGCGCCGGTCTTGATAAATTTTCTTCTGTCCATAATATTTACCTCTTGGCATAAAATAAGGGTTCTGGCGCACGCTTTCAAGCTGAAAGATTGGATAATGAAAATTTCAAATATCAGATTGAAAAATTCAAATTTCAAATCGATGACCGATAGAACATTAAGTGGCAATCAATGACCACCAATGACAATAATGTCCATATTCGCGTCTATTAGTGTTCATTAGTGGTTCTAGTCGTCATCAGATTTTTATTGACTTTTCTAAAATCATTTGATAAAATCAAACCGTTATTTCGAATTGGGCTATGAGGAATTGGTATTCTCTCCGGTTGACGATTCTTCGACTGAATAAGCGCAAAGAGAGTAGTAACTTTTTCTCAGAGATTTTGATTTGTTCATCGCCGGGTAAAACCGGATTTACTTATAAGGAAGGGAATGAATCGAAGCAAGGCCGCCGGTTTGATTGAGAGCGGGGAAAATATAATTAGAAATGACGCAAGCGATGTGAAAAGGATAGTGCAACCCTGTTTTATCCCGGCCTTTTCGATGGTGTATTTTTCAGGTAAGTTGAACAAGGTGAGGTGTCCGATGCGGAAGATTCTGTTGTTTTTACTATTACTGTTTTGGGGATGTAGTTCGCGTGTATTCACAATCAGAGATGCTGTCATTCAGCCGAAAGAAAATTCAACTGAAACGAAGCAGCTAATCGAAGAAGGTATTCGTTTACATGATGCAGGTGATTATAAAGCCGCCATTCAAAAATATGATAATGCGATCAGGCTTAACCCCGATAATCCCGAGGCTTATTATGAGAAGTCTTATTCATACATGCAAATGAGGAAATATAATAATGGTTTGAATGCCGCCCTAAAAGCGGCTGAATTTAATTCGGATTTGCTATTTTTGACGTATATCCAAATAGGTTCATGTCTTGATTATTTAAAACGCCGTAAGGAGGCTTTAGCAGCCTATCAAAAAGCTATTGACATAAATCCCGCACATCATCTGGTTTATTATAATATGGCGATTGTCTATTTGAATTTGGATGAAAAAATGAAGGCGCTGGACTGTTTAAAACATGCCGTTACATTAAATCCCAAGCATGCCAGCAGCCATTACATGATGGGCATAATTTACCAGAATGACAATTACCGGATTCCGGCACTTTTAGCCTATTGCCGGTTTCTTGCCCTGGAACCGAGTTCCAGCCGAACCGGTCAAGCCTTAAATGCCATGCAAAATACCCTGAATTCGGGTGTTCAGAAGAAAGATTCCAAAAATATTAACATTTTTATATCACCGGATTCAAAAAGCTATGATGGTAATTTTGCGAGTGCGGAAATAATGCTTAGTTTTTTATCTGCGGCGCAGATTGCAGAGGAAGATTCAGTTAAACAGGAACCAATCGAAATCCTGGTTGATGAATTATCGTCATTATTTCAAATGTTACAAGTAACTTCGGAAAAGGAAGCCCAGACCGGTTTTGTCTGGCAATATTATGCTCCTTATTTCATCGAATTGGAACGGCAGGAATTGGTCAAGCCTTACGTTTATTACATTTGCCAGATGGCGGATGATCCGAAAATTCAGGAATGGATCAAAACAAACGGTGCAGAAATCGAGCGCTATAAACTTTGGAGTGATTTTTACGAATTTGCCAAATCTCTATAAGGAGGAAGCACATGGTTAAGAATCAATTGAAATGGGTATGTCTTTTTTGTTGGTCGGATTGGCCGGTTGCGAGAGTGATAATTCGGAAAATACAAGTAATGACATTGTTATTGAAGATGGTGAAGTTATAGACATCACGGAAGCATTTCGGATTGCTTTATTCTTGGATACGGATCAAAACCTGCTGCCGGATGAATCGGCAGTACAATATCACTATCAACATCTGGAATATCTCTGCCTAATCTGGGGCGATTCGCTGGCATTTGTAGCTACCAGCCAATTATCATTGCCCTGGATGCCTGGCGAGGTCGGGATTCAATTCGACACAGCCACTGCCGATTCGATCCAGTCGGGGAAAATAGCCTTAGAACGAACGCAGATTTTGCGAGGGGAAAGGTACAACCTCTCCCGGAGATAAATTCCAATTTCCAAAATCCCCGTCCGAAAGAATGTTCATCCGGGCAGGCAAATTCCAAAAAAGTACCAATCACCGAAAATTCAAATTCCAAACTTCGGCAGGCAAATGTTCCCGACTTTCGGTCATTGCCTATTGGACATTCGGTCATTAATTGCCAGCCCGACTACGTCAGTCCCTGGCTTGCCCGCCAGGGCAGGCAGGCGGGGATGTTGGTATTTGGTACTTGAAATTTCCTTATAAAGGTGCCTTTCGGAGTGATATAATATTTTAGTGTTAATTCGTGCTCTTATTTGCGTTTATTCGTGGTAAAAAGTTTAGACGCCTATTACGTCGTCTTCCGATAACGCCAGGTCGCCAGCGACAGCATCGCGATCCCGAAGATAAACAGGCTGATTACGTCCCGGAAAATATCGGCCAGGCCGGAGCCTTTCAGCAGGATCATACGCACCAGTCGCATAAAGTAGGCGATCGGATTAAAGATATTAGCGGTTTGGGCCCAGTCGGGCATACTTTCGGCGGAAGTGAAGAGACCGCTCATCATCATCATCACGATCATCAGGAAGAAATTGATAAACATCGCTTGCTGCTGGGTTCCGGCTAAAGAAGAGACGAGCAAACCCATGCCAAGCACGACCAACAGGTAAATCGCCGCCGTAGAGAAAAGCAGAACTAAACTACCGTTGATCGGAATATCGAACAGCAGTTTACCGAGTGTCAAACCGACGCCCAATTCAACTAAGGCGAGGATCAGGAAAGGCGTCAGTTTGCCGATAATGAACTGGTACTTGCGGATCGGGGTGACGTTGATTTGTTCGATCGTGCCGATCTCTTTTTCGCGAACGATATTCAGGCCGGACAGAAATGCACCGATGACGGTTACCAGCACCGCCAGAATCGCCGGCACCATGAAGACTTTGTAGTTCAGTTCCGGATTGTACCAGAAAGAGGTTCGAACTCCAATCGATTTTATCGGCGTCATTGCGGCAGTAGGATTATTCCATTTCAGGAGAATATCGCGATTGTAACCGGCTGTGATCGAAGCCGCATAGGCATAGCCGATTCCGGCGATCGTGCCGTTGATGGCGTTGATCAAGAATTGCACTTCGGCGCGGTTTTCCCGCACGAGTCGCTTTTCAAAATTGGCCGGGACGTGAATGATAATGTCGCACTGGCCGCGTTTCAACCCGGATTCGGCTTCATCCATCGCAAACGAGCGTCCGCTAATACGGAAAAATGGCGAAGCCGCGAAGCGGTCGATCAATTGCCGGGAGGTCGATGAGAGATCCTGATCGACGATAAACAAATTCAGGTTTTTCATTTCCATCGTGGCGGCATTGACTAAGATAATCATCTGGATCAGCGGCATGACGAAAATGATCGGCAGCATCATCCGGTTGCGGAAAACCTGGAGGAATTCTTTTTGCAATAAGAACAGGATTGTGTGCATCTATTCCAGCCTGATCTTGAATTTTTTCAAACTGATTAACAGGAAAAGGCCAGTCATACCGATCAGCACCAGAGTTTCTTTCCAGACATAACCCAGTCCGACCCCTTTCAGCATTATATCTTTGATAATGATGATG
>JAZDEI010000105.1:0-3252 GCA_043808945.1 Fidelibacterota bacterium | reverse complement strand
GATCTGATTTTACCGGTCTGGTCCTGCGGAATGCCGGATACAAATTCGTAATTGATCCTGATTTCGGCACCGAGGTATTCCCGCATTTTTGCCTCGAAGAAAGCCAGGGAGTCATTTTTTACCGAGTTATCTGTGACGATCTGGATGAGGAAATCTTCAAAGTCATTCTGAATAATGCGAAACTGTTTGATCCCGCGGGCGCCCTTATCTATTAGAGCGTCATTAATATAATCGAACAGGTTGCTGGAAAAAATTTTGCCATTGCGGGTCTTGACCACATCCACAATCCGGGCGGCCGTAAGTTTCATTAACGGTAGAATACGACCGCATGAACATTTTTCGGCAATCCGCATCCCGTGATCGCCTATCCGGTAGCGGATCAACGGCATATAAAAATTGGTCAATGATGTGACGCAAATTTCGCCTTCGTCCGCCGGATTGCCGTTTACATCGATGAATTCCACGACTGTATTTTCGACGGAAATATGCCAGTTTCCGCTCGGACACTCATAGGCGAAAGCTCCGACTTCCGAACAACCATATTCATTGGACACCTTACAGTTGAAAACGGTGCAGAGGATTTGCTTGTCGGGTAAATGTAAAGTTTCCCCGGCGCTAAAAACACCTTTTAGTTTAATTCTCTCGGCCGGTCTGATCTTTTCTTCGATAAACCGTCCGAATTGAGCCAGTGACGAGGCGTATCCATAGAGATAATCCGGGTGAAACCGTTTAATTTTTTGCCAGTAATGCATCAGTTCAGTTTCGGATAAATTAAATCCGGAAAGCAGAAGTACGTTTCTGATCCGGGATTTAAAGGAACCCCAGTTCCGTTCCCAGGCTGAATTGACTGGCCTGCCCCATAAGGCAACTTCGCGATCTCCGTAATCCGCACCGAACCAGCGTCGGGCCCGCCAGCGACTGCCCCAATCCCAACTGCTGTAATATGGGGTGTGATACAACTGTAAAGGAATTCCGGTCGATCCACTGGTGCGTCCGGAATAAATCTTACCATGATAGGTTTTATCAAGAAAATCATCAATATTATCGCGAATATCGGTTTTGGTAATGATCGGTAATAATCGCAGGTCTTCCAGCGAACGGAAATCGTCTGGAGACAGATGCTTTTCTTTTAGTGTTTGCCTATAAAAGGGACTGGCGGCATAGACGTGATTCAATAAATTTTTAAAATTGACAAATTGAATCTTAGATAATTTTTCCGACTGGAAGTACTGGCTTGCTTCCAGCGACCGCAAACAGGCTATAAGATTTTCACCTTTCAGATAATCGATGAGCGGATAATATATTTTTTTTATGACGAATTTAGACATCCTGAATCCGGTCGATGAAATGCAATATTTTCTGTTTAGTAATCTGCCAGGTATGATCGCGCAGGATTCCCTCACGACCGCGCTTGCCCATGCTTTCCCGTAGATTTCGATCCCGTAACAGAATCAGTAAATGTTCGGCGAATATCTCCGGATTTTCTACGTCGATAGCGAAACCACACCGGTGAGCTTCGACAATTTCGGTGACGCCTTTGATGTGGCTAACGGCTACTGGTCGACCACAAGCCATGTAGTCGAATAATTTCAGCGGTGAAACACCAATGTCGTCCATATAGACTTTGTGCCAGGGAGCAACACAAATCGTAAAGGAGTTGATCCAATCAACCGCATTTTCAGTCGGAATCAAACCAGGGAAAAGAAATTTCTCGGTCAGTCCCAGATCAGAGACCAGTTTCTGCCAGTAGCTGCGACTAACGCCTTCACCAGCAATGATAAATCTGACTTCTGGTATTTCTCTCAAGACAAGCGGAGCTGCGTTAATCAGGTTTTCCAAACCGTGATATGGATAGCAGGAACCGAGGAAGCCGACATAATCACGGTTAATTTCTAATTTCAGCCGAGTTTTGGTTTCTGTCATATCCAAAGGCAGAAAACGCTCGGGATTGGTTCCGTTCGGGATAGTCGTCAATATGTGAGGTTTTAGGCGATAAGTTTGACGGGCAAGTTCCGTTATTCCTGGCGAAACTGTGATAATGCCATGCGCATGCCGGAAATTGAAACGCTGACTAACCTCTAACACTTTAAGCTTCCAGCGTGAATACCCGACCATTTTTAGTTCATCTATTACCCAACCGTTGACTTCAATAATAATTTTACAGCGTATCAGTTTGGCAAAAAACAATGGCACCCATGATTGGGTTTCCCGGAAGTAAACGATGTCCGGGCGATGCCGAATGGCGTATTTAAGCAGAAATACGAATGAATAGAGATCATAAAGGATCCAGGTCATTAATCGCAGGTTAAAAACTGGAACGTAAACAAATTCGATCCTGCCGGTCGTCATGGTTTGCATCTGACGGTCGAGGCGTGGAAGAAAAAGTGTAACGCGGTGTCCTCTTTTAGCAAAATTCTCGACGACTTCAATGACATGCGTGTTGGCACTGCCTTTCTGACTGATTTTTTCGAAGCAAAAGTAAAATATATGCATGTTCTACCTGGTAGGTTTTACTAAATCTTGTGATATTTGAAAATATTGTTGCGAGTTTGTCGTCCAGGAATAGCGCCGCGACGATTGGCTGATTATCTTTTTGTCCCATGTATGGTTTAACGCCTGCGTGATTTTTTCTCTGAGATCGCATTCTGATCCGGGTTGGTGCAATAGTCCGGAAATTTCCGGTATTACGATTTCCGGAATGCCCCAGACATTTGACGCGACAACCGGTGTCCCGGTCGCCATAGCCTCCAAAATGACGTTCGGCACACCTTCCCTGCGACTTGGCAAAACCAGCAGATCGGCAGCGTTGAACCAGTCATTTAGTTTCGCATGAGGTATCGGTTCATGCAGGATGATTTTGTCGCTGAGTTGTTTTTGATGAATTAAGGCCTCAATCTGCGGTTTTTCTTCACCTGTGCCGATCAGGTAGACCATTAAGTTCGACTCCGTAATTTCCTGAACTGCATCCAGCAACAAATCGATGCCTTTGCTTGTGATTGTTAAAGAACCGACAAATAATAAGATCTTTTTAATCTGTGGCAGATGCAGCCGCTTGCGCGATTCTGCCAGATCCAGCGGATAGAAAAGTGATTCGTCAACCCCGTTATAGACTACATCGATTTTTGATGCGGAATAACCGCGTCTGATCAATTCGGCTTTCATGGCTTCCGAGACCGTGACGAGCCGGTCGGCATGATTTATCGTCCATCTGATGAATCGTTTAAGGATTGGTATTGAGAAATATAAATTGAC
>JAZDEI010000104.1:0-15239 GCA_043808945.1 Fidelibacterota bacterium | reverse complement strand
CATAATCGATCGTCTGCCCGCCGGCATTCAGCCAAAGATCGACCTGATAGCGCCGGGCGGTCAGGGGGAGTTCCGCAACCCGGCATTCCAGCCGAAAATCGTGTTCTTGATCTGGTAAATAAAAGCGGCTGTCACGCGTATAAAGGCGCAGCACCACCTGCCCGGATTGATCCTTGATGACAATCGCGATGCGCGGTTCGGCGATTTTAGCGGTCAATTTGATTGCTATTTTAAAGGTAACCGATCCGCCGGAATAAACTCCGCAACTATCCCTGTCGTCTTTTCCTCCGCGGATTTCCAGGAACTGAAAACGCGCGCGCCCATCGCCGGGTCGGTTCTCGCTTTCCACTTCCAGATTACCCTGACGATCAACTTTCTCTAAAATATTCGACCGGTAATAATCCAGGGCGGCGCCGGTTTTACCATCGAACACGATTCTCCCGTGATCGAACACGATACAGCGATTACAGAGGCGTTCGATCGCGGCCAAATTATGACTGACGAACAGCACCGTCCGGCCGCCGTCGGCCACCGCTTGGATCTTGGCCAGACATTTTTTCTGGAAATCGGTATCCCCGACCGCCAGAACTTCATCAATAAATACGATCTCTGAGTCAAGGTGAGCCGCTATTGAAAATGCGAGCCGGACAAACATGCCGCTCGAATATTTCTTGACCTGGGTGTCGATGAAATCGCCAATCCCGGCAAAGGCCACGATCTGATCGAAACGCTCCCGCACCGCGGTTCGTTTCATACCCAGCAGGGCCGCATTCAGAAAGACGTTTTCACGGCCAGTCAGATCGGGATGAAAACCGATCCCGATTTCCAGTAAAGAGGTGATGCGGCCGCGAATGACGGCCGAACCTTGGCTGGCTGGTGTGACCCGGCTGAGGACTTTCAGCAGGGTGCTTTTACCGGCGCCGTTTTTCCCGATTATGCCGAGGATTTCGCCGGCTTTGACCTGCAGATCGACCTCCCGAATCGCCCACAAATCACGGTCGGCCGGCAGTCCGGCTGTGCGACGGCCTGGTTTGAATAACTGCCACGGCGATTTTATAAATTTGACGAGCGCTTCCCGAAAATTATCCGGTCCGGCCAGTTTATCACGGCGATATTTCTTCCCCAAGCGGTCAGTCGTAATGACGTTCATATCTGACATTAATGCTACCATCGTCTATATAATATCGGCAAATTCGCGGGCCTTGCGATTGAAAAACCAAACGCCACAGATACAGAACAGCAATCCGATTGCCCCCGCCAGATACAATCCCGCAAAGTCAATCGGTTTATGCAGGATAATTGCGCGAAATTCAGTGACGATTCCGGCCATCGGGTTCAGATTCAGTAAAAATCGCCAGCGCGGCGCTACAATCGTGGCCGGGTAAATCACCGGGGTGATGAAGAACCACAGTTGCACCAGAAACGGAACCAGATGACGGATGTCCCGGTAGGCTACCGCCGCGGCCGCCAGGAGCGCACCGACTCCTAATCCGGTCAGAAACAGGATGGCGGTCAGCGGAATCAACCAGAGCAGACCGATGGTCAATGGCATCTGATAGAAAAGCATGATCGCTAAGAGCATCAGAAACGCCAGCAGGAAATCGACCAGCCCGGTCCCGAGGGCGCTGAGCGGAATTAATAAACGCGGAAAGTAAATCTTGCGGATCAATCCGGCATTGTTAATCACGGCATAATTACAGGCATTGACCGCATTCGCGAAAAAGGTCCAGGGCAGGAGTCCGGCATAGACGAAGACCGGATACGACACACCCTCGGAAGGAATCTTGACCAATTTCCCGAAGAAGATCGAGAAAACCACCATCTGTAAAAAGGGCTGTAAGAGGGCCCAGCCGATCCCCAGCACCGTCTGTTTATAACGAATTTTTAGATCGCGCCAGACCAGAAAATAACCCAGTTCGCGATAGCGTAACAGTTCTTTAAATTCCCGCCAAAGGTTGCCGCGGATCGGCCGTATTATGGTAATCTCGTCTGCCATGCTCTTTAAATTCATGTAGTTAAGATGATCTCGGACAATCTACGGTCCAATTCCTCAAAATCGGTCGTGAAAGCCAGCTTGTAACAAGGGATCAAATGACTGAAATTCGCCAGAAAATCAAAATTTTCACTGGTATATTCAGGATTGGAATTCAGAAAAGCCAGCGAGAATAATTCCTTTAACACATCGATCGGTTTGAGGGGGTCCAGGCGCAGTTCATCGGCCGGTTTGATGACACACAGCGCCGCGACTTTTCCGATCGTCAGGACTTTTTCCGGAAAAGCGGCCTCCAGATCAATCAATCTTTTTCCGCGGAATTTATCCGGTACTCCCAGAATATCGCTGAACATTTCCCAGGTTTTACAGGTGACTTTGGCTCTGACCGGACCGCCGCGCGCGTAAATTCCCTGATCATTATAGAGATAAACTTCGTCGTCGGAAATATATTGCCAGCCGCGCTTTAATAATGCCAGAGCCAGGGTCGTTTTACCGCGGCCGGATTTGCCGGCCAGCAGTAAAGTCCGCTCATTTTTCACCAGCGCTGCCGAGTGCATAAAATAGTAATGATACTCTTTGACCAATTCAGCAAACGGGATCGTCAGGAGCCAGTTGCCGAGAGCCGCCCGGTAATGCAGAGCAATCTTCTCCACTTTGGCGCTGATTTTCCGGCCGGGATATGAAATTTCCACGCGGATCGCGCCGTCCAGATAGCTCAACAGCAAGGCTTCTTGCTCACGGCTGTAAGTATAATGAAATTCATCGCTAAGCTCGCGGACATGTTCCAGATTATTGACAACCTCAATGTCGAGCCGGAACCAGCCGCGGGCCGGTGGAGCCGCCTGCATCTCCGGATAAAGAAAATTCTCATCCAGAATCTCGACCAGATCGCGACTGTTGGTCGAAACGAAAATTGTAAAATCGAGCAGACGATAGTTCTTTTGAAAAAGTTTCAAGAGTGGATTTACTCGGCTGAAATAATCAACTTATCTTGCAGAAGCTGTTCGGTGAATTTCTGATAATCCTGGCGGGCAGTCGCTTCGGAGACATCGAAGCGTCGTACGATTGAATTGATTAGGTTTTCAGCCGTTTTTTTACCATCCAGATTCTCCCAGATAAAACTACCAACTTCATTGATCCGGAAGTAGGTGCCTGTCTGAACGTTCAGCAACAGGCTTTCGTTTTCAAACTTGCGCCATTCTACCTGCTCTGTCCGTTTATAAATCATGATTGCCTCGTATTTAATCGTTGAAGAGTTCGCGCATCGCCCGGCGACGCAGGCGCAGATAATTGCGCCAGGTCGGTTTTAAATTCTGACTGACGTAAAAATCCCGCACGACATCGCGGGGTGGAAAGAGCTGCTGCCACAGATAGGTTATTTTCTGGTGTAATCTCGGCAAATAAAGCAATGGCAGCAGCATCCGGGCCCGCGCGGGCGTGGTCGGCATGACTCCCTGCAGAACCAGTCCCGCGTTAACTTGCGGAAAAAGATGACGGGCGGATTTTTTCCCCGGGTACTCGCCTTCCTCTAAATCTCTGGCGACCTGTTCATAAATGCCCCAGATTTTAGACAGATTGTATTTTTTCAGTAAACGCCGGAATGACTGCATGTCAAAGTCGGCCATCTGAAAATTCCGGCGGCAATCGATCAGCCAGACCAGTTTGAAAAAATAATGCTTAAACGAATGATAGAGCGAATAAAGGGCCTGATGAGGGTGGTCAAAAGTCCGATAGTCACGCTCCCCGATCCGGAAGGAACGTGAATTTTCCCAGAAATCATCAACATTAAATTGAAACGGATGCAGGCGCCCGCTCAGACTCAAATGCACGTCGATCGCCACGAACGGATTTTTAATCGTCGCATAATGCCGGGCAAAACTGTACTTCCTGATGATCGCATTCGGGAAAACTTTATATAGATCGTCGCACAATTCACAACCCAGTTCGGATAGGATCTGGTGCACAGTCTCCAAAGCCTCTTCCCGAATTAATATATCCATATCGCCAAAAGTCCGCAGATGCGGATATTGATACAGTTCAAACGCCAGAACCGGGCCTTTGAACAGGCGGTATTCAACCCCGCGTTCGCTCAGCCGGCGATCAAAACGGGCCAGGAAATTTTCATAGAGCATGACGCGACCGGCATTGGTAACCGCATAGAGACGGCATTTCTCGAAAAAATCAGCCGAAAGCTGCGGAAACGCCTGGCTCAGAACCGTTCGGTGATGATTGATCAGCGGCAGGATCTGATGGTACAATCCCAGACGGAACAGTTTTTCTTCATCGAGCAGATCTTCATAAATGGTCGGACGATAGTCCGATTCGTTAAATACAGTTCTGCAAAATTCTACTAAAAATTGTCTTTCAGAATTCATTCGTCGAGAAATATATACATATTTTCGCAACTAACAAACACTGAAGACACTAATTTTTTCGAGCTGGATAGCTTATTTTGGGATTTAAGTATTTTTCCGGTACTTGATAAGTCGGTAAAAACTGTCGGCGGCGCGCCGGATAAGCAGACCGCCGGGCGTCAGTCGCACGGGCATGGATGGAATTTTATTATTTCCAGCGACCCCAATAACCTTTCCGATAACGGCCGCCGCTGGAATCAAACGACCCAAATAATTATTGTCGCCTTTCTCATAAACGAATCCCCGGTACCCGAGACGCAGGCTGAATATGACCCGGTGACAGACGATTTTACGGCCCCGTAAAAACACGACAATATCGCCCTTGTTGATTTCCCGGAAGCCCGAACGCGGCTGAACCAACACCGGCACACCCGGCGTAATGGTTGGCAACATGCTGTCACCGCAGGTAGTAATGTTGACCGGCTGAGTGGCTGTGCGGATTAACTCGTATATGTCATCCAAAATTCTGCACCTGACGAGGCGGCCATTAAAGCGGTGGCGGTGGTTCGTCCGGCAATACTCCGGTCTGAAGGTTGATCCGCAGTTGCTCTTTTATCAGGATTTGCGGCGCGTCATATTTCTTTTTTTCATAAAGATCGCTAACCGCAACGAATTTATTTAACATATCATTCCCTTTAGCAATAAATACCTATCCAAATATTCTGCTGTCTTCTATCTTCCCGGATCTCAGCCTATTTCAGTAAAACCATCTTCCGGGTACTAACATGCTGTTCGATCGTCAGGCGATAAAAGTAAATGCCCGAAGCTACCGTTCGGCCAAACTGATCCCGTCCGTCCCAGATGGCTTTATATTCGCCGCTGTTCATGTGATCGTTCACGATGGTTTTTACGAGAGTTCCGTCGATGGCATAAACGGCCAATTTGACCTGGCCGGCCTGATCAATGGTGTAACGGATCATTGTAGTGGCGTTGAACGGATTGGGATAATTATGATCCAGGGCAAACTGCAATGGCTGGGTTCCGGGTTCTTTCAGGCCGGTGACAACCAGATCGGGTCTTATCGCCTGAATTCGGAAATTCAGAGTCTGCAGACCGTTCCCCGTCGGAGTTGTTATAATATATGTGCTGTCACTTTTCATGTCGACCGTATTCTGGTTCTGCAGATCGATCAGAGTCAGCTGGAGAACTTCCGGCAAATCGTTCGGACCCCAAAAAAGTGTGCTGTTCTGTCCCGGATAGTTATAACTACTGACGACAAAATCCCAGTTGGTCGTATCTCTTTCCGGACGAAGATCGTAACAGGTTTTGATTGGATGACTTACCCAATAATTTTCAAGATCGGATTTATCATTATGCGGAAAGTAAATATCGATAAACGAATCCAGGTATGGCGTAATATTGCGGGCATCGTTTTGGTCAAACTGAGTGAAAGCTCCGACTTTTTGCCCAAAACCGTTGTAAGTATCCCGGACATTTCCGTCGGCGTTACTGCGCACGGAAAGCGCGAGGAACCATTCCTGGGCCTCGGTTATCAAGTTACGGAACGGATTGCGATTGTCCGCTACCGGATGCGATTTGGCCAGATCCACATCGGTGGGCGGAACTTTCAATCGTAAAGAAATCGGTGAACCACTCCCGGAAGTTCCTCCCAGACGGGTGGCCGTATAGGTGGTACCGGTCACGGGGGAAGACAGAGAATTGAGGTAGCAAGTGAATTTAAAACCAAACAACGGAACGGTGTTCCCGGAATTGCGCACCTCTAATATATAATGATCGCTACCGACTTCAACCAGTGTAACCGCAAAACCCTGGCTAGTCACAACGGACCCACCGGCATAACAAGGATAAATGTATTTCGTTGAGCTCGGATAGTTTATATGATAGATATATGATGTGACTTCGATCAATTGAGGATAGTATTGACTTGCAAAATCTATTCTAATTCGATCAACCTGATTATCAGCCAAAGCCGGGTTGGGATTGAATAACACTATATCGTAGTTATGTCCACCGCTACCGACGGCAACCGAATAAGTCGCCGTACTTGGAGTAGCGTCGGTCGAATCCTTTAGTTGTTCGACCCAGAAACCGTCCCAGATCATAAAATCGCCGCCGTTAGTGGCATTGTAGGGAATATATTCATAACCGTTCCAGCGATGAGACCACTGCGAGATCAATCCGTCAGCGACCGCGGCCGAAAGAGTCTTTTCGGAAGTCCCGGAATTGGTCGTGACTTCCACGCCGGCGTCTTTCCAATCGATGACAATCGGAAACGGATTGGCGAGCTGGTTCAAACCGGGATGGCTTTCACCCTGTGGCGGATTAATCGGAATGTAATAGGATTCGTCCAGATCAACCGCCGTTCCATAAACCGGAAAGTCGATGGCCGAGCCATATCGGTTATAAAACCAGTAACCAAATCCCGGCTGAGGTCTGGCTGGATCGCCGTGTCTACCACCATCATAATCACGCTCCCCCCAACGCACGTAGGTGTTGTAATCAATGTCCCAGCGGGAGAAACGCCAGTTTGTATTCTCGCGATTGTCATATGAATCGTCCTTCCACTCCGGCCCTCCGAAATAGGGTCCGAAGATACTGTCCGGATTATTCGAAGTGGTTTGTAACGGTAAGCCCATGAATACCCAGCGTTCGTAAGGGAAATTTTCATAATACAGCGGGCTGTATTGCGGAACGACAATCCCGGCCGCAAATGCCAGCCAGTTGTCATTCCAGTTCGAGTTAAATACGCGGAGTTCTTTGGTCGAATAGATCCTGATATACGGTTCATTGTCGCCGCTGGTCAATTGGTTCCAGGTGGTGGTATTTACTTTTAAATCATAAAATTCATTGGTGCTTAAAGCAATGCTTTCATTTATAATCGTTCCATTGGTAGCTATATCTTTGATAGTCACGGTCGTGTTGCTGTCGATGGTCGTGATATAGGCATGGGTATAATCGCCGTCCGGTTCGGTTCCGGGCGGAGCCAAATAGACGATATAATTGTGTCCGGCGCCGTAACCGTACTCCGAAGAAACATAACAGGCCATATCGGAAGTGCCGATATCGCCGGTTTCCAGCCAGGTACCCGTGCAGACCGCCACGTTATTGGTGGCCGTGAGTTTGAAGAGTTCCTGAGTATATCCGATGCCGTCATTCCCGGTATAGGTGAAATAATCGTAAGCCTCCAGGGCTTGATTGGTCACGATTGGATTCCACTGATTGTTGTTCCAGCAATATAAATTGATGGTGGCCGGTTGTGAATAGGTATTGATCTTGACCTCTTTTTCACTGTTGTCACCATCCGGCTGATAGAAATAGAATTCCTTCGCGACATTCAATCCGGACCCGTCCATGACATAACAACCGTCATCGCGCCCGGAATCATTTTGTTTCAGGGAACCGACCATGACAGCCACCGAATCATTAGCGTGGACGTGAAAAGTCCGCCCGCCCGGATAGCTGCTTAGAGCGTTGACACCTTTTACTTTTAGCAAATCCTGGCCTTCATTAAGAATCCCGTTCCATTTAACGGTGCCGGTACCGATGGCCTTGACTGAGGTGTACCCCGAGCCTTGCGTAACCGTATTGGTAATATCTTCGACCAGAACCGAAGTGTTATTCTCATAGCAAATGACATTCAGCCGCCATTCGTCGGCGGATTGTCCATACGGCACATAAACGAAGAAATCCACTGTGCCATTGGTGTGCCAGTAAGGCGGCACGTAGTCGTATTCCCAGTCGGACGCCGTACCGATCATGGTCTGAATGCGATGCGAACCGTTGATCCGGAAATAATCGCCATCCCTTTTTACGGCGTAATCGTCATTGATAGAACCATCTTTGATATACAGAACATAACTCTGTCCCTGGGTGAGGGTCAGGTTCTCGTGGGTATCATCCGAATCGCCATCCTCATCGCGGTCAATGATATCGACTTCCGTGACCCGGTTATTCCCGACGACTGCCGTTACGACTACAAAAGAGGCCCGGTCGACGTAAGCGCTTTGCGGTGGGGCGAAAATATTGAACTCGCGGGCAATATTGCCGGCATAAATCAAACTCATTAACGCACTACTAATTATCAGAAGACCAGTTCTGATCAGCGTTCTTATCTCTTTCATGATTCCTCCTTAAATTCCCAATATTAATAAAATCCTTAGTTGAAACCGCTCATAGTTATCCGTTTTTTGGGTTATAGATACCTCAATCGGCATCAATAACATGCCAAATTCAATCATAACGGTGGGGGCGGTTCATCCGGCAGAACATTGGTCTGCAAATCGGCTGTAATTTCGCATTTTTCCAGAATTGCAGGTGAATTGTAAGGTAACCTGGTCAACTCTTCATTCATTGTTTTGTTTTGTGTTTCCATGGATTCCATCCTGTTATTTAAATATTTTTATTTAATCAAGGCAATTTTAATTGCCGTTACGTCGTTGCCATTGCGAAGCTGGCAGATATACATTCCCGAACCGATTATTTGTCCATAATCATTTCGGCCGTCCCAGCGAACTGAATATGTTCCTGGTTTTGAGGTGTTTTCGATCAATGTCCGCACCAGACTGCCGGTATTGGAGTAGATCCGCAGAGTCGTTTTTTCCGATTTTTGGACCTGATAACGGATCGTGGTGCTGGCATTAAACGGATTCGGATAATTCTGCAACAGGGCATAGCTTACAGGAACGACTTCTGTTTTAATCCCTACCAGAGCCGGCAGGAAGGTTGCTGATATGTAATATGTTTCGGTGCTGTACGAAACATCCTGGGTATTAAACGAATACTCGTTGGTAACTTTCATATCCTCCACCAGTACATTACGATCCTTATCCTGCAATTGCAGGGACCATTCCGCACTGACCGGGGAAGCATCCCAGTGAATCGTGCATTGCTGGTTTTTAACATTGTCCGTTCCCTGAGGATTAGTATAAGCGGCAACTACCATTTTCCATTCCTTATGGGACGAGTCGGCGCGCAGATCGTAACAGACTGAGACTGGACGTTCGTACCAGTAATTATAAAAATCAGTCATTTCATTATGTGGAAAATAGATTTCCAGGTAGGTATCCGGCGGGCTTTGCTGGGCGACATCGTTTATATCGTAACCATCGGAAGCATTAGCCATAATGCCAATCGCATTAAAATTGTCCTGGACACTGCCGTCCGTATTTCTGACAGAGAGCGGCATAATCCAGTCGCGTTCATTCTCCAAGGCAACCACATCGGTCGGTAAGTATTCAGATCTCATTTTCGCCAAGCTGACATTGGTCGGTGGAATTTTGAGGGTCAGGACAATGTCGCTGGCCTGTCCGATAGCATTCTCAATACTTCTCAAAGCGGTATAAGCGGCCGCATTGCCGTTGCCGCTGTTGCTCCAGGGAATATAGGGATCTTCATCATTGCCGTGGTTGGGAGCGCTGGGATAGAGCACATCGGTGACATGGTTATTGCTTCCGAAAGTAAAAATAACATGTTCCATCCACTGTCCCGTCGACCAACCTTTAGCCGGTTCAATCGTGGCCCGGATATCGAAAGTGAAAGTGTATTTATTGTCTCCGTTATCAATCCAATCTACTAAGGTGACTTCAAATCCGTTGCTGTTAGTTAATTGTGTTCCATCCGGGAGAGTCTGCCAGTTAGTAAAGGAAACCGTAGCATTGCCCTGGGATTTGGTCTCGACCTCAATCGTACTTTCCGGATTTAAAACAACCATAATAAAGCGGTCGGTTTCGGGGATCTGGTCATTGCCAAGATCGTCCTGCTGGTTGATGCGACCATAGTGGGCTTGTTGAAACTGGCAGAGATTATCGCCCTGCGGATGAATGACATGGTAGGTGATCAGGTTTTCGGCACAACGATTAAGCTGTTCAACCCAGAAGCCCTGCCAATTAGGGAGAACGCCGCCGGTGGTGGCATTGTAAGGCAGATAGCCGCTATCCTGGCCGGAGATCAGGCCCATGTTCCAGGGATAGGCGTGCTGATCGATCAATCCCATCTCGTTGGCAGTCAGGAGCGGGATCGTCATATCCAGATGTTCGCTCTCGGAATGAACGATCACTTCGCTGTTCTTCCAATCGATTGGAAAGGTAAAAGGATTGCCTACCATCGTGCGCCCGCGATGATTGTTCTGCGGTGCATCCAGCTGAATCTGGTACGATTGCTGGTCATTGGCCTTGGTGCCAGTGACATTAAAAGTAGCCTCGCTGGCATTATTCTGGTAAAACCAGTAGCCCCAGCCGGTGATGATCGCAGTCGGTTCGCCAATATCGGTGTAGACCCCATTGGTATCCCGATCCAGTTCACCCCAGCGAACGTAGGCGTCGTAGTAATTATTCCAGCGAGAAAAGCGCCATTGGGTATTGTCGGCATTGTCATCATGCCCCTGGCCTCCCCCGAAATATGGCCCCCAAACTGCATCCGGGTCAGGATCGGTCGGCGTCACCGGAAATCCAATCAGAACCCACTGATCCTTGGGAAAACTTGGGTAGGCATAATTTGATGTCTGCGCGAAAAGAGCACTTGTACAGATAATTATTCCAAGAAGGAATAAAATCTTGCGGTCAGTAAAATAATTTGAAATTTTCATTATGATTACTCCATTTGTGCGGCCGCATTTATTGGTTTCGTTTTTCATTGCGGAGGAATATATGCCCTGTCTTGAAATTATGTCAATCATTTTTTCAAGGGTTATATTATAAAAAAACACAAAACCGATCAATTGGGTTTCAGGTTCAGTTTATTTGTGATACAGATCACTTTTGAAAATGGAAATACATAGGAGAAAACGGCTTGCTCTCTCAGAAACTCTGCCAGAGTCGGGGATCGTTCAAATATCTGCGGAATCCCCAAATGACGCCGGACGCCTCGGATGAATCGGTAGTCGGTAGGCATCCGGACTGTCTTCCAACCTGTAATTTCAGTTATCAAATTGTTGAGCGCCTGAATATCGGCGCCCTGGATGGCGGGATTATGCCACTGACATTGATAGCCGGTCATTTTTAAATGGCGCGATCTGATCTGGCCGCCCGGCTGGCAGATTGAAATTTTAACCAGCTGCGCAATAACCGCATCGCGCAGTTGTTGCTCATATTCGATCCGGTCGATAGCCCGGAAGGTTTTCAGTAACGTTTCTGATTTGATGAATCCGTTAAGCCAGTCGGATACATTTTGCCGGAAACGCTGGGTCTGACCATTTATATAAGCCGAATCGGCCAGCCAGATCAGCATCTGAGCGGCAGAGTCAGCGATTTCGATTCCTAAAACCCACAGTAGAAAATGGATCGTACCTAACGGATATTTGAACCGATAGTTTTGCAGACTGATCCCGCGCATCAGATTCGGATTGAGCGCCAGGCGCTGGCCCGGCAAATCTTCCCGGTCTTTGATTTCCAGAATGTGATGACCGATCGACGGAATATTCGGGTGATAAAGATCCAGATCGACCGCCAGGTACTTTCCGGATAATAAATTTGCGGGGAAATCCGGGTCAGCGGCCGAGTGCCAAATGGTTTCGTAATCATAGATTCCGACCACATCCCAGCCGAATTGGGTCTTCAATAAAGCCGCCGAGAGCAAGGCGTCCAAATCGTTGCCGATCAGCATGCCCGCGATTTTCTCAGGGTTCCTAAAAGGATAAAACTGTCCGAGAACTGCCTCCCGGCTGATTGATTTCTGATAATATAAAATGGCCAATTCTTGCTCTTATTGCGTAGCTCGCCCGGCGAAAAGATCGCCGGATTGACTGACCGTCTCCGCAATCCTTTTAAGGGCAAATTCGTAGTAAGCCGCATTAATTTCAAAACCAATGAATTGCCGTCTCAGCAGCTGGCTGACTACGGCGACCTGTCCTGAGCCCAGAAACGGATCACAAATTATATCATCCTCGGCACTCGAGTAGGTCAGGATTTTTCTGATGATTTCGGCCGGCAGTTTGGTCGGCGTTTTAGCTTTCCCGGTCCAGTATTCGCGCTTGATTTGCCAGACATCTTCTTTATCACGGTAATGCAGACTGCGGCCATTCAGGTCGCGGGCTTCTTTCGCGAAACGTTTATAAGGGAAGAATTTGCGCAGGCGCTCATTTTTACAGACATACAGGCAGTGGTAATGGGATGATACAAAACGCCGTTTGGTGACCACTCCGAACTGATATTGCCAGATCAGGTGGTTGACAGTGATAAATCCGGTCTGATCCAGAGCCATCAGGACCTCTTTGAGGTTGTTCCAGCCTGAAAAGACATACAGACTGCCGCTCTCTTTCAGGATCCGATAGGCCTGGGTCATCCAGTTAAGGCTGAACTCCAGATAATCGCTCGGCTTGATTTCATTGTAACCTTCCAGAACGCGCGACTGAGTGCGGTGATAATTACTGCGGCGGGCCTTAAAATTGATCGCAAAGGGCGGATCGGTAATGATCAGGTCGATGCTGCCGTCCGGAATTTCTGCCATTCCGGCCACGCAATCCCGATTGTAAATCCGGTTCAACTCCAGTTTGGTGTTATTGTTGCGGGATTGAGGCGTTTGTGACGTTTGACGGATCATATCGATAATTTAGGGCTGATCGGGCTACATAATCCGACCGACCGGGAGCGCTCCGGACCTTTTCAGACCGAGCGGTGATGTTTCTTCGAGCGCGAAGCTTTTTTCTTCAGACCGGTATCGCTGTAATAGTAGTAATAGCGGTAATAGTAGTAGTAAGAATCATAGCCGGTCGAAATATTGACGCCATTGAGGACAGCCCCGATCAGCGGAGCTTTGACATGTTTCAAGAGTTCGACCGATCTTTGCAGAACCCGGATATCGGTTGCTCCGGCGCGCACTACCAGAATCAGAGCGTCGGTCAATTGCGATAGGACGGTCGCGTCGGTTACGGCAATGACCGGCGGTGAATCGAACAGAACGATGTCGAATTTTTCTTTCATGCGCTCCATGAAATTCTTCAGGCGCTGCGAGGCAAGCAGTTCAGAGGGGTTGGGCGGAATATCGCCGCAGGTTATCAGAGACAGATTGGGAACCTCGGTCTGGCGGATGACATCTTCGTCCTGCAGGTCTTCGATCAGGCGCTGGGTCAGACCCGGACCGCGTTGAAATTCAAATATTTTATGCAGGACCGGTTTGCGCAGATCGGCATCAATCAATAAGGTTTTCTTCCCGAGACTGGCAAAAGTAATCGCTATATTAATGACGGTCGTCGACTTCCCGTCGCCCGGCCCGCCACTGGTGACGACCAGACTCTTGATCGGGTGGTCCGGACTCATAAACTGAATATTGGTCCGCAGGGTTCGGTAAGCTTCGGCTACGGCTGATTTGGGATCATAATGGGAGATCAGCCGGGCTTTTAACAAAATTTCATCATCCACAACTCTATCTTTATAGACTTTCCCGATCTTCTCTAAAGCACTCTTGACATCGATCGTCGGGACAATCGCGATGGCAGTCAGTCCCAGGCGCTCCAGATCTTCTCCGGATTTGATCGAATGGTCGAGATAATCGCGCACAAAGGCAATTCCGACTCCCAGCCCCAGTCCGAGGAAGAAACCCAGCAGAATATTCATTTTTTTCTTAGGTTTGACCGGTTTTTGGGGCGGTACGGCCGGGTCGACAATCCGCACGTTGCTGATTTTACTGGCTTCGGTGATGCGCGATTCCTGATATTTGGTTTTCATCAGGATATAATATTTTTCGTTGACCTGGCGATCGCGGTCGAGCCGGGCATATTCGAGCGTGCTGGTCGGCAGACGATCCAATTTGGCGGCGTACTGATCGACCAGCTTTTTATATTCTTTACCTCTGGCTTCCAGGGCAATTAACTCCACATTGCTGGAGATGGCCTTGTTCAGCAGATCGGCCGAAATTTTGGATTGTTCCTCGGCCGTCAGGCCCAGATTGGTGATTTTCTCGGCTTCGCTAAAGAGTCTTTTCTTTAAATCGGCAATCCTTTTATCGAACTCGATGATGCCTTCCGATTGAGGGCCATAGCCCTGAACGACCATGGCCGTGATTTTTTCGGCTTCCAGTTCGGCGATGGATTGGCGCAGCTGGGCCACAAAGGGATTGGTGGTATTGATGGCTTCCTTGATGACCATCTGTTCGCGTTCGGTCATCATTTTTTGTTGGTTTTCGACGGTTTGCTGGGTGACCTTCAGTTCCGCCAGAGTCGTATAATAAGTTGCTTCAAACGTACTGAGCTGGTCGATCAGAATCTTGGCGGTTTCATCCAGGCCGAAAATGCCTTCGGTGCGCTGATAATCTTTTAAAACCTCTTCGGACTCCTTCAGATCCTTTTCGATCTCGCCGAGTTGTTCTTCGAGGAAGTTCTTCATTTCGATCACTTCCCCGAGATTATATTCGACATCGGTTCGATAATATTCGCGGGAAATTATGTTGGCAATCAGGGCGGCTTCATTTGGATCGACCGAAGTTACCGTCAGACGCAGGGCTTCGGTCTCGCGGATCGGTTCGATTTTCATCGATGCAGTTAAACTTCTGACCAAAGACCTGTCCAATGAGTCCGCCGTTATAAGACCGGTATCACCCGTCGATAAGAATATCCGTTTTAAACCGACCGTTATGCTCCCGACTACATCTCCCAGGCTGATGCCTTTACTCTTATATTCTTTCGTACCGAGAATGTAGAGACTGTCCGCCTCGGGTGAGTTCCGCAGGGCTTTGATGACTTTGCGGGCCAGGGCGGCACTCTTTAAAACCTCGATTTCGTTGTTGACCTTCAAAAAGTTGGTCGGCATGAGCGGATTCTGAAACAGGGCACTGGTGGAACTGGCACGCCCGGACAACATCAGGGTCGTCTTGGCTTCATATTGGGGCGGGGTCGTAAAGGTGATATAAACCGTGAGCAGCATGACCACTACAAAACTGAT
>JAZDEI010000103.1:0-4202 GCA_043808945.1 Fidelibacterota bacterium | reverse complement strand
GGGTTTTCTGCTCGATGTAAGTATGGAATACGAAACGCCCATCATCCCGCTCTGTATCGGCGCAACCATCCAGGGTGGTTTCAAAGGGCCGGAATTCAATAAATGCGTTTATGAATACTCCAATTCGAGTGGCAGTTACGTTCAGGAACGCGGTGACAACGCGAGAGGTAAATTCGGCGCTCCACTATATTGGGGATTCGATTTTTATCTGCGCTATCAAATACCTTTAGGTTGGATGAAATCGAAGGTTTGAATTTTGCCGGATCAGTAAGACTGACGGCAGAAAACGTAAACAAAAATCAATTAATTCGGGAAGTTTTTTGAAAAGATCGATGGCCTGTCGGAAAGGTTGTGGCGCGTGTTGCATCGCGATTTCGATTTCTTCCCCGCTTCCGGGTCTACCTGATGGCAAACCAGCTGGCATGCCCTGCATTCATTTGACCGAAAGGAATCTGTGTTCTATTCATGGAAGGGCGGATTTTCCATCGGTCTGTCGTAATCTGAAACCGTCTGTCGAAATGTGCGGCTATTCTTTCGACGAAGCTTTTATTTATCTGACCGAATTAGAAAGGCAAACCGCATCTTAGATTTTAGCATCTATATAAATTTGCAAAAAACCGGGCACACTGCTCCTCGCCTGCGTAATTGCGTTAGCAGTCGGGCAGACCCGTCTGACATCGGGCAGGTGCGGTGTAACCCAAGTAAATGTTGCGACACTGAGCGTAGCTAAAAATGTGGAAAAATTTAAAAATAATCGAAAGGAACTATTATGAAATCTATTATTGCTTACTGTGGTCTTAATTGCCATGAATGCGGTGCCTATCTGGCTACTATCGCCAATGACGACGCCAAACGTAAAGAAATTGCAGAACAGTGGTCGAAGGAATACCACGCCGATATTAAGCCGGCAGATATTAATTGCACCGGTTGTCTGACTGTCGGCGAAAATGTCTTCAGCCATTGCAAGGTCTGTGAAATTCGCCTCTGCGGGATGCAAAAGAAAGTTGTCAATTGTGCGCATTGTGACGATTTTGCCTGCGAAATATTAGAGAATTTTTTCACTATGGCGCCATCCCTGCGTAAAAGACTAACCGAACTGCGGGCCGCGCTTTAAATAATCCTTTCTACTATACGACCTACACGAAATAGGTGAAGAAGTACGGCTAAATCTTCATGCACCAGATGAGCTGTTTAAACAAAATTTTCCCGAGTTACTGATACACCTGACCGAGCTTGTACATCAGACAAATCTGAAGAAATGGAGATTTTGTTAAAAAAAGCTTGACAATAAACAGATATTTAATTACTTTGTGATGTAAAGTTATTTGTAATAAACACCACTTTTCAATCTGGAGGATAATATGAACATGCAACAGACTCAACAGGAAATCAAAATCATTAAGGATATGATCGCAAAGACCCGTCGTGAAACTGCCGAATCGGGGAATTTCTTCGTCGCGATTGGCATTTTCTCCATGCTCATGATCCTGATGATCGGGCTTCTTCAAAAAGCTCATTCCTCCCGATGGATCATTCCGGCGCTTTTAGTCATGGTTTTGGGAAACATGTTGATCGGATTTCTTTTCGTTAAAAAGGCCACCGAAAAAAAGGGAGTCTGGTCGTATCCGAAGAAAATCTGCGCGAGTATCTGGATTGCCTGTGGAATACCCTCGCTAATTCTAATTTTCGTATTTCCCGTCTATGCAATTTATCCATGGAGTCTCGTCGTCGTACTGACACCTCTGTTAATGGGTATGGCAGTTTTCGCATGCGGTGTGATTCTGGAATCGAATTTATTAGCCGGTTCCGCGTTCTTCTGGTGGATTGGTGGGTCGGCGATGGCGTTTATTCATGGAAATATGCGGTTGTGGGTAATGATGCTCATAGTTTTGTGTGGATGGATCCTGCCGGGGTTGGTGTTAAACCGCCAGGTCAAAAAAATGAGAAACACAAATGAATCTTAATACAATTCGGGAGTTGGACCCGATTATTCATGCTCCGATCCGATTAGCGATTCTATCAGTTTTAATGGCTTCAGATGGTGCAACGTTTGGATTTCTGCGGGACGCTATTGAAACGTCGGATGGCAACTTGAGCACACATTTGACAAAGTTGGAAGTAGCCGGTTATGTCACTATTAACAAATCGTTTGTCGGAAAGAAGCCTCAGACTATTTGTGCGATAACCGAATTAGGACGGAAATCATACCTGAATTACTTTAACCGTTTAGAGGAGATTGTCCAAAATAAAGGAGCAAATACTCCGATTTAAAATGGAATTGACGAAACGGCTCAAGATATGATAGAATATTCATAACGTTTAATCAAATGAAAACAGGAGGCAATATGAAATACTCCAAATTCAGAAAGGTCTGCGCTTTCAGTTTTTTATTGCTGGCATTATCTCTCCTATTGGCAGAAGCCCGAACGCAGCCGAAATCCGGGAAATTACGCTCGGTTTACGTTGCGTTAGATAATCTTCCACCTTTCCCCCAAAAACAAAATAATCGGTTACAGAAATATCAGGTATCTTCCTGCCTCACGAATCGGGACATCTCCGGAAATATCCTGAGTTATATTATGACGACTGCCAATTACTCGCGAAATCCTGCCGACAGCTCTTTTAAATGGAATCATGTTCGGATCGGAACGGCTAATCCGCCGCAGAAAGAGGTGGCTGATAATTCATTAACTCCTTATCCAGAAATGGAAAACTTTACATATCGGCTTTCCCCGGACATTGTGAACGAAGAATTCTTTAACAAATTTCCAAACGACGATCGGAAACAACTTATCAAGATGCTGGTGTGGGATGCGGCACTGTTTGAACCGTCTTTCTGGCAACACTTCGACCAAATGAAACTCAACGAGGTAATCGTCGTTGGTAATTTCAAAGACCAGGAAATCCTAATGGGCAATTTTGGCGCGATTAAGATGAAAGATCTGAAATTTCAATGGAGCGGGATTTCGAAGAGAAACAATGAACTCTGCGCCTTGCTTCAATTTCGTTCTTTTGCCAATCCGGTCCGTTCCGACCAGGAGGGAATGGTTATTTCAGGCCGGTCGCTCTATTGGGGCGATTTATGGATTTCACTAATCGACGGCGACTTGGAATATGGTACATTGTATGAAGATTTCATGATGCAAATGCAAATTACTAATGTGCCTTCAGCCCAGATTCTCGATATTCAACGCGAAGTCAGGTTTGAGAAATCAGAATAACTGGAAATGAGCAGTATGTTCAAAAGATACAGGACAATTGAATTACATATTTTTAGCCGGAATCTGCCGTCGGACAGCGACTGACGAACTTAGTTAAAAAACAGATTTTCGGTGTCGTTGAAGATTTTCATTACCAATCGCTTCATTCGCAGCGATGTCGGTTGCAGGTTTCATAATATCAGGCTGGCTGAAGAATTTTCCCTACCGAACCGACATTGGCGCGAGGACTTTTATCTGGGCGGGAGTAGAAATGCTAATAATCGCGTTTCTTTCGGATGGCTTTTATGCCGGAAAGGCGGCCTCCTCCAATCCGGCGGAAAAAAATAAGATATGAATAGCTTTATGTCTATTTCGATAGAAGAAGCAGATCGCTTTCGAACATAGTCGAAACCGCCGTTGTTACGATTATAATCGTATCTATTGGATGTTTACAAAGTGTTTTTTGATTAATTACAACTATTGACTTATTTTTACTTTGTTTCGACTATAATCGATGGTTTTTACTTTTTCAATATATGAGGATAAACGATGACCAAACAATGGTACGAAGAATTATTTGAAAATTTCGGCGAAAAATACGAGGAGGAATCATTCACCAAAGGCACACTCGGCGAAGTGGATTTCATCGAAAAGGAGATCAACCACGACAAATCCGTCCGGATCCTCGATATTGGTTGCGGCCCCGGCCGGCATGACATCGAACTGGCCAGGCGCGGCTACAATATTACCGGTGTGGATCTTTCCGAATCGATGTTGAATAAAGCCCGCGCGAACGCTAAAACCGCCGGCGTTCAGATTGACTTCCGGCGCGCCGATGCCCGCTCTTTAGAATTCGATAACGAATTCGATCTGGTTTTATCGGTCTGCGAAGGCGCCTTCCCACTCATGGAAACCGATGAGATGAATTTCCGGATCCTGCAGAATGCCGCCCATGCTCTGAAATCCGGCGGCAAATATATCCTGACGACATTGAACGGCCTC
>JAZDEI010000102.1:0-2425 GCA_043808945.1 Fidelibacterota bacterium | reverse complement strand
TGATCGACAATCGGTCTAGTATAATTCATGGTGAAGTAGCGGTCTTGAGCCAAAAACTCTGCGACCGGCACACCGGCATCGGGGCCGACGGAGTGATATTTATTCAGACCCTGCCAGGGTATGATTTCGAAATGTGTTATTTTAATGCCGATGGTTCCGGGCCGGCTATGTGCGGCAATGGAGCCCGCTCGGCCTTGTTTTTTGTCAGTGGAATCGATACGGCCGCTCGAGAAGAATATTATTTTCATGCGCCTGACGGAGACCATTACGGACAGATTACAAGCGACCGGAGAGTAAGTCTGACGATCAAAGAACCATCTGGTTGGCAGATCGTCAAAATTGGAAAACAGGACGCTTATCTGGTTGATACAGGCGTTCCTCATTTGGTAATTCCGGTGGCTGATGTAACGAAAATTGACTTGAAAAAATCGGCACCGGATCTGCGCAAGAAATTCAATGTCAATGTCGATTACATCGCGCTGAGAAATGATAATGTCTGTCAAATTCGAACTTATGAACGAGGGGTTGAGGACGAGACTTTGGCTTGTGGAACCGGTGCGACCGCGGCTGCCGAAGTAATTCATGGTGTATTTCAGGTCGCTTATCCGATCCGGATATTGGCCAGGGGTGGTGAATTACAGATAATGCGCCAGCATAACCAATTATGGCTGACCGGGCCAACCCAAAAAATCTTTGAAGGAAAAATCAATATTGAATTATAAGCAAGAGGGATTGAAATGTATTCTGTAATCATCGCCGGGGGAGTCGGTAAACGCTTTTGGCCGCGGAGCCGCCGGGAACGCCCCAAGCAATTGCTCGATGTGATCGGTGAGGGCAACATGCTTCAAATGACTTATGAGCGGTTGAAGGTAATCTCGGACGAAAGAAAAATCTACGTCGTCACCAGCCAGAATATGAAAGAATGTATTTTAAAAACTTTAAAGGGACTCCCGGAGAAGAACATTATTTGCGAACCGTCCGGTAAAAATACCACCCCGGCAATCGGATTAGCCTCGACGATCATTACCAATAAAGATCCCGAGGCGGTCATTGGAGTATTTCCGGCCGACCATTATATCCGTAATGTTGCCGAATTTGAAAAGGCTGTTGAAGAAGGTTTCCGTTTCGCCCGCGATCATACTGCTCTGGTAACTTTTGGAATTAAACCGACCAGACCAGCGATCGGCTATGGCTATATTCAATTTGATAAAAATATCAAAGTTGTCGACGGAGAAATATACAGGGTAAAAACCTTTGCCGAAAAGCCCAATCAGGCCACCGCTCAGCGCTTTCTGGAAAGCGGTGAATTTCTATGGAACAGTGGGATGTTCATCTGGAAGGGCATTAATATTTTGAACGCCATTAAGAATTTTATCCCCGAACTGCATGGATGTCTGCAAACCATTGCCCAATCAATCGATACCCCCGATTTTGAAGCGACGCTAAAGCATCAGTGGACAATGATCCAATCTATTTCGATCGACTACGGAATCATGGAAAAAGCTAAAAATGTCTTTGTCGTTTCCGGAAAATTTGACTGGAGCGACGTTGGATCGTGGGATGCGGTTTACGACCTGAGGGAAAAAGATGAAAACGGGAACGTCCTGATCGGCGACGTGGCTACCATCGACACACACGGCAGTTACTTCTATTCCCGAAAAAATCTGATCACAGCCATCGGGGTTAGCAATCTTATAGTTGTGCAATCAAAAGATTCTATTTTGATCGTTAACCGCGGTGAATCCGAGAAAGTCAAAGAACTGGTTGAGATGCTGGAGCGTGATCGCTTCGTTGATCATTTGTAACGCACATGCCGAGTAAATTTTCAAAAAATCGCCTGCTGGAACTCCGCACTGAATGCGAACAATTATTTGAACGCCTGGGCTATGTCGTCATTTACGGGCTGGGTAATTTTAAAGATGGCGCCTGTTTGGTAGAAAGCGAAAAGAAACTGGTGGTCAATAAATATACTCCCCTGGATTTGCAGGTCGACTTTTTAGTCAAGGCGTTAAAAAGCCTGGATTTGTCGGATGTCTATATTTTACCCGCCCTGCGCGAACTGATCGAGCGGGACAGCAGCAGAATAATAAAAACCGGCTCGCGCGACCAGTTGTCTGTCTGAAAATTTGCATATTTACTGTCTTGAAAATTTTTCTTGACTTTTTCAAAAAATACTTGTAAATAAGACCTGAAAAGGGGCAGTTGACATAGAGTGGGTTTCGTCGTCACAAACGGCGAGCCCACGCTTTTTGAGAAGGTGAAGGGAAGTCAAAGATGATTTCCTGTAATAGTTAATGAGAATCAACTTGATGGCAAAAATAATTCTTAATTTAATGTGGAGGTTACAATGAAAAAAAGAGATTTTGTCTTAAGTATCGCAGTGGTTTTGTTATTCTGTCAAATCATTAGTGCTCAACCGGATACA
>JAZDEI010000101.1:0-7930 GCA_043808945.1 Fidelibacterota bacterium | reverse complement strand
GACTGGCATAGCCTTTAAGACGCTCGTCGTCCCGCCAGAAGACAAACTGGCCGCAATTCCGGATTTCATCCAGGGCCATTTTCACATAGGTATAAGCCCTGTCACGGATGACCCGCTCGGCGTTTTCTTCATTTTGAGCAGTACTGACTTCGGAATAGAGCGTGGCCAGCTCGGTCGAGAGCGCCGCTGCGGTGTCCAGCAGGGTCAGATCGAATCCGATGGCCGTCAGCAGGTCGGTATGATCTTTGCCCAGCAAGGCCAGGTCGTTCAAATCCTGGATCATGTCGGCATGACCGCTGCCTTCGGCAATCGCATTAATCCGGCTGGTCAGATCGGCTTCATTCCGGAAAGCATAGCGAAAGTCATGCAGGAGCGTATCGCGTAAATCATACGCGTCGGGCGACTTTTCATTCCATTGTTTCTGGGCATCTTCCCGGGAAAAGCGCTCCTTGTACCAGAGCGATTGGGCTTCCCGCAAAGCCCCGGCGCGCACCGGCAAATCGTCCACCAGGCTCCAGTCCAGACCGGCGGCGACCAGTTTAACCTTGTCGTCCTGAACCCAGTGATAGGTGTTTTCGGCTTCCTGCAAGAAGGCATCCACCGGCATGTTTGGCGATTTTACCTGATTGGCGGCAATGGCCCCGATTTCGGTTAATTTAGCCTGATAATCCTCAGCACTTGACATAGCGTCCTCCTAACTAAGTTGGTTTGGTTAATATTCCGGGCAGTTGCATGGTAATATTGGTGATTTATTGATAAAAACGTCATTCAGGTTACGAGATGTTGTATCCCAGGTATAGCCCGTAGGGCTTACGGTATTGTAACACGACCTCGACCTTTCACAAATCCCTCTACCTCGTAGAGGTTGAACACGTTCCATAATCCCGACATTTCTTGATCCCCTACAGGGAATGGTTATCTGTCTTTTACCTTTCTACAATACCCTAACCGCTACGCGGTATAAATTACTTTTTCCTCTTAGACATAGCCCGTAGGGCTTGCACTATTGTAACACGACCTCGACCTTTCACAAATCCCTCTACCTCGTAGAGGTTGAACAATTTTAAATTGTCTTAAAATAACGATCAATCGAAAAAATCGAATAGATTATGTTCGTCAAATTCAATCTGGAATTTCTTTAAGAATTCCAGATATTCGTCACGAAATGTCCGTTTCTGGTGATGGCTTTCCTGGTTTTGGATATATTTATAAACGTTGTTTATGTGCGTTTGGCTGTATGAAAAGGCTCCGTATCCCTCCTGCCAGTTAAAATGGCCAGTGCAAAATTTTTCCTGGTTAATGAACAAAGATGAACTCCTTTTTACATCATGAACCGTGTCGGAAATCGAGATGCCAGGATTGAGACCAACAAATAAATGGATATGGTCAGAAACGCCATTGACGATAATCGATTTATGTCCCATTTGGGTGATAATCCCGCTGATATATTCGAAAACATGGTCGCGGATTGCCGGATGAAGAACGGCATTTCTGTTTTTTACGGCAAAAACTAATTGGATGTAAAGCTGTGAGAACACACCGGGTTTCATGTATTGTGCCTTCCTAATCCCCTACGGGGAATGGTTATCTGTCTTTTACCTTTCTACAATACTCTAACCGCTACGCGGTAGTCGGTTGATCTGTATTAATGGCTTTCTATTCATTTCGAGAATTCCATAACCACTACGCGGTGGCTGGTTAATCATCTTCGCAATCGCATAACCGCTACGCGGTATCAGATATTCTGTTTCTACCAAGGTATAGCCCGTAGGGCTTACGGTATTGTAACACGACCTCGACCTTTCACAAATCCCTCTACCTCGTAGAGGTTGAACACATCTTACACAAACACGACATTCTCCGCTCACGGCACAGCCCCGTCAGTTACATTTCCCGACGGAGCAAAAGAAATATGTGAGGTTCTGCCTTAGGAGATTATGCTGTTTTAACCTGGTCGCGAATCCTAAGACCCTCCCGGCGCCGATTCCAATTAATGGATAAGCAAATACCGCAAACCATTTTCCGGAACAGAATTGAACAAGAGATATGTTTTTGGGCCGAAGCACGAACCAATCTTCGGTCATCGTTCATGAACAAGTGATACATCTTCGTACCGATTTATCTAAACAGTCCAAACGCGACACTTAATCAAACAATGCCAAAAAGCGACTACCCCTTTTCAGGAACATCAACCGGAGAGATCGACGTATCCTGTAAAATGCCCAAAAACAAAGAACAATCCTATATTAAACGATATTTCTTAAAAAGTCAATTTATTTTATCGACAGATTTCCCCGAAAAATACTTCAGGGTGGTCTAATAATTCAGGTAGGTCAGGGTCGTACTGACCGACTCGACGACTATCCGGGCATTCTGCATTACCACAAATTCCGACAAGCCGATCTCGCTCTCTTCATTCCCCCAGTCATAAGTATAACCGAGCCGCGTCCAGGGGTACCGCATCGGAAAATAGGAGTAGATGATGTTGGCGTTGAACCACTCTTTGTACCAGGTTGCCGTTGCAGCCGGAAAATCCAGCCCGGCCGTTCGATCGGTGATCTCGTTATCCGGCGCAGGCCGGAAAAGATCGTCCGGACTAACCCAAAATTCGGCACAGTGAGTACTACCATCATCGGGCGGCAAACCCAGCAGTTGTTTCGCCCGGAGTTCGGCATTTTCCTGCGCAACCGCATTGCGATCGAACCAATCTTTCATTTCCGGTACAACCGTGACCCAGGTGTCTCCCCACCAGGTCGTGTCAGTATCGCCGACCGTATAACTGCCGGGATATTTAGTCAAAGTCACTACCAACACTCTCGGGTCAGCATCGATATCGTTCCAGGTCAGATATTGGTTGGATTTGGTAATGGCGACCAGATTGCTTTCAATCTCATCCTCATCAGCTTCCATCGCGTCGATAATGGCGTTGTGATACATTTCCGCCAGCGATAATTCCGGCCGTGTAGTTGTTTCACTATCGCAACCGCAGGAAACCACCAGGAAAATCAGGTATATCGGCCATTGGTAAAATCGTTTCATCATTATTTCTCCGCTTTTTTAATATTTTAATATAACCGGATCGGCGATCACTCTATGGAAAATTTTCTTAGCCATTGCGGCTCATTGCTTCCCTTTTTAATGCTCCTAACTCCTCAGTGAACTAACTCTGAATATCGACCTAATTCCCTATTAACTCCACCATCACTGCCGACCTGGCAGGCAAATTGATTGACAGGGAATTCTTTTTAGCGAGAAGATCGCTGAATTTTTTCAGGCCGACCTCTTCCGGTTTGCCAAAGTCATTATAGGAATTCATTTTATTGGCCGAGATAATTTCGCTCCGGTTTACTGACAACTGGGTTTTGCCTTTAAAATCACAGGTCAATTTCAGATTGGAGGTCGGATTGAGATTGGTCAGGGTGATATGTATGACGCCCTGCTTGTCAATTGAAGCCGAAGCACTTAAGGCCGGGACAGAGTCATCGAGATATTTATAATTCTCGCAGGTCAGTTCGATCGGCAACAGAGTGGCGTCCTGGTGAACTTTGTACATCTTGTAAACATAATAGGTCGGCGTCAAAACGATCTGATTTTCTTTCGTCAGGATGACCGCCTGAAGAACATTTACCATTTGGGCGATGTTGGCCATTTTTACCCGATCGCAATGATTATTAAAGATATTCAGATTAACTGCGGCGACCAGGGCATCTCTTAACGTGTTTTGCTGATAGAGGAAGCCCGGATTATAGTCAGATTCATTATCATACCAGGTGCCCCATTCATCTACGATTAATCCGATTTGCTTTTCCGGATCGTATCTATCCATGATTTCCGAATGTTTGTTAATGAATTCTTCCATCTTACGTGTTTTGATCATAGTCTGGAACCATTCGCTTTCGTCAAAGTTGACGGCCGATCCTTTGGTTGTCCAGTTATGGCAGATCGTATAATAATGCAGGGAAATGCCCTGAAAACAGTTGCGATTGATTTTCTCTTTCATCAAGGTTTCCATCCAATCATAATTTTGATCGGATGGACCGCACGCGATTCGATAGAGTTCGTTGCCGTGGTAATTTCTACAATAGGTCGAATAACGGCGCATTTGATCGGCATAAAACTGGGCTGTCATTTGTCCGCCACAGCCCCAATTCTCATTGCCAATGCCCCAGTACTTTACCAGCCAGGGTTTTTCATGACCGTTTTCTTTTCTCAGGTTCGTCATCGGGCTGACATTATCGGATGTAAGATATTCGATCCATTGAGACATCTCACGGACGGTGCCACTACCCAGATTTCCGGTAATCACCGGCTCGCAACCGAGCTGTTCGCAGAAGTCCATGAATTCATGCGTTCCGAAACTGTTGTCTTCCGTGACACCTCCCCAATGAGTGTTAATCATCACCGGTCTTTGGGAACGTGGACCGATACCGTCCATCCAATGATATTCATCAGCGAAACAACCACCCGGCCAGCGAACGTTTGGAACGGCAATTTCTTTTAATGCCACTACAACATCGTTGCGAATGCCCCGTGTATTGGGAATATTCGATTCTTCTCCGACCCATATTCCACCATAAATCCCGTGCCCGAGATGTTCAGCAAAATGTCCGTAGACATGCCGGCTAATTATATTCTTTCCGGCATTGACATCGACGATGATTTTATTCTCGGTTTTTTGGGCATATAAAGTCTGAAAGAGAATTACGCCCATGGTTATTAGGGCTTGTTTCTTCATCCCGTCATTCCTCTACTTGTCATAATTTTAAATTGTAATCCGTACGGTAATCATTCATTCCGAAAATAATTTATCGCAATCTTGCCAAT
This sequence comes from Fidelibacterota bacterium, assembly GCA_043808945.1. GTDB lineage: Bacteria > Fidelibacterota > UBA2242 > UBA2242 > UBA2242 > JAGNGI01. The sequence continues at coordinate 3,106 of JAZDEI010000101.1, read as the reverse complement.
AATAAAAAAACCTATCCGTCATACTGGATATTTATCTTTCCAGCGTCCGGTAGCTCGTCGTTGTCGGTTTTGTACCCCAATAAGGATTTGAACCTTAAACCAACGGATTAAGAGTACCAAGCAATATGACGATACAAACATTTGGTATCCTACCGGTATCCGAATTTGAACCTTGAAACATGCATTTTCAGGCCTGAACTGTAGGTCCAATATTTTTCGTATTAATAGCGCGATCTTTGAACACTTGCGTCAAAAAGTCAACCGGAAATGCTGTATATATTTCGGTCACGGTTACGCTGGAATGTCCTAACAGTTCTTTGACTAACTGAATATTATTTGTCTCAATCAGTTTTCGTAAAGCGAAAGTATGCCTTAGTGAGTGCAGTGTTTTTCCGGTCACGTCCGCATCTGCGCAAGCCTTGCTAAATGTGTGGGTAATATGAGACAATGAATATGGATCGGTTGTCGCGATCTGATAATCTTTGATATTCTGAAACGGGATCGGGATTATCCTCTCTTTACGTCCCTTGCTCTTTTCGACGGTGATAAAATCGCCCGTTAATTTAGAATGAAATAATTCGCCTGCCCGAAGGCCGGTTACTTCATAAATTCTGTACGTAGCGAGTAATTTTTCGTCGGTAACTTCTTTATAAATCGCGTCCATTTCGTCCGGCGTGATGAACTTTGGCAAGTGTCGGTCGGTCTTAATCGTTTTGACATGAAAAGGTGGTTCAATCATTCCCTTTTCTATAAGATAATTTAACATTACCCTGATCCCGCGAAGTCTGATATTTACGGTTGTTGGATTGTACTGACCTTGCAAATAGTTTAACAGTTCGCTGTAATTGGATCGCTGAATTGAATTGAAATAAATTAAACGACCTAATGAGTTAATGAAATCATTCGCGGCCAGGTGATAACTTTTTACGGTCGATTCTGTGATGTTCCGCTCCGCGCCGACGTTCTTTAAGAAATAGTCAATTCCCGCCCGGATCTTCAACCGATTTTTAAGTGCGTCTATTTCGTCCCGGATTTTCTGTTTGATTTCCAATTCTTGACGTTCAATCTTTGACCGTTGAACATCGGCCTCCCGCCGGTTCGCTGTGCCCGTCGGCAAGAGTTTTTCTTTACCGTCAACCCAAACACGGATATAAAATTTGTTTTTTAATAAGCGTAAACCAGCCATTTTTTCACCTTTGTTTTAATAAAGTTTCGATTTGTCCGACCGGTATCAGATTCTTACCGGTCTTTTTGATTCCGCCTAGTTTAACCGGTTTTAGTTTACCCTGCTCAATGTAGTAAAATATCGTCCGTTGACATACTCTAAGCATTTCGGCGGTTTCTCTGACTGTCATCATTTTCTTATGGTCCATTTTCAAACTCCAATCTTTGAAATTCTATCCTACCGGTAGAATATAAAACATTTACTGAAATATCAAGTAAATTCTTGCAATAATTATTTGTTTCGTATACCGTTAAATCAATCATTCGTTATTAGCGATTTAAGCGATTTTATGTTAAAAGTGGTACGTTAAAGCCAGCCTGGCCGTGATCGTTCGACCTTGCCCGCTACGTTTCGTTTAACGCAAATAGATTAACTCGCGACATTTCATCATCAAGCCGTCTCCGCGCTATTTCATAATATTCAGCGTCTTTTTCAATTCCAATCCAGTGCCTATCAAGCCGGCGACAGGCAACCGGAATCGATCCTGAGCCAGTGAATGGATCCAGCACTAGGGCGCAAGGATTGCTTAAGGCTTTAATGATATAGCTACATAGGGCAACCGGTTTTTGTGTTGGATGTGACGTCCGCTCCGCCTTCGTCATATTAGGTTTGCTTGGGAAATTCAGTATTTGACGCGGATACCGGATTCCATCACTCTTTGTAACGTACGGCTTAACCTGCTTCCGTGTCGGATTGACTCTATTAAATTCACGGCAATAAGGCTTTCCCTGTTCAGAAATTGCCTCCCAGTTGAATGTCAGGTCTTTCAGCCGTGATTTGCGCTTGGAATAAACCGCGATAAGTTCGATCTCCGACAATGGCATTTTCTTATTGATCGGTTGCGCCGTTGTCTTTTGCCATATCCAGATAAACCGGAATTTAAAACGATCCTTCAATGCCGTTGTTATGGCCTGCCCGGTTGTCCAATCGCAAAATAACGCAAGCTGTCCGGCCGGTTTTAGTACGCGGTCAAATTCCGCCGCTAACTTCGGCCAGTCAAGTCCGGCCGTCCAATCGTAAATATCTTTTAAGGCGGTTTGATAAGGCGGATCGGTGAAAATCAGGTCAACCGACTCTGCCGGAATTTCAGGTAGTAAATCGAAGGCATCGCCAAGGTGAATTTGATTCTCCAAAATCATAGAAACGCCTCAAATGTTTGACGCGCCCGCGCCTTCGGCTTAACGTCGCCGGATAAAAACCAGAGGTCAATTTGCTTTCTGTTAAAGCGGATCGCTCCACCTTCGGTTGTCGGCAATCTCCGATAAGGAATATCGCCGGATGTTACCATCTTGCGGATCGTACTTTCGGAAACCGATAAATAACGAGCACAATCCTTGACGCTTAGCCAGGCTGGAAATCCAGTTTGTAGAGAATCAATTTTCTGGATAAGTATTTCGATTTTTTCAAGCAATCGTTCTATCAAATTCAACCTGTGTCAAAACTTAGTTGTTTGTTTTACTGCGTTTCCAACTGTTTGCTCATTTTTGTGTACATTAGATAACATTACTTCAGCGCATTTTGCATTTGTTTGATCGCCTCAAATAATAACTCTAAAATTCGCCGGATTTCTGATACCCTTTTCTCAGAATCCGCATTGATATAGACCCGGTTTTTTCGAATATGTATGAATTCCATAAAATTCCCCGTTTTTTTAATCAACGGTAGAAACTACCGGTATTTTAAATTTACCTGGCTATGCTAAAGGTCTGCTGGAAGTACGTTAAATGGCAAGTTGGTTACTTAGTCGAACCTTAAAAACGATATAACGAGATAATAAATAATCTATTATACGCATATATCTCTTTGATATTTTGCATAGTTTAGCTATCTTTCTAATGAAAACTATGCAAAACGAATGGAGAAAAATGAAGGGTAAAAGTC
>JAZDEI010000100.1:0-4263 GCA_043808945.1 Fidelibacterota bacterium | reverse complement strand
GATTTATCGACGATGTAAAAGCGTTCGAAGATGCGCGGTAAATGTTCTTTCGGAATGCCACTCCCGGTATCTTCGACTTCAATCCGGCAGTACCTCTCTTCCCTTTTAGTTCGAATGGCAATCTTTCCCTTTTCGGTATATTTGATGGCATTGTCCAGGAGGTTGATGAAAACCTGCTGAAGTCTGAAAGGGTCGGCTTTAATCGTCTCAACCTGTGGATCGGTCGTAACCATCAGTTCCAGATTTTTCGCTCGCAAACGCTCTTCGAATATCTTGACCGTATCCCGGATCAGGTCGGGCAGATTGACCTCCTCAAATTCGAGTTCGTTTTTATCCTCGATCTCAGCCAGGGTCAGCAGATCGTTGACGATATTGATCAGACGTTCGGTATGCCGCGCGATGATCGTCAGGTAATGATGCTCGTCACCGGTTGCCTCTTCTTCAAGCGTCTCGACAAAGCCCTTGATGGCGGTCAGCGGCGTCCGTAATTCATGCGAAACGTTGACGACGAAATCACGTTTTAAAAGCTGGATATTTTTCATCTCGGAAATGTCCGAAAAAATCAGGACGATATCGCCGCCGGTCGGCAATGCTGTGGCGCTGCATAAATAGGTCTTGTCGCCGATTGCGATCTCCTCAGTGCGGTCAACGCCTTGCGTCTGAATCTGCCTGATGAACTCGGTAAAGTGCGGTTCACGCAGAATTTCCCAATAGAATTTATCCTGCGGTTCTTTCAGGGCGGTAATCTTCTGGAATTCCCGGTTATAAAAGGCAACGCGGCCTTCGGTATTTAGCACCAGTAAACCGGATGGCACAGCCGAAACGATCGTTTGCAACTCGTCGCGCTGGTGAGCGATGTCGGCGAGCAGGCGTTTCAGATCGATGGTCATGGCGTTGAAGCTATTGGCCAATTCATTCAACTCGTCGCTGGTGTTCAGATTTACGCGCGTTTCGAGGTTGCCCTGCGCGACCTGTTGGGCGGCTTTGACCAATTGACCGACCGGGCGAGAATAACGGCGCGCCAGCAGAAAGGCCGCACTCAACGCAATTAATATTACCAACAGAGAGATTTTAACGACTCGCCCGATGATCCGGTTGAGCATGTTTTCAATCTCGCTCAGATAGACGCTTGTGCGGATGATCGCAATCGGATTTCCGCCCGGCAATAATGGCGAAGCCACATAGAGCATGTCCTTCTCGACCGTGGTACTGAAGCGTCGCGAATGGCCGATTTTCCCGGCAATCGCCTGTTCGATCTCCGGCCGGCGGCGATGATTCTTCATCGTGCGCGGATCGGACTCTGAGTCGGCCAGTACTTTTCCGGCCGTATCGATCACCGTGATGCGGGCTTTAATCTCCTGACCGAGCGATTTTGTCAGTTCGTCCAGTTTACTATAATCCCGTTTTTCGATCATAGGCAATAACGAGACTGCCAGGCTGGTGTTCAGGTCCTGTAAATTACTGACCTGCGATTCGATGAATTGCTTGCGCACTGTTCCAAAGGAAAAGATCAGGATCAGGATCGTCAGGAAAATTATTAGCGCCAGATAGCCGGAAAAGACCCGGTAGAAAAAGGTTTTCTTCATATTTCGAGTTTGTAGCCCACTCCTCTGAGATTGCGGATCAGCCGGCCGTAAGCGCCGAGCTTTTCGCGCAGGTTTTTAATGTGGACGTCGATCGTGCGGTTGACGACGATCTTATCCTCGCCCCACAGTTGATCGAGCAGATGCGTCCGTGAAAAGACATGACCGGGTTTCTGGGCCATGATTTTCAGCAGGTTGAATTCCGTGGCGGTCAGGTAAATTGGTTGACCGTCGGCTCGTACTTCGTACTTTTCAAGATCGATCGTCAAACCGTCAGTAATCGTTAACAGGTTTCCGGTTTCGGCGGTTTGGGCCCGGCGCAGAACGGCTTTGATGCGGGCGATCAGTTCGCGGGATGAAAAAGGCTTGGTGACATAATCGTCGGCTCCGATTTCCAGCCCGAGAACTTTATCGAATTCTTCCGCCCGGGCGGTCAGCATAATAACCGGGACCGTCGCGGTTTGCGGATTGCCCTTGATATATTTGCAAACATCGATGCCGTCGATATCCGGCAACATTAAATCCAATAATACGAGATCGGGGCGCTTGTCATTCAGAAAGCGATAGAAACCGGCGGCATCCGGGAATTCGGCCGCGCGGAAACCGGATTTCCTGACCTGCAAGGCTACCAACTGCAGGATGTCAGGTTCGTCATCGATAATCGCAATCAGTTCGTTCACGGGCAGAATGTAAATATTTTCCGGTAATATGCAAAAAGTTACCTGCCCGAATATTACGCGTTAGCGGAATAGGCGGGCGAGTTGGCAGGTTACGAGTTATGGGTTCCGGGTTCATTCGTCATCAGTCGTGCTTCCCTTATCACTGATCGAATACCAATCAATGACCATAACTGACGTCCCGCTTAATCAGGACTAATGACAATAGAGTGACGCCTGTGTGACTTTTTCTCACCATCACGCAATACGTTTATTTTAGATTGAAAAAATATTTACAGTCACCTTAAAATTTTCTTGACAATACCCCCCCCTGCGTATATACTACGTCAGAAAAAGGAAGACATTTGAAAATATGGCGAGCACGCAAGTTTTTAGCGATTGGCTTTACCAGACCGGGAGAAGAAAGACGGGAAATACCGCCCGGACAGACACAGCTTCGGAAGTTCAGAATCGTTTTAAAACAAGGATAAGAGGGTAGCAGCAATTTTATCGGAAGGAGGCTCGTGAAAAGAAACAAGTATAAATCTCAGAAAAAAACAGCAAGAATAGATGTCTTGGTAGTGGTTCTGTCTCTATCCACATCCCTTTTTGCTGAGAAAGGTTTTCGTTTGTTGACAACTATCAGTGGCGAAAAAGCGGGAGATCAATTCTGTACCGTGAAAAATATCGGCGATGTCAACGGTGACGGTTTTAATGACCTGCTCGTTGGGGCCGCCGAAGCCAGTTATACCAAATTGTATTATGGTGGGTCCGATTTTGATACCGTTGCTGATCTGGTAATGCGGGTGCCCAAACATTACGATTACTTCGGACAAACCCTTGCGACTGGCGACTTGAACAATGATGGTTTTTCTGATTTTGCGATCGGAGCCCCGTACTATGACGAATATGATCGCTGTGGGAAAATATTTGTTTATTTCGGGGGGACCGGCATTGATTCAACTGCCGATATGGAAATAGAAGGCTATGGCTACTGGCATTTAATGGGATCTTCGATCGTTTGCAATTGTGACGTTAATGGCGATGGTTACCAGGATTTGCTCACATGTTCCGGACAATACCCGCGGAAAACCTATATTTATTTTGGGGGTGCTAATATGGATAATGTTCCGGATATATACCTTGCAGGGAAAGACTCAATTATATGTAATGTAGGAGGACCATCCGGAATTGGCGATATAAATAATGATGGCTATGATGATTTCTTCGTTACCATAACTTCCGAAGTCGGAATGCCAAATCTTCTCCCTGGAACTGGCAATTACTTAATTTATGGCGGAGAAAATATAAGTCTTGAAAATTCCGTCATTTTTAAGATTGATTCGACTTTTGGATCGCGTTTAGATGAAAGAGGTGTTGGAGATTTAAATAATGATGGATGTATTGATTTATGTTTTAGTTATACCGATTGTATTATTTTATATTCAGGATTAACCTTATTACCTGTACAATATTTTAAAAGACCAAATGGAGAAGGACATTATTATAGTACTTCAAGTGAGCGCTTTGACATCAATAATGACAATTATAACGACATCATTTATACCTACTTTAGCACAGAAACAGAATATTATGGAAATGTAGCTCTTTATCTGGGTAGTAGTGAATTAGATTCTGTCTCCGATTATGAAGTTTCACAAGGACCAAATGGGATCGGTTTTGGGCGGTCGTGCTCATTTTTAGGCGATATTAATGATGATGGAAAACCTGAAATAGCAGTCGGTGCTTTGGGCGGAACAGGTAAAGTATATATCTATTCTTTTGGAGACTTTCAAGATAGGATTGACGATACTAATGTTGAGAAGTTAGATGAATTCTCAATTTTAAAAGCATATCCCAATCCCTTCAATCCCAAAACTACCATATCGTTCGATCTTCCCGAAGAGGCCAAGGTCGAGATCGTGGTCTACGACCTGATGGGCAGGGAAATCTGGAAATCGGCGAAAACGCATTATTCCGCCGGAACATATTCCATTGTCTGGAACGGCACGAATCATTCCGGC
>JAZDEI010000099.1:0-2126 GCA_043808945.1 Fidelibacterota bacterium | reverse complement strand
TGAAAAAAGGCGATCGCCAGAAGGCGCAATCCTGTTATCAGAAATCGCTCGAACTCAATTCCGGCAATACTAACGCTAAAAATATTATCGAATCGCTTTCCCCTCATAAAAAGTAGCGACGTAAATTCCGACTGCAGTCGGATTAATGAATTGTAGTTTTTAATAACCTTAAATAATTTTAAGCATGTGAAAATATGAACCGCATTTTGCGATAAAGGAATTTTGAGGAGGTACAATGAAATGTGTTTTAGGCTGGAGCCTTCTGATCGTTGGATTTCTTTTGATTGTTTATTTCGCATTCGTTTTCATGGTTTTCAATTCGACTAAAAATCCGATGCTGTTGCCTTTCATGGGCGAACCGATCGTCTTCTCAATTGGTTTCATGGTGGTCGGTATCATCCTGATAATCGCCGGGATTCTGATTCTGCGCAATCTCAGAAAAGCAGTGAACCCTTAACAAAGGAATCGGAAAGTGCCTGCTTGTCGATACTCATCCCGATGAAGTTTTCAAAGAGATCTACGGAATTGAGTTCGATCTCTTTCCGGAAAATTTGCGGACTCATTGCACCAACCCCGAAGGGATTAAATTTGAGTAACCGGATGTAATCCAGAGATCAGGAAGGAGTCTATGGCCAAGGACAGAGTCCGAGCCAGAGACGCAGTCCTGAGACTATATCCATACCGACACACCTATAGGAGTTACCAAAATGTACAAACTAATCGCTACCATCCTGTTCATCGCTCTCTCTCTCGCCTTCGGTCAAACCAAGGAAATTTGCCTCACATTCGATGACATGCCGGTCGTCGGCCTGCGGCAGACAGACATTCACAGTCAGCGTCTGATAATCGACAAACTGACCGGCACAATCAATCGGTATTCAATCCCGGCCATCGGATTCGTCAATGCCGGACGAGCATATCAAAACGGCGTGCCGGATTCACAGAAAGTCGATCTGGTCAACCGCTGGTTGAATGCCGGGCTGGAGATCGGCAATCATACCTGGTCGCACATTGATTACAACAAGGTCTCCTGCCGGGAATACACCACCGATATAATGAAAGGCGAATCCCTCATAAAAGAACTGGCGAAAAATCACAGTAAATCCTTACGTTACTTCCGCCATCCTTTTCTGCATCGCGGCAATACAAAGGAAAAAGTCGATTCTCTGATGACATTTCTCGCCGCACACGGCTACCGGGAAGCACCGGTAACGATCGATAATGCGGATTACATTTTCAATGCCGCCTACGACAGCGCCATCGCTGGTAAAGATACTAATTTGATGAAAACCATCGGCGCGGAATATATCGCCTATATGGAAAAGAAACTGGTTTACTTTGAGAATCAGTCGCAGAAATTGTTTGGCTATAATATCCAACAGATTTTCCTCATGCATGCCAATGCGATCAATGCCGATTACCTCGACGAACTCGCGGAAGTGATTCTGCGACACGATTACCGGTTCGTAAGCATCGACCGTGCACTGGAGGACAAAGCCTATCTCACACCGGACACTATGTACAAAACCTTCGGTATCTCCTGGCTCGACCGCTGGGCGTTAACTGCCGGTAAACGCGGTGAGTTTTTCAAGGATGAACCGCGCACGCCGGAATACATCCTGAAATTGACGAATTTCGATAGCGAATAAGAACAAGAAACCCAACCGCGAATACACACGAATAGACACAAATATTATGTTCAGAGCAATGTCAGATCAACCGTCACGATTTACGATTTACGTCTTACAATGAATCTTGAACTATCGAATCTCTCAACTTGATCGACGAATGAAAAAGGAGATATTATGAACTTCATAGGCAAACCAACCATTAATCCGCTGTTCTTTTATACCGGCAAGATAGTGGGTTACATCGTTTGGGCGATTCTGATTCTGTCGGGCTTGCATCTAATCGGCTTTGGCAATCATTCCATCGCATTTCTGAAATATATCGCCCTGATTGTACTGCTGATCGGCATTATCTTTTCAATTATAAGCCTGATCAACCTCGGCAGATCGACGAGGTTTGGACTGCCTAAAGAAGAGACAGCCTTTAAAACGAACGGATTTTATCGAATAAGCCGCAATCCGATGTATCTCGGTTTTGACTGTTTTACGATTGCGGCT
>JAZDEI010000098.1:0-4569 GCA_043808945.1 Fidelibacterota bacterium | reverse complement strand
CCGGACCGGTGCGCAGACTGCCCATCAACCGGTAAGGCGTCTGGCAAGGTTTAACCAATATTCCAGTGAAGCCGAACGCCGGCAAATCTATTTCGGCGGCGATTTCGTAGCGCGTGAACTCGCCGTCGCCGCCCTGATTTTCGACTTGCGCGAAAGCCGTGCGCTCCTGTATGCGCGGTATGATTCTCAGACGCTGATACGGGATTTCCTTTCCATCGGCCGTCCATAGCGAAAAGGATTTGATGTTCTGCGAGCCGACGAAGCCCTCTGTGAAAACCGTCGGGAAATCCAGCGGCAGATTAACGTTGAATTTCACGATTTCGCGACGCGGCCACGGCAGAGGATTGGCGATCACGATGGTGAATTCGTCTTTGTCCTGTGCGAGTTCGGCGCAATTCATCGTCAGGAGTCCGAAGGCTTTATTGCGCAGCTGATTACCGAGCGTGCGGCATTGATCGTAGCGAAACATCATGTCGCGGTGCACCTGATCGAGCGAACAGCCACAGATGCTGTCGTGCGCATGGTTGAGCAGGAGATTCTTCCAGGCATTTTTCAGGAAACTTACCGGCAGTTTTTCTCCCGCTAAATTGACCATCGCCATCCACGGTTCGACCCAGCGCTCCAGCAGATTCTGGCAGGCGTCGTTGGCCTGTTTCATCCGGACGCGCGCCGAAGGGCAATTCGGGATCAGCCAGAGATAATTGTTGCGGTTTTTGGAAGGTTCGCGCAGTTCGCCGGTACGGATCGGCACATTGGCAGCATTCCGGCGGGCATCTTTGAAAAATTCCGGCAGAGTCGAATGTTTAGCGGAAACATTTGGCGCTAACTCATGAATCATTTTCACATAAGCTGGCGCGTCCTTGGCCGGTTTCTTGTGATCGAGCGAATCGATCAGGCACAGCGTGTTGCCATTTGTCCGGCCAATTTCGTGTTCGATATAGCTCTTCAGGCTCCGGCGGGCTTCCTGCATTGCGTCGTTACGATCATTGAAAACGTTCGATTCCAGAGCATTACGCGCGCCCTGAAACGCGCCATAGCCCATGTGATCCTGTAATTTGAAAACGAACACAGCGCTGCCGTCCGGCGCCTGCCAGTTGAAAAAAGCCGGCGTGGTATGTTCATTTGTCCCGCGCCCCAAAACGCAGTCATTCAGTCCGAAACCGGCATAAATCTGCGGCATTTGCGACGGATGACCGAACATGTCGCAGGTATAGGCGACCGGCATCGGTTCGACGCCCCATTCCCGGCAAATGCGCCGTCCGGTCAGAAAATTGCGGATCAGCGATTCATCGTCCGGACAAAACAGGTCGGGCATCGTAAACCATGGGCCGATTAAAATTTTTCCCGATTGTATCAATTTCTTTAGGCGTTCGGCGTTTTCCGGACGGATTTCGAGATAATCTTCGAGCACACAGGTTTGGCCGTCGAGATGAAAATATTCAAAGCCGTTATCGCCTTCCATCAGATCGAGCAGATCGTCGATCAGTTCGACTAACAGCAGCCGGAATTCCTGGAACGGCCGGTACCATTCGCGGTCCCAGTGCGTTCCGGAGATATAATGGGCGGTATATTTTTCAGAGGCATTTTTCGTCATTTCAGTAATCCTTTCAAATTATCAAACTCGCGTGCAAAATTAACATTTCAACCTTATTTTCAGGTGTTCACTGCCCGAAACATGGCGACGATATTTTCCGGGCGCACGTCGGCCATGACATTGTGAACCTGCTGAAATACAAAACCGCTGCCCCGGCGCATGATAGCAACCTGCTGCCGCACATGCTCAGTCACTTCCGCTGGTGTGGATTGCGGCAAAATTCGGCGGGTGTCGCAGCCGCCGCCCCAGAAGCAAATCCGGCTGCCGTATTTAGCTTTCAGCAGGGTCGGGTCCATACCGGCGCTGGAAATCTGCACCGGATTGACGGCTTCCAGACCGGCATCGATCAAATCGTCGAGCAACGGTTCGATGGCGCCGCAAGAATGCAGCATGATTTTTACGTCGGCCAATTCCTTTACGCGTTTCCAGAGTTTTTGCTGGTACGGTTTGTAAAATTTATGCAGCATCGTTTTGGAAAAAAACGGCCCGGCCTGTGTACCGAAATCATCACCGAACAGAATCACGTCGATATACGGTCCGACCGCGGTCAGCCATTTTTCTAATTTCTGCAGATGAATGGCGCAGAGTTTTTCAGACAGGCGCAGAGTGGCTTCCGGGTAAAGCGCCATGTAGGTCAGGTAATTATCCATGCGGAAGAGATATTGTGGAATCTCGAACAGGTTGCCGCCGAAGAGTCCGACGATGGCACGGTCAGTAGAGTAGCGCAAATTCCGAGCACCGTCGGCTAATTTTTTCAGTCCGGCTTCGTCCAGCGGGAAACAGGCGTCGGGAGTTGCCACGCCGATCCACATCGTGTAATTGAATTGCTCTTCGAGATCGTCGAATGTTTCGTTCTCGAAATCGCGGTCGGCCATCGGGAAGTGAATTTGCTCCATGAAAGGATTGCCGCGCTTGCGAACAGCCAGGTCGCGACCGTCGTTAGCCAGAAGATACCAGTCGCCGCCACGTTCCTCGACGCGAATGTAATTCGGAATTTTACAGGGCGTGCCATCCGGCAGAACCCAGTCGTTCCATTCGCGGTCGTCGGTCATGAAGCCGCGTCCCATTTCGATCACGTCGATACCGAGTTCATTCAGCACGGCCGGCTCGACAATCGCCAGTTGCTGAGGCAGATCATAGATGTAAATATTGCCCGACCGAATGCCGAGATATTCTTTCAGGCGGGCATAAGCCATGGCCATGATACCGGACGAGCGGTGTCCGCCGAAATCGATCGGAATCCGATCCACCGGTTCATGATTCAAAGCCGCTAAAACCCGTTCTCTGGATGTCATAGAATCACCTTCCTTTTCCGGCCGCTATAATATCTGCGACCGACTTGCCACCGTGTACCAATGAACCGATGTCCGCGACCATCCGGCGCGGATCGGCCGCCATCGTCACATTGCGCCCGAAAACCGTTCCATGCGCGCCAGCCTGTAAAGCCTCTTCCACCAATCGCAGAGCATCCGCCGGATCGTCGAATTTCACGCCACCCAGAACTAAAACCGGTACTCCGGCCGCTTCGACCAATTTCCGGAAAGAGATCACGTCGCCGGTGTAGGGAATTTTCAGGGCATCGGCGCCCAGTTCGACCGCGATGCGGGCCGCGGCAATTAAAGCATCTGCGATCTGATCGTCTGGAATTTGCTTACCAACCACCATTGGTTCGATAATAACCGGCAGGCCGATCCGCCGGCACTCCTGCGCGAAAACGGCATCCTGTTCGATGTTGAGCGCCTCGAAATCGGCGCTGTAACCGACAAAATAATAAATCGTAATCGCCGAGGCGCCGACTCGCAACGCATCTTTGGCACAGGAGGTCGCCTTTTTCTGGAATTCGCTGACAGGTAACACACCGCCGGGTTGATCCAGGCGCGGCATATTCATCCAATCTGCCCGGATAATCAGGGCGGGGCTACCTTTGCCGGTGAACAGATCGCTCATGCGCCGGGCCGTGCCATAACTGACCAGAATTCCATCCGGACTACCTTTGACCACTTCATCTAAAATGTGACGAAGATTAGTCACATTGGGCGTCGGATCGGACATCCAGCCGTGATCGGCCGCCACGCAAACGGCTTTGCCGTCGCTCGGATTGAAAAGGCGATTGAGACGCACGGTTTTCCCGGAAATTATCGACATACACCTCCTTCGCGGGTCTGCATCCGACAGTATAATTCTTCGAGTTCGGCGGCAAACGCAGGTTCGCCAATGGAGGTTTCCCTAAGCAAAAATCCATTTGTCGAATTTATGAGTGTTGTAACGTCCGGCAATTTATCGGTCTTTATAATGAGCGGAATGTCAACCCAGGCGGCGATCTCAGCCTGAATTTCCGGCAAACACGCTGGAATAATCAATGCCTCGACACCGGCTTCCAGCAGGCAGGCAATGCCGAGTTTCACGATTGCTCCGAAATCGCGACCATTGATATTTTCACCGACCGGGCAAATTTCAGCAATGACTGGCAAACCCTGCGGCTCGGCCGCGCGTACCAGGCGGGAAATCGATAGCACATTTTCTGCCTCGAATGCGTCGTCAACGTCCATAATGAACCGGGCACAGATGGCTTCGGCTCCCAGGCGCAAAGCATCTTCCACATCGCAAATCATAACTCGCTGAATCGGTTTTCCCGGCAGGCAAAATCCGTCCGGTCGCCGATAATTGGTCCAATCCGCCCGCACGATGGGGGCCCATCGCTGGGCTCCGCCGAATAATTCGCCGGCTTTTTCCAGAAAACCGGGATTGACGATCGCCCCGTCGCAGTGTTGACCTAAAACAGTTATATTTTTATAAAAATCCCGAAAACTCATCTTCGCCCCGACTTCTCCAGTAATCGAAAGATCGAGCCACAGGGCACGCTGATTATTTGGATTAATCAGGTTGCCGAGACGAATGGTTTTTCCGGTATTGATATTCAAAAATCCTCCTTAATTCTCCTTAATTTCGAGCGCCAGATTAAAATGCCGCGCTTC
>JAZDEI010000097.1:0-12276 GCA_043808945.1 Fidelibacterota bacterium | reverse complement strand
AACCAGAAGATATTCTGGGCGTGAAAAAACCGCAACGCCCGCCGCTGACAAACAATCTTCAAACCGCTGGCCTGTAATTCGGTTTCCCATTGCCGGAGGGAAATAATCGTCATACGCCGTTTACGGCCGGCAATCTGCTGGATCAGCCTGTGAAAACCCGATTCTAAATAAACGGAAATGATCAAGTGGCGCCGCGTGACGCGTGCCAATTCAGTCAGCATGGCGACTCTTTCATGGCTGGTTTTAAAATGCTGCAAGAGCCGAAAATTGAAAACGACATCAACCAGATTATCCCGGAAAGGCAGGCGATTGCCATTGGCCACAACCGCCAGGTCGTTATCCGGATGACATTGCCGCTGATAAAGTAAAGCATACAGATTCAGGTCGCCGTTAATGATCCGGAAAGCGTGTTTGCGAAAGAGCGGCGTGAAGCGCCCATAGCCGGCCGGGATGTCCAATAACGAGCGATTCGCGCCCGACATTTTTTTCAGAAAGCGATCTATGATCCGGCGCTCCCGCCAGGAGATCAGGCGTTGATCGAGATGCCGGTAACGGCTTTGGGCATAGCGTTCGACGGATTCGAGGCTTTGCCAGGTAATGGCATAAGCCGGACGTCTTTCGGTAGTTGCGGTTTTATTCAATTGATCCTGCTGACATTGTATAATAACGACGCGCCCATTTTACATAGAATGTCCAAATTTATCAAATGATTTAAACCGGATCTGCAGATTGGCAGATCATTTAGCAAATTCAATTACAATATCGGCCAATAAAGATCATTTATTCAATTTAAAAACAACCGGAATAACGATATTGACGCCAACATTGACATCTCTTTCGCGACCGGGGCGAAATTTCGCCTTTTGAATAGCTTTAACGGCAGCTTCGTCCAGGCCGGTATTGGGCACTCCTTTTTTCACCTGGCAATTTTTCGGACGGCCTTTTTCATCGACATAGACCTGCACATAGACGGTTCCTTCGACGCCATTGTCCCTGGCCATTTCCGGATATTCAATATTCAATCCGCCGATGATTTGCGGTACCTCCGTGTCGATAATATACGGGATATTTTTTTCAGGAGTGGGTGGCGGAGGTGGTGGAGGTGGCGGAAAATTACGATTGATATAATCATCAAAATCGACATTTGGCATAAAATTAAACTCGATACTGTCATCCTCAACATCGGCTTCTATCGGGATACGCGGATGTTCCGGCGGGCGGGATTCATCAATCTTGACGTCCGTAACCGGAATATTCGGGAGTACGAATAAAACATCTGCCGGTCGGACAATGGTCACATTCTTTTTTTCAAAACGCGGAAACAAAATCAGGATCACAATGATAACGCAAAGCACAAAAACCAATCCGGTACGCATGATGATCGGTCGCCTGATCTTTAAGTCGGTGTCTTTTTGCATATCAGCCTCCTTATTCTTGAATTACTCTTGGCTACGTCGCTTCGGGAGAATTTCGTTTAGTAACCGGTTCCAACATTTTCATTTTGATTTTATATATGAAGAACGACAAATTCAAGTAGATATTGTCCGGTAATAACTAAACAGGCGAAGTATTGCTTCGCCTGTTATAAATGTTTCTTTGATGTGAGCCTGAGATCAGGTTTTTAGTTTGAAAATCACCGGTATTGAAATATAAACGCCGACGTTGCGGTCTCTCTGTTTGGCGGGTTTGAAGCGCGTTTTCTTGATGGCGGCGATTGCGGCTTCGTCCAGGCCGGTATTAGGCATTCCCTTAAGAATGATACATTCGCTTACGACACCGAATTCGTTTACAAAGGCCTGCACGACGACGGTACCTTCGATGCCGGCTTCCTGGGCTATTCCGGGATACTGGATGTTTTTTTGAATGGCGGCAAAACCACCAATAGGTTCCGGAGCCTCATCGTAAGGAATAAAGCGCACGCGGGGACCATCATCGGTCTGATTCTCCGGCGGAGGTGGTGGCGCTTCCCAGGCCTGATAAGAATCGAAATCGGTTGTTTCGTCGATCGTGATATCTTCAGAAAGATCGTCGTCATCGGATTCGATCGGAATCGACGGCCGGGATGGCGGTTTGGCGGCTTCCATTTTTTGTTCGATTTGCGGAATGTCGGTAGCTTCTATAACGATATCAACCTTGCGTTGAACCGTTTCGCCCTTCTGAAATTTGGGAAAGGCAACCATCGTCCCGATAATCAGAACCAGACTGATGACCAGCCCGATTCGTAAAACCAACGGCTGGCGTAATTTTAAAGTTGCTTCGGGTCTTTTTCTTAGAATCATTGCATAACCCTTAAATGGCTGTCTTGGTGGAATAGTTTACCTTCAAGGCATCCGCCAATCTCAGCTCCTTATGAATACTACTCATCAGAGCCATATTGACTTTCTCATCGGCCCGGATTGAGATAACTAACTGCGGATCCTTGACGCGTTTGTCATACATGATCGTCCGAATATTACTAACATTCATCAGTTTGCCGTCGATCGAAATCATTTCCTCCTTGGAAACCCAAAGTTCAGTCACGTGTACCTTCGAAGATAGCTTTTCGATTTGTTTTGCTCTTGGTAATAAGACCGGTAATCCGGAGTATGTGCGCATCACCGATGTAGCCATGAAGAACAAAGTAAGGGTAAAGATAATATCCGGCATGGAGGCGGTCGGAACATCGATACTGACACTCTTTTTATGTTTAAAGGCCATTAAAGGACTCCTTACTCGGCAATCGAGATTCTGGTGGCGTTTGCCATTTTAAGCTGATCCAGAACGGCAATATACTTATCGTACCGACATCGCGGATGGGCTTTAACCGAATAAATCATCTTGGGATTATTTAGTAACAGGTTTTCAGCAATGCCCTGGATGCGCTTAATTTCAACTTCTTTATTATCGATCATTACCCGTCCCTGGGGATCGATGATAATAGTCGTGATATTTTTCTTGGCAATTTCTATCGGGCTATCGCCTTCCGGGGGCAGGATCAGGCTGATGCCCTTATCCACATCGACGGTCGTTGACACAATAAAGAAAATCAGTAGAAGAAATGCAATGTCAGCCTGTGATGCAGAGGGAATTTCGGCTTTGCGAGTTTCCTTTTTTGTCAACAGAGCCATGGTTACTTGCTGTTCTCCTTCTTCTCGTTCAGAACGGTCAAAGTCTCCAGTAAATTCATGGTGCTTTCTTCCATATCGATCACGATAGCGTCAACCCGCGAGGTGAAGAGATTGTAGCAGACCTGAAGCGGAGCGGCTACGATCAGGCCAAAAGCGGTGGTCAATAAAGCTTCGGCAATACCACTGGCGACGATGGCCGGCGAAATATCATTGGCCGCGGCAATGGCGTCGAAAGCGCCGATCATCCCGGATACCGTTCCCATAAATCCAATCAGCGGAGCAACTGTAATAACAGTCGCCAGCCAGATCATACCCTTATCCAGAAAAGCCATCTCGACCGTTCCAGAACTCTGGATCGCTTTTTCGACGGCATCCATACCGTAACCGAGTTTAGACATTCCGGCGTGAAAAATTTCGGCAATCGGGCCGGGGGTTTTTTCACAAAGATCGAGAGCCTGCTTAACCCCGCCTTCTCCTTTTAATTCTTTTAGAACTTTCGGGATGAAGCGTTTTGTCGTTATCGAAGCCTTGGTCAGGGTATATATCCTTTCGATCGCAACCATAAAACCAAAAACCATCAGCGCCAAAATCGGCCACATGAAAGGTCCGCCTCTGAGAAACAGTTCAACCATTATTTAAATACCTCCATAAGTACTACTTAAAATTCCTATTATCAATGCCTGCAATTTTAATTCAATATTTTAAAAAAAACAAACACTATTATCCGACCGGAACGGGAATCAGCGACGGTTTTGAATCATTTGACGGGCTTCGCTTAAATGCCTGACGGCCTCCGAAACCTGATTATCGGACAGGCGCACGATTTTATAGTATTCATCATAGCCCCAGAAGCTTCTGGCAATCTCGGCCTTGACCAGTACTTTCAAATAATCCCTGTCTTTTTCGATCTTCTTTAAGTCCAGATCACTGATCTTTTCAGCGGCTGTTTTTGTAAACGACTCGAAAATCTTATCGGTGATCTCAAATTTGCTGATAAAATTTTTCCGGTCGCCGTTCAGGTTTTTATTCTTCTTGGTAAAATCTGCCGCGAATTCAAAAATGACGCGTGAGGGATGCCTGAGCAATTTATAAGTTTCACTGGTTAACTCACGATCATATTGCACGCCGTAATCTGCCGTTATTCCGCCGCCACCGTAAACCGTCCGGCCGCCGGTCGTACTAAATTTCGGCCGGTTTTCGACTGAGTCTTTGGTGGCCAGCAGAGAATCACGATTCTCCTCATTAAAAGTATCGTAATATTCATCGATCTTACCGTCATACGGACGCTGAATCAGCCGGCCGCTGGGTGTATAATATCGGGCGACAGTCACTCTGATCGCGGAACCGTCCTTCAGAGGATACTGGCGCTGTACCAATCCTTTACCAAAACTGGTTTCACCGACAATAATGCCACGATCCAAATCCTGCACGGCGCCCGCAACGATTTCACTGGCGCTGGCTGACCCGCGGTTGATTAAAACGACGAGTGGTATTTTTTCATAAGGTTCGGTTTTACTTGAGAAAAACTCTTCATTGGCGCTGGAAATACGTCCCTTGGTATATACTATTTTCTGGCGTCCGGCGATAAATTTATCAGATATCTCGACCGCCTGTTCGAGATAACCGCCGCTGTTATTACGCAAATCGAAAACTAAGCGTTTCATGCCTTCATCCGATAGTCTTTTCAAAGCCTGCTCGACTTCGGTGCTGGTCGTTCCGCTGAAACGATTCAGGAAAATATAGCCGGTACTGTCATCCAGCATAAAAGCCGCCGAAACGCTGAAAAGCGGAATCTCGTCGCGGATGATCTTGACATCAAAATCGGCCTGTCCCTGGCGACGAACGGTTACGGTAACCTCAGAGCCTTTCGGCCCGCGCAATTTTTTCTGGACATCATCACGGTTGATCCGGAAGGCCGATTCATTATTGATTTTAACGATCTTGTCGCCAACTTCCAGACCGGCGCGCTCGGCCGGGGCGCCGGCAACCGGTGAAATCACGGTTATATAGCCGTCCAGAATATCGAACTCGATCCCGATGCCTTCAAATTTGCCGGAAAACTGTTCGTTCAGGTCGTCCAACTGCTTTGGTTCGATATAAACGGAATGCGGGTCCAACTCCTCCATCATGCCTTTGTAGGCGCCTTCCATGACTTTATTCCAATCCGGCGCTTCGACATAGTTGTCATTGACAATCCGGATGATTTCCTGCAGGACATTTAATTTCTGATAAAGGTCATTTCCCGAGGCAATGATTGATTTTCCAAACGGTGAAATAAACAAAAATCCGAGTAATACGATCAATACAATTACGGGAACGGTAGCTTTGCGCATGGTCTGTTTCAATTTATTGTCCTTGTCTTTATTATCGTTCATCATCCAACCGATCATCATCTGTCAATGCGTAATTTAATCCTTCGCTGTCAGAAAAGTTGCCTGTTATTTTTCAGAATAAATCTGTGACGATATTCGCTACGTGTTCCAGAAACAAGCGATCATCAGGACCGAACCGGTCAACCCGATGCGAATCGATATCCAGTTCGCCGACAAAAATCTGCCCCTTATTGATCGGCACGACGATTTCGGAACGCACGGCCAGATTACACGCCAGATAATTCGATTCGACCATGACATCGGGAACATTGACGGTGGCATTAGCAACCGCCGCCCGGCCGCAGATTCCACGGCCGAAAGCAATCCGGAGATGTTCGGTTGGTGCACCGATGTATGGTCCCAATATCAAATCCTCTTTACCATTATCCCTTAAATAAAATCCGACCCAGTCATACGACTCGAAAGCGGCATTGAGGAAGCGACAAATCTCCAGCAATTTTTCATCACGGGCAATCTGACTGCTCACGATTAAACGAATGCGGTCGAGTCCCTCCTCGCTTAAAGTACTACTCGCGGCCTGCGACATTAAATCTTAATAAATATTTTCTTCTTGTAGAGAATCAGCACAAAAACGAACCAGACCAGGACATAGCAAATAGCCCAAAGCAGGGAAGCATTCAACGGCGCCAGAAAGGGTTCAAAATAGCTCTTATAAAGAAAAGTCTTCAACGCGAGCGGCGTGCCATCCGGGCCGGGTACTGTCCACCAGTATATCATTGCCCGTGCAAACAGGCCCGAAAGGGTATAAACCGCAATTGCATTCGAACCAAAAATGATAAACGGCCGCGACCAGATCTTATATCCGCGGATGTCGATCAGCCAGTAGCACATTCCCAGGAATAACAAAGCCATGCCGCCCATGAAAACAGTATAGGACGGAGACCAGAGATTTTTGTTGATCGGGAACCAGATCCCCAGGATTTCGCCCAGCACTAAGCCGATAATACCGAAAACAAATAGGCCGCTTACTTTTTCGTAATCGTTTTTGCCGGTCTTGAGCCAATGAGCGGTCAGCACGCCAAACAGCACCGTAGCAATAGCCGGGATTGTGCTCAATATCCCTTCCGGATCGAACCCGGCGGCCGGAGCACCGCTCCAGGTATGCCCGGCCAACAATTTGGAATCGATTAACCAGGCCAGATTGCCCATATGAGCCTCATGGGTTACCGGATCGACAATCATATCCAGCATTCCGGCGCCCCAACCGGAAACGGGTACCAGTTTCATCAACAGCCAGTAAATCACCAGCAAGGCTACTGCGAACCAGGCCTGTCCTTTTATCCCGGTATTCAGAACGATGACAGAGGCAATGCAATACGTGATCGCGATCCGCTGAAGCACACCGGGAATGCGCAGGGTGGTAAAATCGACTCCTTTCAGCGAGCTCAATACTAAAAGCAACGCCAAAGCGGTCAAAATCCATTTGAGAATTTTGAGAAAACTGTCCTTGTTAGTAATCATTCCCGTATAACGAATAATCAGATATAGTGCCCAGCTGATTAAAAACAGGCTGCCGAAAACACGCAGGGCTGTCGGCGGAATGCATTTAAAAGCGCTCAGGTAAAGGCCAAGTGCGAACAAAATTACCGTCCGCTTTATTATTTTTAAGTAGAGTGAAACGGTAGAAGCTCCCGAAGTCTGCCGGTTGGCAAAAGCGTATACAATCGCGACTCCGACGATGAACAGGAAAAACGGAAAAATAAAATCGGTGGGCGTCCAGCCATGCCATTTCGCGTGACCCAGTGGTGGATAGATTGCTCCCCAGGAGCCCGGATTATTGACGAGAATCATTCCGGCAATCGTTATTCCACGGAAAGCGTCGAGAGAGATCAGCCGGTTCGATTTCTTGAGGATTGCATTTTCACTCATCGTTTTCACCTTTCATTTTATATTTCATTAATCCTTGCCCAGGTTTTTCAAAACGCCTTGTGCCGCAAAGATGCCGGTCACCGCAGAATAGACGATTCCACGGCTGTGTCCACTGGCATCGCCAGCTACGAAAAAATTTGCCAGGGTGGTTTCGAGGTTAGGCGTAACCCGGTACTTCGTATCGTAAAATTTTATTTCCGGGGCGTACAGTAAAGTATTGTTGGACATTAAACCGGAGATGATCTCGTTGAGTACATTCAGACCTTCCATTAAATTGGTCACTATCCGGTGCGGAAAAGCCATAGCGATGTCGCCGGGATTGACGTCTTTCAGGGTCGGAACCGTGGCTGAGCGGGCAATGCGCTCCCAGGTCGAGCGCCGTCCCGATACGAAATCGGTCAGCCGCTGAATAATCGGCTTGCCGCCGCCAATGGTCGTAGCCAGGCGGGCGATGTCGCGCCCGTACTTGGTTGTATCTTCGACCGGATCGGTCAGAACCACGCGTGAAAGTAGCGCGAAATTGGTATTATCGGTCTTCGAATTCCATTTGGCGTGACCGTTGACCAGCACGAAGTCGTCGAATTTTTCATTGACGATATAACCGCTCGGGTTGGTACAGAAAGTGCGTACCAGATCATCGTACGACTTGGTGTACAGCCGAAATTTGGCATCATACATAACTGCGGCGATGTGACGATAAATTACGTCCGGGAATTCGACCCGCACGCCGACATCGATCGGGCCGTACATCGTCGGGATACCGAGATTATGAGCCTGTTCGCGTAACCAATAGGCTCCGGCACGTCCCGGAGCGGCAATCACTGCCCGGGCGTTTAAAACTGCATCTTTGGAGGTTATTTGAAACAATTCGCCTTTTTTAACAATCGAATCGACGCAGGTCTGCGTAAAAAACCGGATACCTTTTTTCTGAAGGTGTTCGTAAAACCGCTGGATCACGTTTTGCAAACGATCCGTGCCGATATGCCTCTGCCTGGCAAAGATAAAATCAACGCCGGCGGCATGAGCTGCGCGTAATAAATGTTGATAGGCCTCGCCTTCCTGGCCGGAATAACCGCCGGTCACTCCCAGATCGGTAAAGACATCATCAACCTGGCGGATCAATTCCTCGACTTCGGTCGGAGTGCGTCCGAAACTATCTGGTTCGCCACCGATGCGGTGACTTAGATTGAGTTTGCCATCGGAAAAAGCCCCGGCCCCTCCGATCCCGAAATTCATGTCCTGACGTTTTAACGGTTCATCACCGCGATCCAGCACAAGGACGGACAAACCCTTACCGGCCAGCGTATCGGCCGCAAACAGTCCGGTCGGACCGGCTCCGATTAAAATGACGTCAAACGTTTCAGTTGTTTTCATATTTGCGAAGGTTTATCACAGATTGATTTTCATTCAAATTGCCTAAAAAGCGCTTAAAGTTAGGAAAGTTTTTTTTTCAAAGCACTAATTAATAGACTCTGATATTGCATTTGACGCATCTGATTA
This sequence comes from Fidelibacterota bacterium, assembly GCA_043808945.1. Taxonomy (GTDB): domain Bacteria; phylum Fidelibacterota; class UBA2242; order UBA2242; family UBA2242; genus JAGNGI01. The sequence continues at coordinate 3,407 of JAZDEI010000097.1, read as the reverse complement.
ATAAACTCTACCTGATTTTTTTTATTGGATTACTTACGGACAATGGCTTCAATAATTATTGTTGATGATGATATCGGTATCCGATCCTTGCTCACAGAATCTCTCGAAGCTGATGGGCATGAGAGTGCCGCTTTCGTTTCCGCCGAAGAGGCTCTGAAATATCTTAGTAATTACGATGCCGATTTAATCCTGTTGGATCTTAATTTACCCGGAATGCACGGATTTCAATTCCTGGAAAATATTAATGCCCAGAAGTTGGCAATCCCGGTCGTGGTCGTAACCAGCAACAGTGACGTCGGCTCTGCAGTAAAAGCCATGAAACTGGGGGCTTACGATTATCTGTGCAAACCATTTAACCTCGAAGAGCTTTCCTTAGTAATTCAAAAAGTGATCGATAGTAAAGTCAAAGATGACCACATCGCTTATCTGCAGCGTAAAAGCCAGTACTCGGATGCCGAACGGATTGTCGGTGACAGCCCGCAGATGCAGGAGGTATTCGACTTTGTCAGACAGGTCGCCAACACTTCTAAAACAACCGTTTTGATCCGTGGAGAGACCGGCACCGGCAAAGAATTGGTTGCCAAAGCAATTCACGATCAGAGTGAACGAGCCAGTAAACCTTTCATCGAAATAAACTGCTCCGCCTTCAACGAAAATCTGCTCGAGGCCGAGTTATTCGGTTACGAGCCGGGAGCGTTTACCGATGCCAAACGCCGCAAGAAAGGCTTGTTGGAGCTGGCTCATCAGGGAACTTTCTTCCTCGATGAAATTGGTGATATGAGCATAGGCCTGCAAGCCAAAATATTAAAGGTCCTCGAAAGACAGACGTTCCGGCGCCTGGGCGGCGTGCAGGAAATTAAAGCCAATACCCGCATTATCAGCGCCACTTCCCGCAATCTGGAAGAAGGCATCAAAAAGAGAACCTTCCGGGAAGATCTATATTATCGATTGAATGTCGCTACGGTGACCTTACCGCCCTTACGTGAAAGAAGCGGTGATGTCCTGGCGCTGGCTGATTATTTTCTGAATGTCTATAACCATGAATTCAAAAAAAACATCAAAGACTATTCTGCCGATGTCAAGAAACTCATGGTTAAATACTCCTGGCCTGGAAATGTACGCGAGTTGCGCAATGCGGTTGAAAAAGCCGTACTTTTCGAAACCGGCGATTTAGTTTCACTCAATAATTTTAAAATCGTCGGACTGGAAAACGGTAAAAGTATCAACTTCCTTACTTCACCGGGTAACTTCATCTTACCACTGGATGGCATCTCCCTCAAAGAAATTGAAAAAGCGCTGATCGAAAACGCTTTGATTTCCACCCGTGGCAATCAGTCAAAAGCCGCCAAGCTATTAAAAATATCGCGCGAAACTTTCAAATACCGGATGCGCAAGTACGGCGTTCGTTATGGAATTAATCAGATGAAATTATTTGCATAAGGCCGCATAGTGGTTCATATCGACCAGTGGCTGGTCGATTTTATCCAATAAACTATTCTATTATCCGACTTAAACCTGAAATTTTGTTTTTTATTTAGCATCGGGTTCTTAAAAAAAATATTTTTATAGATTGTTTTTAACAACTGATTATTAGACGTTTATGCTACTGTAATAGTAAGAATATGTCCTGATATTTATGATTAATATTGAATATAAGTTTTATCTGGTATACATTTTGAACAGTTAATCAAGGTTTTTGTATTAATAATACTTGAAAATTGGAGGTACTCAAATGTTGAAAAAAATCGTTTCTCTGGGAATGTGTTGTTTGGTTCTCATGAGTATGGTTCTTGTCACTACCTGTGAAAAACAGGTCACCGGTGCTGTCGAAGAGACGAATCAGGTCGTTGGTATTTCGAAAGATCAAATTAATTGGATTTCGCCTTTACCGGAAAACGCAGGCAAATTGGATGCGTTAGCCAAATCCTGCCACGCCGGCGCGTGGGTCTCGGTAAATAGGGGCGGTTTTGTTGGCGGATATATGACGTTCGGCAATTCCGTTTCTTTTCCGGCCGGAGCCATTCTGGAGAATACCTATTTTACACTTGATGCTGTCAAAGAGAGGATCGGTGACAAAAACACTCTGTCATTCGAATTTCTTCCCAGTATGACCTTTCAGAAACCGGTTACTATTACTCTGAGCTGGGACTTTTTGGACATCAGTTACTCTGATATTCAAAATGGCAATTTCCAGGTTTATTACTCGCAGGATGGCGAGACTTGGTACCCCGTTGATCAGTCCAGTTTAACACCTGACTACCATAACCAAACAGTATCGTTCTTATCCGATCATTTCACTCGCTATGGATGGGGATTTTAATTGGACAACCACCAGAATATTATTAACCATTAAGCAGAGTAAATAATTGCCTATGAACAAAATACTTATAGATGAGACCATTACTCTGGCCTCAAAATTTTGTGGCAAAGAGTATATAGAAAAAATCACCTCGCTTAGAAATGAGCGTGAACGAATTTTGCATAATATCTGGCGGGATGATGTCTTTCCGGAAGAATTCGATTCGCATCGCAAGGAAGCCTTATATCGGAATATTGACTTCGATACCGCCATCCATTTCGCCCGCAAATGCCTTGAAGAAACCAAATACCTGAAGTTCTTGTTTAGTGTTGCCGAATCGGCGATTAATTATGGTGAATTGAACCGCGCAGAGGTGCTTTTAAAACAGATCACGGATCACTATGAAAAATATGCCGATCGCGAAATGCTGTCTGAAGCGCATTTCAAACTTGGAAATGTGACTTTCTTAAAGAACGATTTTAAAACTGCTGATGCTGAGTTTACAAAAAGCCTCCAATATTATAAGGATGTGCAAAGCTCAAGGGCCCTGGCGATGGTCACGAATGCCCATGGAGTATTAAAAGTACACCAGAATCAGATCAAGCAGGGAATTTCCCTTTTCAATGAAGCTATCAAATTGGCACAGCAATCTCACGATGAAGAGACTCTGGCCAACGCCTATATGAACCTGGGCAATGCCAATCATGTAAAGGGAAATTGGGATCAGGCAATGCTACATTATCAGGATGCCTTAAAAATATTCGGGTTACTGGATCATAAGGTCAATTTAGCCTACGTCTTTTTGAATCTGGCGATTTCGTATAAGTCTAAAAACGACCTGGTGCAGGCTAAGTCAAATCTGCAGAAGACCTTCGATCTGGTCAAGGAAACCAACAATAAATATCAGAAGGGATTGGCCTATCTTCTTGAAGCCGAATTGCATTATTTAGATCAGGATCTGACCAGTGCCACGGCATTTGTCACTTCGGCATTTTCGATCTTCAGCGAGATTGGCGATCGCCTGAGCGTAGCAGAAGCCTATAAAATCATGGGAATGATCAATCGCAAGAATCGGGAATATGAAATTGCGCTCTCATTCTTCGAAAAT
>JAZDEI010000096.1:0-5593 GCA_043808945.1 Fidelibacterota bacterium | reverse complement strand
GTGGGGTCCATAGCCGTACTTGATTTTCTCCATTTCGCATAAACCCTCCATTAATGAGTTAATCACGACATCACATTTCAAACCGATGGTTGGTATCGTTTTGAAGGCTTTAAAAAGCGCGGTATTATACGTTATTTTTTTAATTTTTCAAATAAAAATAATTTGGAGAAAAGTTTGCAATTTCCCGACGGAGAGCGAGCATCGTCCGGACTATAAACCGCGAAAAATATTTTTATTGACATTAATAAATAAATCAATTAAACTGGAAACGTATGAAACAAATAGCGTTTCCAGCGGGTGAAGGGTTCGAGATCAAACTGGCTCCGGCGATCGCCTACACCCGCGCTTATCTCCTGGCCAACGGTACGCGGGGCTTTAACCTCGACCAGATGACCGGCGACCTGCACATCAGCAAAAAAACGCTCTATAAATATTTCTCCACCAAGGATGAGTTCATTGAGTTTATCCTCCTGAAAATCTACGAGGAAATGTTTGCCGATGCCCGCAATGTGACCTTAGAGGATGACGATCCGCTGAAATGTTTCTATGAATTGATGAAGGTTATGTTCAGGCATATTTCGATGATCAGCCCAAAGACAACCCTGGACGTGAAATTATTCTATCCGCGGGTCTGGCAGGAGGTCGATAATTTTCAGCAGGAAATTATTGATAAGGTACTGGTCTCGTTCCAGAAAGCTGATAATCTTGGTTTACTGCGCAAGCATTTCGATTTGAAATTCACGGCCGACCTGATTGTAAAGATCGTCCGGGCGACTTTCCAGCCGGAGACTTATATCAATGCACCGTACACTATTACCGAAATGATCCACTTTTTTGTCGATATAATGATGAATGGCCTGATGAAAAAAGACAAGTTTTTTAGCTTTACGGACAACGAATGAAAAAATACAAACTGACCCGCCAATGGCTCGATCTGGTGCTGAAATATCCGCGGACCGTAATCGCCTCCGCTATTTTAGTAACTGTTCTAATGGGCTGGAATATTCCACGTCTGCAACTCGAACCCGACGTCAAAGCTCTCATGCCGCAGGATTTCGAGATCATCAATTCCATGAGAGAGATGGAAGATACATTCGGTGGCAATGATCTGGTCGTTATTTCACTCACCTCGCAAAATATTTTCTCACCAGCCACGTTTGAAAAGATTGAGGCCATGACGGCGGAGATTGAAACACTTGCGGAGGTCGATCAGGTAATTTCAATTACCAATGTTCAAGACGTGCTCGGTACGACTGACGGGTTCGAGGTGCATGAACTTATAGAAGAATTTCCGACGACCGCATCGCAGATCGACTCATTAAAGAAGCGCATTATTGACAATCGGATGATTTACGGGACTTTGGTTTCGACCGATTTTCAGAAAGCCGGTATCATCGCTTATCTGAACGTGACCAGCCACAAGAATACCGACACTGAAATCTATGAGACCTTCAAGGCGATCAAACACAAGTACGAAGGCCCCGAACAGATTCACATGGCCGGATTGCCTTTGACGCGCCGGGAAGTAACTGCAACGATGACCTCGGATATGAAAAAACTCTTTCCGTACGGGATTATTTTGATGATCCTGTTGCTGGTTTTTACATTTCACAGCTGGACCGGGGCATTTCTGCCATTTACCGTTGTCATAATGAGTATCGTGTTCACGATCGGACTGATGGTTATGTTCGGGGTGAAAATGACCATCGTCGAAATGATGATCCCGGTGATGCTGATCGCGATCGCCAATAGTTACAGTATTCAGGTTATCACTCAATATTTCATCGAGTATCTCAATAATCCCAAAGCCGATAAGGACAGTCTCATCCGGCTGATCCTGTCTTACCTGACGACGCCGGTTCTGCTGTCCGGATTCACGACGCTGGTTGGATTTCTTAGCCTGCAATCACACATTTTGCCGCCGGCTAAAAATCTCGGACTGCTGTGTGCCTGCGGAACGACCATAGCCTACATCTTTAGCCTTACTTTCATTCCGGCCGCCCTGAAACTGCTCGATTTTCCGGCAACCCTGCAAGCCGCCGGTTCTCATGAACGAACTAATCGGTTTCTGCAAGGGTGGGGCCGATTTTTCATCCGTTTCCGCAAGCCGTTTCTGGTATTTTGCCTGCTGGCAATTATCATCATTTCGACTGGAATAGCGCGTATCATCGTCGATACCAATCCGATTGCTTACTGGAAAAAATCGTCTGAAATACGTCAAAGTAATGACGTGATTGACCGGAATTTCGGCGGCAGTTCGACGGTGTCAGTGCTGGCGACCGGCGACATTAAGGACCCGGAATTTCTGCGAAAGATCGAAAACCTTTGCACATTTCTGGAAAGCCAGCCGGCCGTTACCCGCGCCAATTCCGTGGTCGATATGCTTAAACGCATGAATCAGGCTTTTCATGGTGACAGCGCTCAGTATAATGTCATTCCGGCGACAAGTGAGGAAGTCGCGCAGTACCTGTTTCTCTATTCATTAACCGGTGACACGAAAGATCTGGACCGGTTTGTGGATTATGATTATACCCAGGCGCAAATACTGGCGCGGGTGAATGATTCCGGTTCGAAAACATCATATAAACTTTACACCGATACGAAGGATTATATCGCTAAAAACCTCGGGACGGAGAATTTTCCGTCGGTGTCCGGGATGGCGCCGCTGATCGGGGTTTTATCGAAGTTGGTTGTCGAAGGACAAATTCGCAGTCTGGCGCTTTCGATTGTCTGTGTCTTCCTGATCGTTGCGGTCGCGTTTCGCTCGGCAACTGCCGGACTGATTTCGATCGCGCCACTCAGTGCGGCGGTTCTGGGCCTGTTCGGGATCATGGGATATGTCGGTATTACTCTCAACATGGCGACTGCCTTGATCTCCAGTATTATGATTGGCGTCGGGATCGATTACACGATTCATTTTATGTATCGTTTTCGCCTGGAAGTGCGAAAAGATGGGGACGCCGAAAAGGCTGTTATTCGCACACTGACGACCAGCGGAAAGGGTATAATTTATAATGCTGTTTCGGTGATTATCGGATTTATAGTGCTGATGCTGTCGGGATTCGAACCGATCTATTTCTTCGGATTTCTGATCATGGTTTCAATCACCGGTTGTCTATTTGGAGCCCTGAGCGTTCTGCCGGCACTCATGGTCCTTATCAAACCCGCAATTATATTCGGAAAGAGGAGTCGATCATGAACGTGGAAAGAAAAGATCGAACCATATCACGAATCCTGCTGGCGATTTCGGGTGGTATTTTAACCTATTGGATTTTCCGGATAGCAATGTGGTCGGTTCGCTGGCTGAGTAATTTTTCGATTTCGACTGCCGGCAGTTGGCATGATCCGGGTAATTTCTGCCTGGATAATTTGAGTATTATTCTGGTTGTTTATGTAATTATTTGTCTGCAAGTCGCCGGTGTGGTCGAGTTTCGATTCAGGAAGAGTTTTATTAAGGCGTTTTTTCTCGGAATTTTTGTGACGCCGCCGATCATGCTCGTTTATATGAAAAGAAAAAAGGTTTAATTTCCCCTCAATTATAAGGAGGATTTTTATGAAGAAAGGTTTATCTGCAATGCTGGTTATCGCCGGAATTTCAATCTGGTATATCGACGGCCAGGCGCAAATGACCGGCCGGGACGTCATGCAAAAAGTCGATACTCAACAAGAGTATACCACACAGATTGCCCGATCGAAAATGGTGCTGATCAATAAAGCCGGGAAGACGCGCGAAAGAGATGTCCTGCGGTACGAAAAATCATACAACAATGCGAAGGGGATCGACACCAAGGCGCTGATATTTTTCGAAGCTCCGGCTGATATCCGTGGCACCGGTCTGCTGATCTGGGGCTATACCGATCCACAGAAAGATGACGACCGCTGGTTATATCTGCCCGCTTTGAAAAAAGTGCGCCGGATCGCGGGTGAAAGCAAGGACGAATATTTCATGGGTACGGATTTTACGTATGACGATATTGGCGGACGCGAAGTGGATCAGGATACGCACAAATTGCTCGGGCAGGAAGATGTTGACGGCGTAAAGTGTTACAAACTCGAGTCTGTTCCGGTCAATAAAAATGATATGTACGGAAAGAAGATCGCTTGGGTCATTCCGGAAAAATGGGTCGTCGCCCGCGTCGAATTCTACGATAAAAAAGGTGTATTGATGAAAGAATTGAAAGCCAGCGACGTGCGGAATGTAAATGGCATCTGGACGGCTTTCGTTATGCGGATGGATAACTATTTGGAAAAACACCAGACGGTCCTGGAAATTAAAGAAATCAAATATAACCAGGCCATCAATGATGAAGTTTTTACAACCATTACTCTGGAACGGGGACAGGTGCGATGAAAGTTAAAACGAGTCATATAATTTTGGTTTTTTGCCTGGCGGGCATGAGGGTTGCCTCCGGTGAAGGTTTAGAGTGGCGCGGCTTTATCATGAACCAGAATGCATTTCGATTATCCGCACCGAATGATGCATTAATGATGCGAACGCGCCTGCGACTGAACGCCGAGACGAACGGCGACAATATTCATGGCTTTGCGGCGGTCGATCTGCTGAACGATGCTGCCCAGCGCTCAGAGACGCGCGTCAAATTGAAGAGTGCTTATATCGACCTATTCTCGAAATACCTCGATCTGCGGGTTGGCAAGCAACAGGTTGTCTGGGGCAAGACCGACGGTTATTTTATAAATGACATCGTCAATCCGCTGGACATGTCCTATTTCCTGTTGCAGGACTTCGACGACATTCGCATGGCGACGAATATGCTCAAGGCGCGATTTCACATCGGTAATCAGGCGCTGGAGTTGCTTTTTATTCCGGAGTTCCGTCCAATGCAGATCGGCTTTACCGGCGACTGGGCTTTTCAACGACCGGACTCGGTCAATGTGACCTTGCCTTTTATCGGCGACATGAATATTCCACTGAATTACGCGGACGAAGTACAGAGTCAATATTCACTGCGTAAGGCCGAGTGGGGATTGCGGTTCAGTACGTTTTTACTCAGCACCGATTTGTCACTGATTTATTTAAAAGTCCGGGAAGACAAACCGGTCTATTCTATAATTCAACAAGAATTGGAAGTTATATGCACGCCGACGCATCCGTGGCTTCAATTTTACGGAGCCAGTTTTTCACGACCGGTCGGGACATTTGTTTTCCGGGGAGAAGGTGGTTATTTTCCGTTTCGAACCTTTAATACGGAGAATCAAAATTATGTTGCCAATGGAATGCTCGTAAAGAAACCTTATTTGCAGGGCATGTTAGGTTGCGATTATCAGTTAACCGCCACGATCGATCTTTCGGTGCAGGCCATCCGGGAGCAAATTATCGACTACGAGGCGGGGATTCGAGAAGATGAACAGAATACCCTGGCGACATTTATGTTGAAAGGCCGGTTCTTCAACGAGACGCTTCAGCCGATGTTTTTCTCCATCTATAATACGAATGACCAATCGTATCTCGTCCGACTTCTGGCAGATTGGAATTACAGTGACAATGTCACAGTCTCAGTCGGAACCGATTTGTTAGGTGGTGATTCGGATACGATTTTCGGTCAGTTCGACGGTAATGACAATTTTTTCCTGA
>JAZDEI010000095.1:0-5294 GCA_043808945.1 Fidelibacterota bacterium | reverse complement strand
CCGCCATGTCCGACTTTCTTGATTTTAATGACATGCTTGACCCTGCGGACCACATCGTACGAAGAAATACCGGTCGGTTTATAAACATTTAATATCCTATTCGTCCAGTCCGTTTGGTGAATCCTTATCATTCTGGTGGATTTTTTGAAATAAACGCTCGATGCTCTCGACATATTCCTGCGTATCGTCGAAGAAAAAGGCAATGCGCGGCACGAATCGCAAAGTAATCCGATTGCCGAGCAAACCACGGATAAATGAAGCCTGACCTTTGATAATTTCCATGGCTTCCTCGACCGAATTATTCGCGTTGTTGTAAATACTCAAGTATATCTTGGCTTCGCGCAAATCCGGTGAGCAAACTACTTTTGTCACGGTAATCAAACCGACGTGATCGAGCCGTAAATCGCGCACGAAAATCTCGGCCACGACCCGCTTAATCTCATCCTCAACTCGTTTAATTCGATAACCGCTCATCAGAGCATCTCCATCTGGCGTCCGATAATTTGAACTTCAATAAAACCTTCCACCATCTGTTCAACTCTGGCAAGGGTCTTGTGTACGATTTCATGTTCGTTACTGATCGTCGTTATTCCCAGCAGGCAGCGTCCATACTGGTCGCCGTGACCGATTTCTGCCACAGCGACATTGAATTTGGCGCGAACCTGATTTTTAAGCCGGTTGACGATAGACCGTTTATCTTTGAGCGAGTGCGTATTGCGCATCAGCAGGTCAATCTGTAAAAACCCAATCGTCATGTTTAAAATAATCACTGCTTAGGCCAGCGTCCTCTTGACTGATTTGACTTCATAAAACTCAATCCGGTCGCCAATGGCATAATCCGAACAGCCTTGCAGGGAAATACCGCATTCATAACCTTCATGAACCTCCCGAACATCGTCTTTAAAACGTTTCAGTGATTCAACATGACCTTCGAAGATCATGGTACCATTACGTTTCAGGCGGGCCATGGCATTGCGTAAGGCTTTCCCTTCGACAATATAAGAACCGGCGATCGTTCCGATGCGTGGAATTTTGAACACTTCGCGAATTTCTGCTTCGCCCAGGTGTTCTTCGACCTTATCCGGCGTGAGCAGACCTTCCAGTGCGGCGTTGATATCTCCTGTCAATTCATAAATAATCGAGTAATGGCGGATTTCGACATTCTCTTTTTTAGCCAGATCGTTGACCTTCGGATCGGCGGTTACGTTAAAACCGATAATGACCGACTGCGAAGTTTTTGCTAAAAGCACATCGGATTCGGTAATATTTCCGGCCGCTTTATGCTTGATACTGACGGCGACTTCCGCATTACCCAATTCCTTTAAAGTCTGACTGATTGCTTCTACCGATCCGTCGAAATCGCCTTTCAGGATCACATTCAACTGTTTGATTTTACCTTCGGCGATCTGGGCTGAAATGGCGTCCAATGACCATTCCTTGACCTGGCGTTTCTGATGTTCGTGTTCGATTTTTTGTCTTTCACCGGCAATCTTCCGGGCTTCCCGTTCATCCGCCACAACAGCAAAAGTGTCGGCCGGTTTCGGTAAATAATCAAAACCGACAATCACGACCGGGTCTGACGGCTCGGCCTTGGTCAGGCGTTGACCACGCTCGTCCAGGATCGTTCTGATTTTTCCGGAAGACGCTCCGCAAACAAAAGGATCTCCGATTTTCAGTGATCCTTTTTTTATAATTATCGTAGCGATCGGACCTTGCCGTTTATCCATACTTGATTCAATCACGGTACCTTTTGCCAGCGTCCGAAAATTAGCCTTGAGTTCGAGCATTTCGGCTTCCAGCAATATCAGATCAAGCAAGTGGTCGATCCCTTTACCGGTTTTGGCAGAAATTTCGGCTGTCTGAACTTTTCCGCCCCAGTTTTCGACCAGGACGCCTTGATTGGCAAGATCGCGTTTGACGCGATCGATATCCGCTTCAGGCTTATCGATTTTATTGATAGCCACAACCATCGGAACGTTCGCGGCTTTAGCATGATTGATCGCTTCGATCGTTTGAGGCATAACCGAGTCATCCGCGGCGACGATCAAAATAACGAGATCCGTAACCTGGGCGCCACGGGCCCGCATGGCAGTAAAAGCCTCGTGACCGGGCGTATCCAAAAAAGTAATTGATTTTTTATTGGGTAATTCAACCCGATAGGCGCCAATGTGTTGCGTAATTCCGCCTGATTCACCGGCAACCACATTCGACCGGCGGATGTGATCCAGCAAAGAAGTTTTACCGTGATCGACGTGTCCCATGATAACGACAACCGGCGGTCGGGTCGTAGCATTTTCAAGGTCTTCCTCGGTTTCTTCGATTTTTAAATGTTCCTCGCCGTATTGTTCCAGTTTTTCGGCTTCAAAACCGAATTCATCACATAAGACGGAAATTGTATCGAAGTCCAGTCGTTGATTCATGGTCACGAAAAGTCCTAACTGCATACATTTCTGGATCACATCGGCAGCATCGACTCCCATCAGGGAAGCCACGGTATCTACCGTAGCGAACTCACTGACTCTGATTTTATTAGTCTGTTCGACTTCCTCAACGACGTTATCGGCTTTCCTGTATTTTTTCTTGGTAGTTTTTTCATCCATTTTAGCCATCGTTTTCCTGATTTGGGCATCGACTAAGCGGTCATCAGTCGTCCATCCCGGCGCCGGCCGTTTACCACGATGACTTTTATCTAATACTATCTCAGCCGGTTTGCGTTTCCCGAGTTTCTGTTCGAGACGCGGTTCGAGCTCATCAATTTTAATCCGGCGGAGTTTTTTCTTTTCTTTTTTCTTGAGAGTTTCGGTAGCGGGAGGCGTCGTTTCTTTTACAGGCGCGGCCTCAGCTGCTTTTGAGACTTTTTTGGTCTTGGCCGATTCAGGCTGGACATTACTTAATTTTTCCGTTTCCCAGACCGCTTCAATTAATTGCCTTTGCACATCGAGACTATATTTGAAAACATCCTGAACGGCAACGCTGAAAAACAATAAAGCCGATTTAAAAACTTCATCTTCGAGTTTTCGTCGTTCCATTTCAGCCGAACGACGGGCATCTTCTTCGGCTTTGCGTTTGTTCTCGGCTTCCCGGCGGGCGCGCTCCTTTCTGATCCTTTCGACTATGTCCTTTTCCTTGGCAAATTCTTCCAGAATTTTCAGGTAACAGGATTCATCGACGGGAGTCATGATGCTTTTACAGGGAATTCCCTCCTTCACAAGATATTTAATAATATCATCATGAGAAATGTTTAATTCCTTGGCGATCTCGAATATGCGTTTTTGTCTGCCTCTTAGGTCAATACTCATCTACTTATTTCTCTTCCTGAATAATATCATCGTCGGATAGTTCTATTTCTTCTTCGTCTACAGAGGTTTTTCCATCGGATTGGTGAGCGTTTTGCAAAGTTGCTTCACGTTGTGCCCGGGCCGTAGCGCGGGTAGCTTCGACTTCGGCTTTCCGTTTTTCCTGGGCTTCTATAATGATCGGTTCGATCTTGTCGAGAGTTTTGGCACCCAGGCCTTTGATACTCAGCATTTCTTCGCGGGGAGTCGACAGATATTCTTCGGTCGTTTCGATGCCGTAACTGTACAGTAATTTCCAGTTATGTTCGGTAATACCATCGATATCTTCCAGATAGATCGTTTCCGACTCAGTCAGTTCGTAATCCGATTTCTTGATGGCATCAATCGAATAGCTGGTGACTTCCGAAGCCAATCGGATATTTTGTCCCATTTTACCGATAGCGACAGATATTTCATCATCCGCAAAAATTGCCAGAGCGCTTCTTTTTTCCTCATCGATTTCCAGCTCAATCGGTTTGGCTGGCGATAACGCCCGGGTGATTAATATTTCGGATTCACTGCTGTTATTGATAATATCGATTTTTTCGTTGTTGAGTTCGCGCACAATCGCCTGAATACGACTGCCTTTGATACCCACACAGGCACCGACCGCATCGATGCGTCGGTCGTTGGATTCGACGATGACTTTACTGCGGTCGCCGGCATGACGGGCGACTTTCTTGATCTCGATCGTCTTGTCGTAGATTTCCGGTACTTCGTTCTCGAATAATTTGACCAGAAAAGATTTATCGGCGCGCGAAACGATAATTTCCGGTCCGCTCGGGCCCATCAATGCCTCTTTAATAATCGCTTTAATGTTTTCGCCGCGACGATAGCGTTCGTTGGGAATTTGTTCTTCACGCGGCATTTTCAGTTCGGCTTTACCAATAATGATAAAGATCGCATCACGCCTGATCTGGTGAACATCTCCGATGATGATCTGACCGATCTTCCTGGAATACTCTTCGTAAATCTGGTTCTTCTCTACCCGCACGATCTGCTGATTAAGAATTTGTTTGGCGTGAGAGATCAATCGACGGCCAAAACTCAGCGGATCAATGATTTCGATGAACGGATCGCCGACTTCCATGTCGGGTTCAGTCTTACGGGCATTTTCGAGCGTAATTTCATGCACGGAATCGCCCGGTTTATCAACAATTGTCATCTGGTGGTAGATTTCAATTTCGCCTTTATCCATATTGACAATTACGCTAAAATTTTCAGTTGAATTGTATTTCTTCTCGATCAGGGTCAGAAATACTTTTTCGATGATGTCACCCAGTTCGCTGCGATCGACATTTTTCTCGCGGGCTATCTGGGAGAAGGCTTCAATAATTTCACGATTTATCAATTTGAGGTCTCCTGTTAATATTTTACCATTTGATTACGACTTTGGCGAAGTCGATTGTATCTATTTGAAGGCTTATAATATCGGTTCCGCTCATTACGGTCAACCGGTTTTCCTCGACTGCCGTTAATTTCCCTTTGAGCGGCGACTTGATATTTTCCTGATGATGAAAGATATTCATTTCCCGGCCGATATTCCGTCGAAAATCACGGATATTTTTCAAAGGGAAATCGATACCCGGCGAACTTATTTCCAACTGTAAACTTTCGTTGAACAATTCGTCAAAAGCCGAATCATCACGAACAACTCTTGTGATTTCAGCAATTTCATCTAGCGTAATGCCCTGATCGGTGGCGACCAAAGTCTTGACAAACGTTCGGTTTCCTTGCAAATTGACCTTAAAATCGACAACATATCCGCCGAATCCTTCGACGATCCGGGTGATGATTTCCTTCGCCGCGCTCTTTTTTTTCTCTAAGTCCATAGAATTCTTCTTTCAAACCAAAAGTGGGCTTTTCAACCCACTTTTTCCGCGCCAAATTTATAAAATTTATAGTGATTAGTGCAACTTATTTTATCATCTAACCCTTTTGCGCCGTGATCTGGGCCGC
>JAZDEI010000094.1:0-12173 GCA_043808945.1 Fidelibacterota bacterium | reverse complement strand
TTGAATTTAATATAATTCTCCTTAAATTCCGGTTGAGTATTTAATCGAAATGACTTTCAATATCTATTAGTTAATCTCTCGCAATTTTTCTCTTTGCCAGATTGGTATCGTTTTGTTAAATTTGCACTTGTTTTTTGACGAAGATGAAGCGGAATGATTATCACCGACCTGCTAAGCAGGAAAAAAATGATAAATCATCTGGATATTTTACAAAAGAGATTAGGGCGATTAGCTCAGGTGGCTAGAGTATCCCGATAGATCGGGAGGGTCACTGGTTCCGGTAGAAGTTTTTCCAGTAATCTGAAAAACCGAACATCGCTCATCAAGAAACGATTTTTAACAGATGAATTTGGGGCGATTAGCTCAGGTGGCTAGAGTACCTGCTTGACATGCAGGGGGTCACTGGTTCAAGTCCAGTATCGCCCACGAAGAACGGCCGGGGCCGGTTTTATAAAGAGGTCATTGTGACTAAAAAGCGAGAAAAGGAAACAAATTTTGGAATCGATAAGGAAGATTACGATACAGTTACCCGACGATTCGACGATGCAAGCGAACGTGGGAGTTTCTGTCGGACAGATCGCTAAAGAGATCGGTCTCGGCCTTTTCCAGAATGCCCTCGCCGCCAAAGTCAATGATAAATTAGTTGATCTGTCTACGCTGATTTCCGAAGATTCACGTTTGGAAATACTGACTTACAATTCCCCGGAAGCCGCGGATGTTTTATTACACAGCACCTCGCACATCATGGCGCAGGCTGTCAAGCAACTTTATCCCCAGGCCAAAGTCACGATCGGCCCGGCAATCGAGAATCGTTTTTATTATGATTTTGACATCGAACCACCGTTGACGGATAACGATCTGGCAAAAATCGAAGAGCGCATGAATGACATCATCGCGGCCGATCTGCCGTTGGAAAGACGAGTGGTGTCGCGCAACGAAGCCATCGAGCTGTTTACCGGAATGGGCGAAACCTATAAGGTTGAAATCATCCGCGAGATCGCGCCGGAACTCCCGCTGTCGATCTACACGCAAGGCGATTTCACCGATCTGTGCCGCGGTCCGCATATTCCCTCAACGGGCAGGATCAAAGCATTCAAATTGCTGAACGTTGCGGGTGCTTACTGGCGGGGCGATTCGCGCAATAAAATGCTGACCCGGATTTACGGAACGGCCTTCGCGACTCAAAAAGATTTAAAGAAATACCTGAATTTCCTGGAAGAGGCCAAGCGGCGCGACCATCGGAAACTCGGCAAGAGTCTCGAATTATTCGAAATTAACGACCAGATCGGTCCCGGTCTGGTATTGTGGTATCCGCGCGGGGCATTGTTACTGCAAAATATTAAAGATTACTGGATAAAAGAACATCTGAAACACGGATATGAACTCGTGCAAACGCCGCATATCGGAAAGGCTCAACTCTGGGAAACGAGTGGGCACCTTGGATTTTATCGTGAGTCGATGTTCGATGGAATGAATGTCGAAGGCGACACCTATTACATCAAACCCATGAACTGCCCGTTTCATATACAGATTTACAAATCGAAAACGCGCAGTTACCGGGATTTACCGGTCCGCTACGCCGAACTTGGAACCGTCTATCGTTATGAATTATCCGGAGTTCTGCACGGATTAATGCGGGTACGCGGATTTACGCAGGACGATGCTCACATCATTTGCGCACCGGAACAACTCAACGAAGAGATCGAAAAATTAGTGTTGTTCTCGTTCGAATTCATCCGGTCGTTCGGATTCGAGGATATGGATGTTTACGTTGCCACCCGACCGAAGGAAAAATATGTTGGTTCGCCGGAAAATTGGGCGGAGGCGACCGAAGCCCTGAAGGCGGCTTTGCAAAAACTCGGCGTGGAATATCATATGGATGAAGGCGGTGGCGCTTTCTACGGCCCCAAAATCGATATTAAAATCCGCGATGCTCTGAATCGTTCCTGGCAATGCACCACGATCCAATTCGATTTCAATATGTCGGAACGCTTCAAGATGGAATATATTGCCAGCGATGGCAGCAAACGTCAACCGTATATGATTCACCGCGCCATTATGGGCTCGCTGGAACGTTTCGCCGGTGTCCTGATTGAACATACGGTTGGCGATTTTCCGCTCTGGATCGCGCCTGTGCAGGCCGTGGTCATGCCGGTTACCAATGTCCAGGATTCAATCGCAACCGAATTACATCAGGCTCTGATAGAGCATGGAATCCGGGCCGAATTAAACTTAAAAAACGATACGATCGGCGCAAAAATCCGTCAGGCCGAAATGATGAAAATTCCCTTTATGTTCATCATCGGAGAACGGGAAGCCGCCGGACGATTGGTATCGGTTCGCCGTCGTAAGATGGGCGATACCGGTGTCATTAGCTGGGATGAAGCTATTAGTCTGATCGCCGGGGAAGCAGAATTAAAGAAGGAGAATAAATCATAGAAAAAGACATTCGAATAAATGAAAAAATCCGTAGCCAAACTGTTCGTCTGATCGATTCGGACGGAAAACAGGTTGGCGTTGTAAATATCAGAGAAGCGCTCCGATTGTCAGAAGAGCGCGGTCTCGATGTCGTCGAAGTGTCGCCCAATACCAATCCACCAGTCTGCAAGATTATGGATTTTGGAAAATATCGTTATCAACTACAAATGAAAGAGCGTGAGAGTAAGAAGAAACAGCACGTTATCAAGATCAAGGAAGTCCGCTTTCGTCCACATATCGGCGAACATGATCTCGACATGAAAGTCAACGCCGCCCGACGATTCCTCGGCGAAGGCTGCAAGGTCAAGATCACCCTGATGTTCCGCGGCCGGGAAATGGCCCACCAGGAAGCCGGTACCGAACTCGTTCAGAAGATTCTTGCAAAACTGGCTGATTGCGGAACGCCCGAGAAAAGTCCGATTCAGGAAGGGCGCACCATAATAACTTACCTTACCGCAAAATAGGAGAATATTAAATATGCCAAAAATGAAAACCAGAAGGTCTGCCGCCAAGCGCTTTACTCTGACCGGTTCCGGAAAAGTAAAACGCAATAAGGCCTATCATTCCCATATTCTGACCAAAAAATCCAGCAAGCGCAAACGCAACCTGGGACAATCCGGGCTTGTGGAATCCGCGGATCTCAAACGTGTCAAAAAGATGATTGTAGCTTAGGAGAATAGCAATGCCAAGAGCGAATAGTTCCGTTCCTCATCATAGAAAACATCGCAAATTAGTCAAGATGGCTAAAGGCTATCGCGGCTCGCGCAGTAAACTTTATGTCAATGCCAAAGATGCCGTCGACAAAGCCTTACAATATGCCTATCGTGACCGTCGCAAGAAAAAACGCGATTTCCGGTCACTCTGGATCGCCAGAATCAACGCCGCTGTTAATGCCCAGGATCTCTCATACAGTAAATTCATTAGCGGATTAAAGCGGGTCGGTATTGGTTTGGATCGTAAAGCCTTAGCCGAAATTGCCATGAATGATGCTGATGGATTTACTACGTTGGTTGCGTTGGTAAAGGCCTGAAAGCATGAACATCCTGGATCGTGCTGATGAGGTTCGGGTTCAACTGCAAAATGATCTTCAGCAGGCAGGTAACGATCCTCAGGCCGGAGAAAACCTCAGAATAAAATATCTGGGCAAGAAGGGCCTGATTTCGGCTCTTTTTACCGAGTTCGGCAGTGTTCCAACCGAGCTGAAAAAAGAGGCTGGGAAGACTCTGAACGAGCTGAAAAAAGAGGCTGAGAACAAGATCCAGGCTCTGAAAGAACGCCTCGAGACAAACACTGCCAGAGAAGATTTCTTCGATTATAGTCTGCCGGGGCTGACGCCCAATGTCGGCCATTTGCACCCGATTACACAATCCCTCAACCGGGTCATTTCAATTTTCAGAGAGATCGGGTTTGGAATTGAATTCGGTCCGGAAGTCGAAACCGATTACTACAATTTCTCGGCTTTGAACTTCGCGGATAACCACCCGGCCCGCGATATGCAGGATACGTTTTTTATCGACGATAATATTCTGCTGAGAACCCATACTTCGCCGATCCAGATTCGCACCATGCTGAAGCAGAAACCGCCAATCCGGATTTTAGCGCCGGGTCGCGTCTACCGCAACGAAGCCATCAATCCGCGCAGTCATTGCGTTTTTCATCAGGTTGAAGGTCTTTATGTCGATGAAAATGTAACCTTCAGTGAGTTGAAGACGACCCTGGAAGTTTTCGCGAAACGCTTTTTTGGAAACGATGTCAAAATCCGCTTCCGGCCGAGTTTCTTCCCATTCACCGAACCGAGCGCTGAAGTCGATGTGTCCTGCTTTATTTGTGGCGGTAAAGGTTGTCGGCTCTGTAAACACACCGGCTGGCTGGAAATTCTCGGCTGTGGTATGGTTCATCCGAATGTCCTTAAAAATGTCGGTATCGATCCGGAAAAATATACCGGCTATGCCTTCGGGATGGGCATCGACCGTACCGCCTTGTTAAAATATGGAATCAACGACATTCGCCTTTATTTCGAAGGCGATATGCGTTTCCTCGAACAGTTTTAATGGCCGTCTGAATTATGATCGTCAATACCCACTGGCTAAAAAAATACACGGACTTTGAGTTTGACCCGGAAGAATTGGCTGAACGGCTGACTTCCGTTGGACTCGAAGCCAATTTAATTGAAGACAAAGGCGCTGGCCTGGAGAATGTTCTCGTCGCCGAAATTCTCGCCGTCAATCCGCATCCGAATGCCGACCGATTGACGATCTGCACGGTTTCGACGGGAGATCGCCAGTTGGAAGTTGTCTGTGGTGCGCCGAATGTTCAGAAAGGTCAAAAGGTGCCGCTGGCGCTGATCGGAACGACCTTGCCGAACGGAATGATCCTCAAACCGGCTAAAATTCGCGGTGTTACTTCGGAAGGAATGCTTTGCGCCGAAGATGAGCTGGGATTTTCGGAAGATCACACCGGTATCATAGTGCTGAAACCAGATGCCATTCCGGGTAGTCGCCTTTCGGATTATCTCTCCGGAAGCGGTCGCAGTCTCGAAGTCGATCTGACAGCCAACCGTCCCGATTGCGCCTCGCATATCGGCATCGCCCGCGAAATCGCCCTGATAACCGGTAACGAATTGCATAAACCGGCGATTAATCTCATTGAATGCAATGAACCGGCCAGCGATTATATCGGCGTGGAAATAAAAGATCCGGTGGGCTGTCCGCGCTACGCCGCCCGCCTCGTCAGAGGAGTTAAAGTTGGTCCTTCGCCGGAATGGTTAGTGAAAAGTCTCGAAAGTATCGGACAGCGTTCGATCAACAATGTGGTCGATGCCGCTAATTATGTTTTGATGGAAACCGGCCATCCGTTGCATACTTTCGATTACGCTGATGTCCGGGGAAAGAAAATTATTGTTCGGAAGGCCGAACCGGGTGAGAAAGTCGTCACTCTCGACGGAATTGCTCGTGAATTATCCGGCGATATTTTACTGATCTGCGATGGTGAACGTCCGGTGGCCGTGGCCGGTATCATGGGACTGGAAAACAGCGAGATCAGGGACAACACGCAGGATGTTCTGCTGGAAAGCGCTTATTTCAATCCGGGTGTGGTTCGGAAAGGTTCGCGCTATCTGGCTTTACAAACGGACGCATCTTATCGGTTCGAGCGCGGCGCCGATTACGAAGGGGCGATTTATGCACTGAACCGTGTTGCCGGATTGATCGCGGAGGTTGCCGGAGGTCAGATCTGCAGCGGCATCGTGGACGCTTATCCGGTTAAAATCGAACGCAAACCGATCGTTCTGCGCTATGAATTTACCGATCGCCTGATCGGGATGAAATTTGATCCGGCCTGGATCATCCAAGTGCTGAAGGGCCTGGGCTGTGAGATTCTGCGCTCCGATGAAAAAGAGATCGAATTGATCGCGCCAACCTGGCGTCCCGATCTGGAAATGGAAGTCGACCTGATAGAAGAAGTCGTCCGGATTTACGGCATGACTAAAGTACCGTCGGCAAAATACCTGCAAATCGTACCGATGACGGCGATTAACGACCGCTATGACCGGATCGAACAGTTGCGGAGTTTTCTGGCAGCCGGCGGATACAGCGAACTCTATTGTAATTCGCTGGTCAGTGCCCGCGCCGCCGAATTCTCATTCCAGCCGGTCGTGCCGGTTCAATTGCGTAATCCGCTAAGTCAGGATATGGCTTATCTGCGAACGGCTTTAATACCGGGAATGATCGCGGCAGTTAAACGCAATTTCAATCGTCGCAGAACCGATCTGCAGATTTTTGAGATCGGACAAGTGCAGGTTGCGGCGCCGGAAGCAGAAACAAAAGCCATCGAGTCGCTCAGACTTGGTGTGATCGTTACCGGCAAACTCGATGTACCCAACTGGGCCTACCCGCAACGTGACTGCAATTTCTTCACGTTAAAAGGCCTGGCAGATGCGATCACGAAAGAATTCGGCGTCAAATCAGTCAGGTTTACAGACGCAGTAAATCCATTCTTCAAGTATCTGACCCAGATCAGTATCGGTAAAATGATCCTCGGGTATTTCGGGCAATTATCACCGGAATATCTGAGTAAGGATTGGGACATCGCTGAACCGGTTTACGGAATGGAAATCTTTGTCGATGTACTGCTGGAGAAGACCAATCTCGATAAAAGGTATCAGGAACCACCGGCATTTCCGGCCATCGAACGGGATATTTCAATCCTGATCGAACGCCAGATTCCCGTCGCGGAAATCATTGCCAATATCCGTAAAAACGGGGGAGATTTACTCCGTGAAATCAACTTCTATGATCTTTATATAGGAAAAAATGTTGACAAAAATGAAAAAAGTCTTACATTTAACCTGTTATTTCAAGCTGAAGATCGGACTTTAACGGATGGTGAAGTTGATCAAATCATGGCAAACGTTCATGCAAATTTATCCCGGGAATTACACGCCCGATTACGATAAGAAGGGAAAATGAACATCGCGAATCTGAATTTGCTCGAGGATAAAATCAGAAATTTGCTGGTGGTCGTAACCCATCTTCGTGAAGAAAATCAAAAGATGAAAACGGAATTGAAAGAAGGCTCCTCTCTCGAAGTTATGCTTGACCTGAAAAAACGCCAGGAACTGAGAAGCCGGATCGAAGGGATGCTGGAGCTTTTAAAGGATTATTAATCCAATTCCAACCGAATGAGTTATTTGAAACCGTAACCGATTTAAAAAGATGGAAGAATTAGAAGATAACTTAGTACGCGTAAATATTTATGGCCAGGAATATACTGTCAAGGCCAAAGCCGATCGCGCCTATATTATCAGCGTTGCCAATTACGTCAATGAAAAAATGGAGGAAGTCGAGACTTCTCTCCGAACTGTACAAACACCTGTCCGCGTGGCTATTTTAGCCGCGATGAATATCACCGATGAATTATTTACCTCTAACCAGGAAAAAGACAAAATAGTCAGTACCGTCGAAGAAAAGGCGGGCTTTCTGGTTGATCTCATTGACGAAAAAGTAGACGAACAAGCCTAATCCATCTTTTATAAATAATAACGACTGACTCTACCGCTGATTTTCATTCGGTTGGGGAAATCTGCAACTGCACGGTGGAGTCTTTAACCGCGATTTTAAGGAGTAGTACAATGGCCTGGATCAATATTATCTGCGCTGTTGGCGGAACAGTTGTCGGGACTGTCCTGTCGCTCTATCTATATATTCAAAAACTGAAAAGAGCCCAGGCAACCGCCACCGAAATCATCGCCAACGCCCAAAAAGAAACCGAGGAATTAAAAAGGGAAGCCCGCCTCGAAGTAAAAGACGAAGCCATTCGCATGCGGCACCGCACCGAAGACGAAGTGCGTAATAAAATGAAGGATGTGCGGGAAATCGAGAAAAAACTCGCCAAACGTGAATTTTATCTCGATCGGAAAACGGAAATTGCCGATAAAAAAGCCGAAGACTTAGACAAACGCGAAGAAGAATTAAAAAAACACCACGAATCGCTGGCCCGCAAGGAAGCCGAATTACAAACCATCATCGACAGTCAGACCGAGAGACTGGAACGCATTGCCGGTATGACGCGCAAGGAAGCCGAAGATATCCTGATGAATAATCTGCTGGAAAAAGCCAAGGAAGGCGTTACCAAAAAAGCCCGGGAAATCCGCGAGAATGCCCTGGCCGAAGCTAATCGTGATGCCAAGAAAATCATCGTTTCTGCCATTCAACGCTCGGCCGCCGATCATACCGCCGAGACGACTGTTTCACTGGTGAATCTGCCGAACGACAGTATGAAAGGCCGGATTATTGGACGGGAGGGCCGCAACATCCGGCACTTTGAATCTTTGACCGGTGTCGAGATTATTATCGACGATACACCGGAAGCCGTTGTGCTGTCCGGATTCGATCCGATTCGCCGGGAAGTCGCTCGCATCGCTCTCGAAAAGTTAGTCGTTGACGGACGGATTCATCCGTCGCGCATCGAAGAGATGATCAATAAAGCCGAAAAGGAAGTCGATGAGGAAATTCTGCGGGCCGCCGAAGAGGCCATCGATGACGTTGGTTTGTCGCAATTCCAGCCGGATTTAATGAAAATGATCGGTAAACTGAGATACAGAACCTCCTACGGGCAGAATATCCTGAAGCATTCCATTGAAGTCGCCTGGCTATCCGGGCTGATGGCGGCTGAACTGGGATTGAACGGAGAGCTTGCCAAACGCGCCGGGCTCCTGCATGACATTGGTAAAGCCATTGACCGGAATGTCACCGGCACGCATGCCCTGATCGGAGCCGACTTTGCCAAGAAATTCCGGGAACATCCGATCGTGATCAACGCCATTGCCTCGCACCACGAAGAAGTCGAAGTGACCCATCCGATCGCGGCAATCGTTCAGGCGGCTGACCAGATCAGTGGTTCACGGAGAGGAGCGCGCGGCGACACTCTGGAAAGTTATATTCAGCGTCTGGAAAAGCTGGAAGCGATTGCCACTTCCTTTGCCGGTGTCTCGAAAACCTATGCGATTCAAGCCGGCCGGGAAGTGCGCGTCATCGTGGAAAATGGCATGGTCAGCGATACCGAAGCCGATAATCTGGCTGAAGAAATCGCCGCAAAAATACAGGAAGAATTAAACTACCCCGGTCAGGTGAAAGTGGTAGTCGTTCGCGAACATCGCAGCGTGAGTTTTGCCAAATGAAACTGATTAACGGAATCGAGATTGCCCAACAGGTCAGGAATGACCTGATTCCGCGCATTGATGCACTCAGGAAAAAGCAGATCGTGCCCGGTCTGGGCGTCATCCTGGTTGGTGACGATCCAGCGTCGCAATCGTACGTCGGCATGAAAGGGAAGGCCTTCGACAGCATGGGACTTTTATCGGAGACAATTCGTCTGCCGCAGGAGAGCAGTCAGGCGGAAGTACTGGAATTGATCGCCAGCCTGAACCGTAATCCTCAATTTCACGGGATTCTGGTGCAATTACCGGTGCCGAAACATTTGGACAGCACCGCGATCATCCAGGCCATCTCGGCCGAAAAAGATGCCGATGGCATTCACCCGACCAATCTCGGAAAAATGATGCTGGGAGTGGAATGTCCCCTGCCTTGCACACCGCACGGAATTTTAATGCTTTTGAAATATTCCGGGATCGACCCGGCCGGCCGACATGTCGTTGTCGCCGGACGCAGTAATATTGTCGGCAAACCGATTGCCAGTTTACTGATGCAGAAGCGGCCGCTGGGGAATGCGACCGTTACGGTTTGCCATACCCGGACGCAAAATATCCGCGAGATCACGCGCCAGGCCGATATTCTGATTGCGGCCATGGGACAACCCGAGTTAATCGATCGGTCATTTGTCAAACCGGGAGTGGTTGTGATCGACGTCGGTTCCAACCGAATAGACGATCCCGGTTCAAAAAAAGGCTATCGCTGGGTCGGTGATGTAAAATTTGAGGAAGTGGCCGAAATAGCGGCTGCCATTACGCCGGTGCCGGGAGGCGTCGGACCGATGACGATCGCAATGCTGTTGGCGAACACTGTATTTCTAGCCGAACATTCGACTCAGAACCAATAAATCACGGAGGGAATATGAATATTGTCAAGGTTTTAAGAAATTCTGAACTGACACATGGATTGACTGATTCCGAAATTGAGGCCTTATCCGGTTTGTTTCACAGCCGGCATATCGCCCGCGATGAGACCATTTTCAAAGAAGGCGAACCGAGCGAAGAACTCTACATCATCGCCAAAGGACGGGTGAGCGTGGTGATTTATTCCACGGCGCAAGCGGGCGAACGCGAGAAAATCGCAACTCTCCGCGACAATGAACTGTTCGGTGAATTTTCGCTGATCGACAGTTCGCCGCGTTCGGCTTCGGTCACAGCCGACGAAAACACTGACCTGATCTTCGTCGACAATGTCGCATTTCACCGGCATCTGACCGCCAATGAACATTGCGGTTACCTGATTATGCGAAACATTGCCAAAATCCTAACCGGTAAACTGCGCAAAACGAACTTCGAACTGCGCAACGCCATTCTTTAGTCCTATGTCGTTGACTACCGAAATGGTCGCTATTCTGAAAAGCCGGCGCAGTATCCGGCAATTCCGGCCTGAACCGATCGATAAAGCCATTTTACTCGATTGCATCGAATGCGCCAGGCTGGCGCCGTCGGCCAGAAATCTGCAACCGCTGGAGTATTGTCTGGTGACCGATCCGGAACTGGCGGAAGAAACCTTTTCTCTGCTCAGGTGGGCCGCTTACATTGCACCGGAAGGTAATCCCCTGGAAGCGCAACATCCGACAGCTTACCTGGCCGTGATGATCGACAAGGATCTGATGCAATCCCGCTATGCGAATGACGCCGGGGCAGCCATTGAAAATTTCATCATCGCGGCCTGGGCTCATGGCATTGGCACCTGCTGGATCGCTTCGGTCGAGCGTGAGAAACTCAGGACATTGCTGGAAATTCCCGATAAATACGAGATTGACTCGGTGATTGCCGTTGGCTATCCGGCGGAAGCACCGGTCGTCGAAACCGCGACCGACATTCATTACTGGAAGGACAGCCAACATGTCCTGCATGTCCCGAAAAAGCCATTGTCGGCGATATTACATTTTAACCGCTGGAAAAACGCGGAAGGAGATTAAGCGATGCATCCCGAACTGCTTCACCTGGGGCCCGTTACAGTCTATACCTACGGTTTGATGATGGCGATCGGCTTTATCGTCTGCTACTTCATCCTGCAGGCCGAATCCAAAAAATTGGGCGATCATCCTGACCTGGCTAGTAATATCGTGTTCTGGGCAGCGATCGGCGGAATTGCCGGTTCCAAGATTCTGTACCTGCTGGAAAATATTCCGGATTTTCTGGCCGATCCGAAAGGAATGGTTTTCTCCGGTTCGGGCTTGGTTTTCCATGGTGGTTTAATCGGTGGTGCGATTGCGGTAATTCTGGTACTGCGTAAAGCTCACAAAAAAATCGGCGTCTATGCGGACATCCTCGGACCACTGTTGCTATTAGGCCAGGGCTTCGGCCGGATCGGTTGTTTCTTCGCCGGTTGCTGCCACGGGAAAGCCTGCGATCTGCCCTGGGCCGTTACTTTTCCGTATGCCTCACCGCCGGCTAATTACCCGGTGCATCCTACCCAATTATATGAAGCCGCGCTGAACATAATATTTTTCTTTGTGCTGGCAAAATTGGTCCGTCCCCGCATGAAAAGAGTCGGGGAAACATTCGCGATCTACCTGATTACCGGCGGTTTGATACGCTTCCTGATCGAATTTATCCGGGTCAATCCGCGCATCTGGCTAAACCTCTCCAGCGCGCAGTTTACTTCGCTGGCTATGATGCTGGTCGGGGTGATAATTATCCTATTACTCGTTAAAACTCCACAGACTCCGAATTTCAAAGAGCGCCAGACTAAGACGAATCCGAAAGCCAAATAGGCATTTCAATTCCCTTTAGACAAGATTGACAAGATTTACAGGATGTAATGATTAAAAACCCGTTTTCAGCACTCCCAAACGTGTTTTAGTCGTCGTTGGATACCCAAAACCGGTTTAGCCTCTCATCTGGTCTCAGTCGGAAACCGGTTTGGCAAGCAAAACATTTTCCTTGCGCTTTTATAAACAAATATCTATAATCAAACCGTTATTTTTCTTGAGTGATTGCGAATCGGCGTTTTAAAGGGAAGTGAACGTGGAATGTGCTT
>JAZDEI010000093.1:0-2190 GCA_043808945.1 Fidelibacterota bacterium | reverse complement strand
GCGCTGTTTCCGCGATGAGGATTTGCGCGCCGATCGCCAGCCGGAATTTACCCAGATCGACGTGGAAATGGCCTTCGTCGATGAAGAAGACATCCTGCAGATGACGGAAAATATGCTCGTGCGGGTCTTCCGGGAGGTCATTGGGGTTGAGATCGAAACACCCTTTCCGCGGATGCAGTACGATGAGGTCATGCGACGCTTCGGCAGCGACAAACCCGATCTGCGTTTCGGCCATGAAATTCACATCCTGAACGAGATTGCCGGCCGCAGTGACTTTGAAGTTTTCAAAAAAGTGATCGCCACGGGCGGAACCGTTGCCGGGATTTGCGTCCCGCAAGCCGTGTATTTTTCCCGCAAGATCATCGATGAATTGACCGAACTGGCTAAAAAATGGGGCGTTCAGGGGCTGGCCTTTACAAAGATTGTGTCCGGTATTCCGGAAGGCGGCATTGCCCGCTTTCTGGCGCCGGTCGCCGATGAAATTGTTGGGGAATTTACCGCCCGCGATGGCGACATAGTCTTTTTCATCGCCGATACGGTTGAAAAAACTTTTCCGGCATTCGGTAACCTGCGGCTGGAGATCGCTCGCCGTCTGCAATTGATCCCCGCCGGAATTTTTAAACCGCTTTGGGTGACACGCTTTCCGCTATTGGAATGGAGCGCCGAAGATAATCGCTTAGTCGCCATGCATCATCCATTCACGTCAGCCGTTCCGGAAGAAGTTCACCTGCTGGCCAGCGATCCGGCCAAAGTTCATGCGCGGGCATACGATGTCGTGATCAACGGGCACGAGATCGGCGGCGGCAGTATCCGCAACCACACGCTGGAAATGCAGAGCCGGATGTTTGATGTCTTGCAGATCAGTCGCGAGTCCGCAGTCGCCAAGTTCGGCTTTCTGCTGGATGCCCTGACCTACGGCGCGCCGCCACACGGCGGAATCGCGCTGGGCTATGACCGCTTAGTCATGATTCTGGCAGGAGCCGACAACCTGCGCGAAGTGATTGCCTTTCCAAAAACGACCAGCGGCGCTTCGCTGATGGATGGTTGCCCGACGGAAGTAGATGAGCGACAGTTAAATGAACTCGGTCTGGCATTGGCCAAAGATAAATCTGCCTGAAAGTCTGATGAAAACCACCGAACTCTTAGCATGTCCGCAGGAAACCAATTCAGTTTATGACACGGATATTCAGAACGATTCTTCCTATTCCTGACAAATACCGGCGCGGGAAAATATTTTTGCCCTTGTTATTGTTTCTGGCGATTGTTATGGTTCCGATAAAAACCGGTAATGCCGGAGTCATTTTCAGTGTCAAGGTAATTGGTTTATCAGGGCATCTGAAGAAGAACCAAAACCCGCACCTGTACCGGATCAAATTCGATAAAAAAGGCAAATTGGTTGTTCACCTGGGAGTAGTCCTGTCAGCCGAATATTTCATCTATAAGGAAATTGTCTCGGTCAAATTTGCGCAGGCCGCCATGCTCGATTGCGCTTTTCTGCCGGCGGGTTTTACCCATCTGGGACTGCGCCTTTGCGGGAAAAGCGGACCGCATACTTTCACGATCGGCAACGGACCGACCCTGTTTTACCGGCAGGACTGGAAGGATTTACCCGGTTATTTTGATGAGGGATTGCCGAAACATTCCAAGAATATGCAGTACCGGTTTTTCTGGTACGCCGGTGAAGTTGAGTATGACTACGCTCTGGCAGGCAAACCTGATTTTTCGCTGGGCATGATCCCGGGACCGCCAGTCTTTTTTACGATTGCGCCCGGGATACGGTTCAAGTAATAAAACCTGTTCAAATAATTTTTAGACACCTCATTTCATGGACAGGTTTCCGGTAACTATTAAATAAAGGCTTAAATGAAGCGATTCTGCCGTGGCGGTTATTTTTCAATAGCCAACAATTCGCTGACAGTGACGAACCGGTAGCCCTCTTGCGAATATTTTTCCAGGATCATTGCGACTAATTTGACAGTGTTATCCCGGCTGGCGGGTTTGAAGGCGTAGCCGTCGTGTAAGAGGACGATCGCGCCCGGCCGGGTCTTTCTGCAAAAACGCCTGAACATGACTTCCGACGGCAGGCTGTCCCAATCATGCAGGCTGAAAGTCCAGTAAATATGTTTCCGCTGCATTTTTTGTAAGACCCGGGTGAGAATCAATAATTTGCGGCCATAAGGCGCCCGGAAA
>JAZDEI010000092.1:0-11720 GCA_043808945.1 Fidelibacterota bacterium | reverse complement strand
TCAGCGAGCAAATCTGTTCAATTTCAAATTGCGTCGCCTCAACGATGGCGATATTCTGCAGATCGGCTGCTTCCGCAATAGCCCGGTATTCCTGTTGGCTGACATGCTCAGAGATTATAATCCGTTCGAGCGGAAAATCAGTCGCCAGCGCCTCTTTTACCGGCTTGATGCCTTCCACTAAAAACAATCCGGACAGATCGCGCTCTTTCTTTTGCTTTAACGACCGAAACCGGGATTTTTCAGCACGTGACAGCATTTTATTCAGGAGTAATTTTTCTCTTTTAATTCATACAGTTTCTTAGTCGGACCGGCAAATATTAGGGTATCGTTCGGCAAGATGATCGTCTCAGCGCGGGGCGTGATCACGATTTTTTTACCTTCGGCGTCGAGCCTCTTAATCAAAATGATCTGAATATAATACCGATTGCGCAAACCCAGGGCCTGTAGGCTGGAATTAGCCATTGACTCTGGAGCACTCATCTCCAGAATCGCAAAATCCTCATCTATTTCCACGAAACGGGTCTGGTCGAGATAACGGATATGCGTGGCCAGGTCGCCGGCGGTTTCGCGTTTGAAAATTTCCTGATTGTAAAGCTGGATCACGCGGTTGCGGACGACGGTGCCGATCAGGGAATTATTAGCCGGATCGATCACCGGCAGTTCATCCACATTAAAGCGTCCGTATAATTTCATCACATAATCGAGCGTGTCGTCCGGTTTAACCGAGATCACATTGGGATTCATCACATCTGAGACCAATACCAGGGTTTCCAGATTCTGGTAATCGTTAATGAGCGGTTTCAGGTCAGACCACGAGATAAAGCCGATGATCTTGTTTTGCTCGTTTTCGACCCAATAAATATTGGCCGCCCCGGCTGAAATGACTTTGACAAGGGTCTTCAGGTCCATCTTGGCATAGACTTTATGAAATTCATACGACATGATCTGGCTGATCTTCAGGTTTTTAAGAACATTCAGTTCCTTGCCGTCGTAAAGTTGGATGCCTCGTTGCTTGAGTTCAATTGAATAGACCGACTCCTTCAGTACGTAATGGACGATGATATAACTCATAATGATGCTGAGCATTAGCGGCAGGACCAAGTGATAATTATCGGTTAGTTCCACGATAATCAACAACGCCGTGACCGGAATGCTGTTCACGGCGGCCAGCATAGCACCCATCCCGGCTAAGGCAAATCCGGCAACGTCCAGCGACAAGCCGAACAGGTGATTGCCGCCATTGGCCAAAAGCGCTCCAAGAGCAGCGCCCATAAACAATGATGGCGCAAATAATCCACCGAATCCACCGGCGGCCGACAGCAGTCCGACAAACAGAAACTTTAAAACAAACAGTACCGCCAGTATACGCCAGGAATAAACGTTTGTAGCCACATTCTGGATAGAATCATATCCAATTCCGATAATCTGAGGAAAAAACAATCCAACTACTCCCAGCAACAACATTAACCCGGTGATTTTAACTATGGGTGAAATCTGCCCGAGCCGTTTGCTAAAAAAATCGCGCATCTGTCCGGAAAAACGGATAAACATCAGCGAGCTTAATCCTGCCACGATCCCCAGCACAGCATAATACAGAATATCGAGAGACACTATCATTTCGACCTTTGGCAGAATCAGCATTGGCTTATCACCCAGAAAAATCCGCGAAATATAATCCGCGGTAATGGCCGATACAATCAGCGCCGAAAAAGTGAGCGTCTGAAAATTGTTGAATAAAACTATTTCAATGGCAAAAAAGACCCCGCCGATCGGGGCATTAAAAACCGCGGCGATGGCGCCGGCCGTACCGGCCGCCAGGAAAACCCGGCGTTGCTTTTCCGGCACGCGGAAAATCTGGCCGATAATCGATCCCGTTCCCGCTCCCAGAAAGGCCGTCGGAGCTTCCGGGCCGAGTGTACCACCCGTACCAAGAAAAATGGTAGTCGCGAAAAAATTGAAAAAGAGCGTGGTAATGCGAATCAAACTGCGCCCGATGAAGCTGGACTTGATGACTTCAACGACTCCACGTTGCCGCGGCTGACGCGGCCACCATTTAATCATCAAACCGACAATCAAACCACCGATGGCCGGGAAAATCACAATACTCCAGCGCGGTACCTGTGGAAATTGCATCGGCAGAAAAGTGTAAAAAAAGTAGCTTATCGAATGGATAAGATGATAAAATGCCAGCGTCATAAAACCGGACGACAGACCGATTAGCACCGCAAAAAACAACAGGCGGATATATTCATTGATAGGATTCTTTTCGATTTGAATCCGGGCAGAAAACAAAAGGTCGGTCAGTTTTCTCGTCAGGGATTTGGCTCTATGACTCACACAGGCTCCCCGTTTTTATCGGATCGGAATCAGTCCGGTCGGAACTACATTTATTAAATACCATTATCGAACACGCTCGCCGCTCGGCTTACAGCCGAAATACATCTGATTTTTATTAGAAACGTTCATCAAATATCCAGACAAAATTAGCCTGCCGCAAGCTATGAAACAAGTCCCGAATTAGAAAGCCACGCTTCCGGTTCGGCTTAATACATTGACCTGTTTTAAGCCTGTCAGCGCGAATAATAAAGTATTTCCTGAGGATGACTCAGATATTCGCATCCGGTCGCGGTGATAACCACCATCTCCTCGACCGTCGCTACTCCATAACCCTCGATTGGCAAACGTGGCTCGATCGTGAACACCTGCCCGATTTCCAGCGGCAGATTTACAGTTTCTCCGTAACGTTCCCAGCGGGGTCCCAACATTCCGGCGCCATCGTGCGTCGAACGACCAACCTGATGACCAAGACCGTGTTGATATTCGGGGTAGCCATTGGCAATAATGTGCTCCCGCGCGATCCGATCGATCTCAAATCCCTTCTTTCCCGGCCTGATCGCAGCTATCGCCAACCGGACAGATTCCAGTAAAACCGCAAATCCCCGCAGAACCGGTTCCGGGGCCGTCTGTTCATCGTCTTTTAAAATATACCAGGTGCGCTGAATATCAGAGCAGTAACCATCTTTTTTAACACCAAAATCAATATTTAAAACATGACCGGGTTGAATAACCCTTGCGGTCGGATCGGCGTGAGCTCCGGCAGATAGCGGCCCCGTAAAGACTGCCGGGCATGAATTGGTTTCCCAGGCGGTTTCTACTCCGGCAACGGAGACCATCTTTAAAATTATTTCCGCTATGTCTTTTTCGGTACGGCCCGCCAGAATTTGCGGTCTGACATCGGCATAGATTTTTTCAGTTAACTCGATGGATTTTTTAATCAGTTCTATCTCGGTGGCTGATTTGCGTCCGCGTAAAGCCGCGATTATTTTTTCGGAAGATATAAGGCGATCTCGATAGGGTGTGTCTTTTATATAATTCATCAGTAATTGAAACATGCCGTGAGTCAGACCGTCGGCCATATAATCATTGACAGAAGTGTTTATTGCAATCCGGCCGGGCTTAATTTCATTCAACACATCCAACAAAGTCGCACCGAAACCGCCGATATAAATTCGAATATCTTCGTACAGAGCGGTCTGCTTAATCCGCTCTTTATCCAGGCTTCCGACAATTGCGATCGTTTGACCGGCGGCCGTGATGATGAAGGCCGATTGCCAGGTACAATTCGTTCCCAGAATCAAATCCAGGCACGGATCGTTGATCGTTTCAGTTTCACGGACGAAAGTCAGCCACATGTCGACCTGTTGTTCTTTCAGGATTTCTATCGCCTGTCTGATTTTTTCTTTTAACATCGGCGCTCCATGATAATTCTCTTCATAAATAGTTGTAGCAACTTACTGAAAATACGATATTATTTCCAATTAATAATCGCTCGAGAAATATAGGATGTTCAAACAAGTGAAAGAAACTGGGAAGGATTCCGGGCGGATTCCTTCCCAGTTATTGTTGGGCGTTTTGCTGAGTGGGCATTCGTTTTGTGAGTGAGGATGTCTCACCATCAGGGGTAGTCGGGGATTTCAAATAACAGGGGAAATAAGTACAACAAACATGCCATACGATTATCACATTTATATTTAAATGGTTATGAAAACTATATGTTTTTCTGTGCGTGGTGGGTACAACACGCTTGTGTGTTACCACCGCCACTCATTAGAACATTTACTATGCGGTTAATACTTTTGACAGGAACTGACCGGTTTTCGAATCGGCCATCTGGGCGACGTTTTCAGGGGTTCCTTCACAGACGATGTAGCCGCCTTTATCGCCACCTTCCGGTCCCAAATCTATGATAAAATCGGCGGTTTTTATTACGTCGAGATTATGTTCGATAACGATTATCGTATTGCCCTGATCGACCAACCGGTTCAATACCTTCAGTAACATTTTAATATCTTCAAAGTGCAGGCCGGTGGTCGGCTCATCCAAAATGTAGAGCGTTTTTCCGGTACCGACTTTGCTCAATTCCGTCGATAGTTTTACTCGTTGGGCTTCTCCACCCGATAAAGTTGTCGCCTGCTGACCAAGTTTGACATAGCCCAGGCCGACGTCGATTAAGGTTTGCAGTTTTTTGCGGATCGACGGAATATTCTGGAAAAACTCGAAGGCTTCGCTGACCGGCATGTTTAAAACATCCGCGATGCTTTTACCTTTAAATTTGATTTCAAGCGTGTCGCGATTATAACGCTGACCTTTACATTCTTCGCACGGAACGTAGACGTCCGGGAGAAAATGCATCTCTATCTTTTTAATTCCATCGCCGCCGCAGGTCTCACAACGCCCACCCTTGACATTAAAAGAAAAACGTCCGGCGAGGTAGCCCCGGATTTTCGACTCTTTTAAATTGGCGAACAAATCCCGGATATGCGTGAAAGTCCCGGTGTAGGTGGCCGGATTGGAGCGCGGCGTACGCCCGATCGGTGATTGGTCTATGTCAATCACCTTATCAATATTTTCGAGTCCCGTGATCTGAGAATATTTCAGTACCGCCCGTTGAGTATTAAAAAAATGGCGGTGTAAAATCGGAAATAACGTCTCGTTCACGAGCGTACTTTTACCGGAACCGGAAACGCCGGTAATGCAAATAAACTTACCCAGTGGAAAGCGCACATCAATATTTTTCAGATTGTTACCGGTGGCCCCGCAAAGGCAAATCTGTTTACCGTTTCCCGGTCTACGATACGCCGGAACCGGAATGGTTCTAGTGCCGGATAAATACTGACCCGTCAGGGATCGACTATCCTTTTTAATTTCCTCGGGTGTTCCGGTAAACACTATCTCACCGCCGGTTACGCCAGCGCCCGGGCCAAGATCGACGATATAATCGGCGGCCTCGATAGTCTCCCGGTCATGTTCGACTACCAGCACGGTGTTGCCGATGTCGCGCAGGTGCAATAAAGTATCAATCAGGCGCCGATTGTCTCTCTGATGCAGGCCGATGCTTGGTTCATCGAGGATATAAAGCACACCCATCAATTGTGAGCCGATCTGAGTCGCCAGCCGGATGCGTTGGGCTTCTCCGCCCGATAGAGTATATGCGGTACGCTCCAGGTTCAGATATTCGACACCGACATTGATCAAAAAACTGATTCGGGCGCGGATTTCTTTCAGGATTTGTTGGGAAATCTGCTGGTCGGTTGGATTGAGTTCCAGCTGATCGAAAAACTCTTTGAAGCGGGCAATGGACATAGCGCTCAATTCATTGATCGAGAATCCCCCGACCTTGACAGCCAGGCTCTCCGGTTTTAAACGTGCGCCATTGCATTTCGGACAGGCACCGGTACTCATAAATTGCTGAATCCAGGCCCGGATTCCGGCTGAAGTTGTCTGTTTATAGCGGCGCCGCAAATTCGGAATCACGCCTTCAAAAGGCATCCGGTACTCGCCGTTGATCCGATCCGATTTAAGGTTGATAGAAAGGGCGTTCCCTTCTGAGCCGTATAGCAGAGCATCTTTGGCATCCTGTGATAATTTTCCAAAAGGTGTTACAAAGTCAAAATTATATTTGCGTGCCAATCCTTTTAAAATTGCGGAATACCAGCCGCCCCGTGGTTGTTCACCGAGCGGTCTGATAGCTCCCTGACTGAGACTCTTCGAATCATCCGGCACAACCAGATCCGGATCGATTTCCATTTTTGTGCCGAGTCCGTCGCAGGCCGGGCATGCTCCAAACGGACTGTTAAACGAAAACATGCGCGGTTCCAGCTCTTCATAACTGATGCCGCAATCCGTACAGGCCAGGCGTTCGCTGAAAATCTGTTCTTTTTCACCATCGACCAGCACGATCAATAAACCCGAACCGATTTTCAAGGCCAGCTCGACCGATTCCGTCAGGCGTTCCTTGATCGTCGGATTGATGATCAGCCGATCAATGACCACTTCGATATTATGCTTTTTATTTTTATCCAATGTCAACGATCGTTCGATCTCTGAAATTTTCCCATCGACCCGCACTCTCACAAAACCCTCGCGACGCACCTCGCGAAAAACCTCCTTGTATTCACCTTTTCGGCCGCGGATCAGCGGCGCCAGGATCATGATGCGGGTATCTTCGGGCATACCAATAATACTGTCGACGATCTGCTGGGTCGTCTGCCTTTCGATGCGCTTGCCACATTGATAACAATACGGGACGCCGATCCGGGCGTACAGCAGGCGCAGGTAATCGTAAATCTCGGTCACGGTGCCGACGGTCGAACGAGGATTGCGCGAGGCCGACTTCTGCTCAATCGAGATCGCCGGGGAAAGTCCTTCAATAAAATCAATGTCCGGTTTCTCCATCAATCCCAGGAATTGACGGGCATACGCCGAAAGTGATTCCACGTAGCGGCGCTGACCTTCGGCATAAATCGTATCGAAAGCCAATGACGATTTGCCGGAACCCGACAGGCCGGTGATGACGACCAGCTTGTCGCGCGGAATTTTCACGTCGATGTTTTTCAGATTGTGCTCACGGGCACCCTTGATAGTTATATATTCAATACTCATACAGTTTTCCATTTGAAATATCCGGTAAAATTATCACCGGATCGCCAGAATGAAAAAGCATTTCTCATGGTTTTCCGGTTAAATTTTACTGTAGTCTTAAGAGTTCTTGGTTCTTGTTCAGATAATTATGATAAAACCGTATTATCTTTGTCTTTTACAAATGACTTTTTGATTATCCGTCTTTTCACACTGACGCATAAAATCGTAATACTCTTTATACTGTGCCAGTGGAATTACTTTTTGATTTATCCGGAATTCTCGGTCGAACAATAACCGGTCCTTATTCAATTGGACTGACAGCGAATATCTTCCAAATTCATTTTCAATTTCGACCGGAGGAGGAATCGCTTCAATATTGTACCCCTCCGGGAGGAGATAACTAATTCGACTGGTATAAATATGCGGATTGGAGTAATAAACCGATGTTGTACGTCGCTCAGGCTTTTCACCCCGAAAATTGACCCTGAAATAAAATCCGGGATTCAGGAATAGACGATTGTGCGACAGGCTGGCATAATTGGTCGCGGAACAATCAAAACTTATTGCGGTGGTGTCAGTAATTTCTTCAAAATTTGGTAGAGTATAAGAAGTCAGAGCAATATCTGGCGAAAACTCACCGAGCCATTTGATCATGATTTCCTTTTTTCCCTGATCATCTTCTGATGACATGATATCTCTGAAATAAACATCCTCATCACCGGTAAAGGTAATTTTACCAACAAGCCGGGCGTTTCCGTTCGCGCCGATCGCAATGTCAGCCGCAAACACACTCTGATTAGTTTCAGGTTTACTAATCGGAATCGTCGTAAAACTTGCCTTATCATCAAAAACAACCAAAGCGCTGGCGCCTTCATCGTGATCTGGAATATTTTCAAGATGGTTGTTGTTAGTCGTACAATCTACCCACAGAGTTTCGCTGGGTAAAGGCACATAAGCAATCACATGATTAAAGGTAATCATCGGAAAATCGGGTTGGACTACTCCATAATTTCTGGTTAAAAGGATTACCGGATAGGCGGGAATATTGTAACATCGCAAGATACCTATGAATAATGTTGCCAAATCCTTGCAATCACCATAGCGGTTTTTTAAAACTGCCCGAGCACTGTGTGGTTTCCAGCCATAAATCCCCAGAGAAACTGAATTATAGTGAGTGTTTCGCTGAATGAAACGATATGCCTTGCGCACAATCTCTTTGGCCGGTTCGTCTGGGTCAATAGATAAGGGTTCTAATTCTTTAAAATCGATTTTGTACTGTTCTTTACACAGAGCGCGGTACCAATCGCCCAGATCGTTCCAGGTCTGTAATAAACCGGTATAGCCATCAATTTCAAAACTTGTCGGTGAGAACCAGATTCCGATTGTATCTTTATTCTCAGGACACATCCGGTACTCTTCGGGATTCGGAGGAATATTGGTAGCCTTCCAGATGATCTTATCTTCCGTCGGGACGTATACAGAATCAATACATTTCCCTGATCGGTACATTTTCCAGGCTATATTATTTGCCGGAAACAGAGAATAACTCGCTTCTTTAACCTCGAATTTCCCCTGTGGCGACCATTCTGGCCATAAAAACAGGCTTAAAAAATCCTTCTCATAAGAATATTCAACATAGTACGGATAGGTGGGATATGTCAAAAAAACTGCCTGATGTTTTTGATCGGAATATATACTTGGATTCGAAGAGCCTTCGTATGTTCTTATGTCTTTCTTATTGATCTTACGAAGGATTTTTCCGCTGGGCGAGATAATAGCGCCTTTGATTTTATTTATTGTGATATATTTATCTCCCGTGAGAATTATCGTACCCAAGTCTTTCCCGGCCTCGTTGGCAACCCAGGCCCGCCGGGAAATTGAAAGAACGCCTCTGCCAGATGATTTAAGTTTAAACTCCTGTCGATCGTAGATAACGTAATTATCGCTTCCACAGACACCCGTGATCGGAATCCATAAAAGGATGATCAGCAAAAAACAAAAAAAATCGGATAAGTACTTCATTCGGCAATCTTTTTGAGAACAACCTGATCTTTATCAGAAGTCACAATCTGTGCATAAAATGTCTTTACTACATCGTAATTCCAGGAATCATACCGAATTTTCCGGAGGGTATGGTTTCTCAGGCATGTCAGGGATGTATCGGTTGTCGTAACTGACCGGAAATATTCCTGACCTGCAATCGTAAATTTCTTTAACGATGGGATTTCCTCGACTAAATATCCGTCCGGTAGTTTGATTACGATCTCCTCCTGGTCAATAAAAGGGTACGGATAATCGATTGCAAAATTACGTTTTTCCGACTTGAAAATATTTTCGGTGAATTGTTGGCATAAGGCCGGACTGAAAAATATTTTATCCCCCGCCATATCAGCAAAATTGCCAACTTTATACAGAATTGTTATAGTCAGGGGTTCTTCTTTTATATTGTTTTCAATGATAAAAGTATCGATCTCGACATTTTTCAACTGATCAAGCAGATTGTTCAAAATATATTTTTTAGGATCCTTAGCATCGGCCAATTCTTTCTTTCGACGCATTCCCTGATAACCCTCCATTCTGAAAACAGTCTCGACCATGGCGTCGCCGGTCGAATCGATTGATAACGTTGAATGGCTATAACCCATACTGACTGATTTCGGTGGTTGAAGATCAATGATCCGGGCTTCATCTTTAGTCAATAACAACCCGTTTCCATTATTATCCCAGTAAGGCAGTAATTCGGCCGTACAATAGCGATCGGCTGCGTCCAGAAATAATTCCAGACTGCCCTGTCTTGTTTCGACTATCAGATGATTAAAAGATCTTAAAATTGGATTGGTCGTGTCCAGTTTTCCATGGTTTCTCGTACTTATCAATAGCGGATTAGCGGTTAAACCCGCATTTCTTAGCAGGGCCACCAACAGCAAATTCTTTTCCACGCCACTGCCGGCCTTTTGATTAATGATTTGCCTTGGCGATCTTATTTTATCTCCGGTCAGCCCGATATATTCCGTCGTTTCGATACTATCTCTGACAAAATTGTACAAAAGGTTAACTTTTTCGGGATAACTGGTTACCGAGGCAGTGATTTCTTCCGACAGTTCGCTCAGATACCGGGAGTTTGATAAAAACGGTTCATAGAACGGCTCGATCTTCTTCTTCAGGTCATTCCAAGTTGAAATAAAGGTAATGTTGTTATATTGATCTTTGTAAGAAATCAACTGAAAACTCAATACACAACGATAATCATTCAGAGTGGTCATGAACGGTTCATCTTTAAGCGGTTCGAGATTCTTCAACTCCCAGATAAACGACAGTAAATTATTTCCATTCATATCGAACAATTTTTCATTGACGGGTTTCATGTCTCTGGTTGGACCGTTTTTTAAATAAGATGTATATTCAAATCCGTGAGGTAGAATCAGTGAAAATCGCGATAAAAGAGTATATAAATCGGATTGAAATTCCCAGGGGTCGAGCAAGGCCAGATATTCACTAGAAATTTTATAGTAATATTCAATAACACAGTTATTTTCCACTCCAGGAATTGTAAAAACCGCTTCCTGATACCGATCTTTTTCACCCTCATAGAAAATATCCTTCTTCTTTAGAGTAATCTTTTTTCCATTTGGAAGGATTGTCTGGGCTCTTAAATTAAATATAGCATCTTCATGCCAATATCGAATCCGTATTTTGGCATATTCTTTTCCGGAATCCTTAAATATCTTAATGCGTACATGTCGCTCAGTAGTAGCATCAAATTTTGAACGATTTATTTCCATTGTGCCAATATCAAATAAAATGACCGCCGCCAGGCTAGTATCTTCCCAAAAGACCGGGCAATCCAGGATTTCTTTTGGCACAATACCCCACTTATATGCTGGCGTCTCCCCGAAAACTATTACCGGAAGTAGACAGACAATTAAAAGCATTTTCTTCAAAACGTCCATTTTCCCTCTCCTGGCTTATCTTGATTTTAGATCACTTTTAAATATTCCCGATCCACCTTTTATCCTACGTGAATATAGGTAATCTGCCACTTATTTTAGAATATTTTCCCGAGAACAATCCTTAACTCCGTTACAGGTTGTAATCTGAAAAATAAACTAAACAATTTCAAGAAATATTTATAATAGTCGGGATTCAACAATCCACTTGAATAAATCCATATCAGGCAAACAACTCGTATCAATATTCACCACTGACACTTTTCCTTTCGTCAATAGAGGACGAGTTCTTATATTTGCCTGAATCTGTGTTTTTCAACCCGACTTAGGAGATTTTACGATGGCACAAGCCGGACTCGACAACGAAACCCGTACGATGATTCTCGACACTATTGGTTCGCTGAAAAACGAACTGCTTACCCGCGAAAAGATACTCGACCTCGACGATAAAAGTGAATTCCCGATAGAAATAGTCCGGGAATTGCTGAGTGAACGCGTTGGTTTGCAGATGGTCTTTATTCCGGAGGAATTTGGCGGGCTGGGCGGCGGCGCGGTGGACACTTATCATGTTTCCGTCGAACTGGCCAAGATTTGTCTGGGCGTGTCAACCGCCTTCCTGGCCATTCACCTCGGCGCCGAACCAATCCTGCTCTTCGGCACCGACGACCAGAAGCAGAAATGGCTCGGTAAAATCATTAATGAATCAGCCCTTGTAGCCTATGCCGTGACCGAGGCCGATGCCGGGAGTAATCTCGACGCCATCAAGACCAAAGCCGAACCGGTGATTGACAACTCCGGGAAAATCGTCGCCTGGCGTCTGAACGGCAGTAAGCAATTTATCTCCAACGGCGG
>JAZDEI010000091.1:0-17902 GCA_043808945.1 Fidelibacterota bacterium | reverse complement strand
TCGACGACCGATGGTTTTGAAATCTCCGAGGCAGACCTTAAATTACGCGGCCCTGGAGAGTTTTATGGCACACGACAACATGGATTCCTGAAAATGAAAATTGCCGATCCGTTGGCCGACATCGAACTCCTGAAAACCGCCCGCGACCGGGCTTTTACCTTATTGAAAAACGACCCGCATCTGCGCCGGCCGGAGAATCATTCCACCCGGACGCATCTTTTACAGCAATATGCCAACCAAATCGACTTCAGCAATATTCTTTAGGAGACGGAATGACCGATAATTTTTCCGACCGTAAACAAATTTTATTCCTGAGTCTGGTGCAATCCTTAGCCAGCAACGCCTGGATTCACCTCGGCAAAATCAAGAACCCGATCAGCGGTACAATGACCGTGAATCTGACCGAAGCTTCCCTGACGATCGACATGCTGGAAATGCTGCATGAGAAGACCAAAGGCAACCTGTCTGACGATGAACGCCGTCTGCTGGAACGTTCGGTGGGCGATCTGAAAATGAACTTCGTCGAGGCCAAATTGCACGCGCCGCAGTCACCGGCCGAACCAGCCGCAAACAAGGAATCTGCGCCGACCGATCAATCTACTCCGCCATCCAATTAACATATTCAAGACCATAAAGGAAATGACATGAACTGGTTAAAAAAAGATATTGAAAAGAAAATCCTCGCTCTGCTGGCGCTGGTTTTAAGTTTTATAGTCTATCTCTCCACTATGGCGCAATCGGTCCCGTTCTGGGATTGCGGCGAGTTTATTGCCACGTCTTATACCCTGGGCGTTCCGCATCCCCCGGGCAGTCCGCTGTTTCTGTTAATCGGGCGGATTTTTTCAATGCTTCCGACCAGCCAGGACATTGCATTCCGGGTCAATTTAATCTCTCCCATCGTGAGCGCTTTGGCCGTGATGTTTCTCTTTTTAATCACTGTCCAGCTTCTGCAATTCCGCGGCAAGCCGCAAACCACCCTGCAAAAGTTCGCAGTCTATGGCGGCGCTTTCATCGGCGCGCTGACTTTTGCCTTTACCGACAGTCACTGGTTCAATGCGGTCGAGGCCGAAGTCTACGCATTTTCGACTTTCCTGACGGCCATCGTCGTTTGGCTGATTTTAGCCTGGGAAGAAAGAGCCGACCAGCCCGGGCACGAACGTTACCTGTTGATTATTGCCTATATCATCGGACTGGCGATCGGTATTCATTTACTTAACCTGCTGGCGATTTTCTTCATTGCCCTGATTATTTACTTCAAGCGCAGAAAAATCTCTTCTGTCGGCTGGCTTGTCCTGGACCTGATCATCGGCGTAGCCATCGCCGGTCTGCTGTTTTTAATCGTACTGCAATTCAAAATGTCATCTACCATTCAGGCGCTTCTGACATTAGCTTTCTTTTTACTGATCTACGTCCAATTGTTTCGCAAATCCGCCAAGGCGCGATTCAAAGAACACGCCCAGAACGTCCTGGTGGCATTTGGAGCTTCGGCCGTCTTTCTGGTAATCAATGTCGGAGTTATTAAAGGCTTGCCGATCATTGCCGATAAACTGGGACTCTGGATGATGGGGCTGACTATTGTCATCCTGCTTGGCGTCTGTATCTGGACCATCATAAAAAAATACAATGTGGCGGCCATTGCCATGATGTCGCTTGTATTGATAATCGTCGGTTATTCGACCTACGCGACCATTTTCATTCGCAGTATCCAGGACCCGAATATCGACGAAAACGACCCGGAAACCACTCACCAGGCGGTATCTTACCTGGAGCGTGAACAATACGGCGACCGCAGTTTCACCGATATTTTCAACCGCGCCAAATGGAAACCGGAAGCCGCTAGCAAATACTCTGGCGCAATGGATTACTTCTGGAATTATCAGATCAAGGAAATGTACATCCGCTATTTCAACTGGCAATTCATCGGCCGCAAAGTAGCCGACGTCAATTTCTTTCAATTTTTCCTGCCTTTCCCGTTCATCGTCGGGCTTTACGGACTGTTCGCCCACTTCAAAGAGGACAAACATAAAGCCTTAGCCGTACTGGCGCTCTTCCTGTTCACCGGCCTGATGATCGTTCTGTACCTCAACCAGGACGATCCGCAACCGCGTGAACGGGATTATTCCTATGTCGGCTCGTTTTTCGCTTTTGCGATCTGGATTGGCATTGGCGCCACGGCTCTCTTGGAACAGATATCCAAACTGAAAAAAGAAAAACTAAAACGACCGTTAACTTATGTAGCCGGCGGCCTGCTTTTACTGGCCCTGCCGGTTAATGTGCTGGTTGCCAATTATCACGAGCATAACCGCAGAGGCAATTATGTCGCCTGGGACTACTCGTACAATATTCTGCAATCCTGTGAACCGAACGGCATTATCTTCACCAACGGCGATAACGATACTTTCCCGTTGTGGTACCTGCAGGAGGTCGAGCATGTCCGGAAAGACGTTAAGATCGTTAATCTCAGCCTGCTGAACACACCCTGGTATATCAAACAACTGCGTAACATCGAGCCGAAAATCAAGATCGGCAATCTTTCGGACGATACGATCGATCGCATCAATCTGATGCCCTGGCAAAAACGGACCGTCAAGATCAGTCCGCCACCGGATAGTTTCTTTACATCGCCGGAACATCCCGAACTCCGGCAGTTCGGTCAGAACATTCGCAATCTGCCGCCGATGGAATGGGAACTCGAACCGACCCTGACTTTCAGCAAACAGGGATTTCTGCGTGTACAGGACATCATGGTTCTGCAGATTCTGGAAGCCAATAGGTGGGAGCGCCCGATCTACTTTGCCACGACTGTCTCCCCGGATAACAAGCTTGGTATGGATGACTATTTAGAAATGGAGGGTCTGGCTTTCCGTATTTATCCGCAGAAAGTGCGGCGGGTCGATCCGGATAAATTGCGCTACAACGTATTCAATGTCTACAAGTACCGTAATCTGAACAATCCAAAAGTCTTTTACGATGACAATGTCGTCCGCCTGGTTGGCAATTACCGGACGGCCTTCCTGCAACTCGCCATTGATGACCTTTATAAAGGGAATAAAGAGAGAATGATCGAGACCCTGGACTCGATGGCAATCGTTATGCCGGAAGACATTTTCCCGATCGGCAATGATGATATTTACCTCCAGATCGGTCTGCTTTATTACGAAGGCGGACGGAAGGGCGAACCGGGCAAGCCGAGCGATCTCGAAATCCGGCTGGAAAACCTGTTGAAGCAGCCCAACGTCAATTATCGCAGCAAACTGAGGTACGCCAGCGTCTATGCCCAACAACTGCAAGATTATCCAAAAGCCCTGGAGATTCTGGAACAAATAAATGCCCAGAAACCAAACGATCCGGAAATTGCCGGCTACTTGGTCAAAATCTATGAAGAATCCAAGCATTTCGATAAAGCCACCGCCATTCTGGACAACTGGTTAGGGCTTCATCCCGATGATAAAAGTGCGGCTGCAATGCGCGATAATTATCGCA
The DNA here is from genome assembly GCA_043808945.1 of Fidelibacterota bacterium. Classification (GTDB taxonomy): domain Bacteria; phylum Fidelibacterota; class UBA2242; order UBA2242; family UBA2242; genus JAGNGI01. The sequence continues at coordinate 14,419 of JAZDEI010000091.1, read as the reverse complement.
ACAAAATGACTCCGGCCCAAAAAGCGCAGTACGATTCGCTGACCGGAGCCGTGCGCCAATAAACCGCACGACCGGCATGACGCCTGTTCCGGAAATCGCAGTCATTATTCCGCATTATAACGGCGTGGAAATCCTGCGGGATTGCTTGCGTTCACTGTATGATTCGACGCAATTGCCGTTAGAAGTAATTTTAGTCGATAATGCTTCCACCGATGACAGCGCAAAGATGGTGCGGGCGGAATTCCCGACTGTCAGAATTTTACCGCAGTCTCACAATCTCGGGTTCGCGGGCGGCTGCAATGCCGGCATCCGCGCCACGCAGGCGCCATTTGTCCTGATCCTGAACAACGATACGATCCATCAGCCGGGCTGGCTGAAATTACTGCTTGATAAATTACACTCCGACCCGGAAGTAGCCGTAGTTCAGCCCAAAATCCTTTCCTGGCAAAAGCGTGACCAATTCGATTATTCCGGGGCGGCGGGCGGCGAGATGGATATTTTCGGTTTCCCGTTTGCGCGCGGCCGGATTTTCGAGAACATCGAGATTGATAACGGCCAATATGACGATTTGCCTGCTCGCATTTTCTGGGCTTCCGGCACGGCTTTTCTGGCGCGACGCGAACTTTTACTAAACGCCGGTCTTTTCGACGAAACCTTCTTCGCCCACATGGAAGAGATCGACTTGCAATGGCGTCTGCAATTGATTGGTTACAAAATCACCGTCGAGCCGCGCGCCGTCATCTGGCACCGCAGCGGTTTTACGCTCGGCGCCGAAGCCCCGCTTAAAAAATACCTGAATCACCGCAACAGTCTGCTGATGTTCCTGACGAATTACAAGCCGCTGTTGACTGCCTATCTCCTGCCGATCCGCATTCTGCTGGATTGGATGGCGCTGGGATTTTCGCTGGTGAAACTGGATTTCGGCCGCGCCGGGGCGATTCTGAAAGCGCATGGCTGGATTCTGATCCACCCAGGAATCATCCACAATCGTCGCCGCCAGGTCAAAGCCCTGCGCCGGGTTCCCGATTCACAAATTATTGAGAGACTATATCGCGGCTCGATAGCACTCGGTTTTTACCTGCTGAGGAAACGACGCTCTGGCGATTTCCGGATATAACCTATTTCATCAGCAACATCTTGGCCTGACAGGCATTCTTTCCGGATTTGATCTCATATAAATATATCCCGCTCGGCAAATCATCGGCCTTAAATTCGATCTCATTCCAACCGGATCGAAAAGCAGGAAAATCTTTTTCACGTACCAAATGCCCGCGGCAATCCCAGACCTTTATTCCAACCGTTCCGACCTGCGGCAGATAAAATCGTATCCGTGTCGTTGCATTAAACGGATTGGGATAATTACCTGCCAGGAGAAAATCCTGCGGCGCAGTCGGTGATTTCTCCGGCGTCATTTTATTGGGATTTTCAAAGTCAAATACCTGCAGCCAGATGCGATAATCCGCATCGTTCCAGACCACACAGACCCGACCGTCTTTGAAATCTGTTGAAAGAGACAAAAGTGGTATCTGATAAGTTCCTGAGGATACCGCGAAAATCGAATCCAGCAGACTGGCATCGGAATTGAATCGCTGGCACAATATTTTATCAGTCGTCAAATCTTCCCAGACCGCCACCATCCGGCCGAGGCTGTCCCGCGCAACGGAAAAATCTCCGGCACTATCTATCAGCTTATTGACTCTACGGACAACTCCTAATGCATTACCCTGCATGTTATAACTCTGACGGTAAAGATTACCATCTTCTATCCTATAAAATACTGTAAAACTTGTGTCCGAGTTCCAGAACACTTTCGGGAACCAGATAGCGTAATTATTTATATATAAAGAATCGTTTAAGCTCAGAGTCGCACTCCAATCCGATCGCTCGCTATTGAAAACACGCCCATAAAGTTGATAATCCACACTACGGTCGTCCGCCCAGACGGCAACAAAATGTCGGTTACATAGATTATAATCAATCCATGCAGGAGTAGCATTGTGATCTGCAATATTATCACTAATCTGGAAATAATCACCCATTAAGGCAGGAGAGGCGTCGAGAAATTGAGCATAAATCGCATTATCATCTCCTGATACCCAAACCACACAAAACATAGAATCACCGATTGTGATATTTCCACATAGTCCAAACCATGAGGCCATTTCTTTAATTTCCAATGTCTTAGAACGTTTCAAATCTCTCGGATTGATAGTTTGAACAAATAATAAAGATGTAAAAATATTTGGGTAATTTTCTTCATAGGCTATTAAAACATTATCAAAATTAATTGCGCTCATCGGGAATTGAGCCGCATATGTGCTTGAATCTAAAACTGGAATTGAATCGATAAAAGCATTTTTTGTAAGATCATACTGATAATATGCAAGAGGACCAAAATTTTTTTCTTTTGTGATTAATAGATGAATTCTATTTGAATTATCAATTTTAATAAAAGGCCAATCGCCAAAATTTTTAATAAGCCTTTCCTCGCCGGAGTAACCCGACAAATAACAAAATAAAAGTATAATAGTCAAAAAAACTATACGAAATTTATTATTCCTCATCTTTCCACTCCTTCATTTTATATAAACGGCTTTTTGTACAAAAGGCTCGTTATTGATTAGAAAAACAAATGAATAAATCCCAGATGGTATTAGAGATTTTTGAACACTCCTGCTTTCCCAATAAAACTGGTAGTACCCGGCTGGAAGAATTGCTTTATTACCCTCCCAGATCAACCGCCCGGTAAGATCATTATAAAGGTAGATTGTTTCCATTTTCTAAAAGATATTTTAGTTGAACCCTTCCGAACTTGTGCTTCTCCAACTCGACTGCTTGCTAATTTTCCGAAAAACCAGATCAGAACCTTAAGCACATCTCACACTTGTCCCAATATAAACACAATTACTTGTCTTGTCAAGTGGCAAGGTAAGCGGAATTTATCTGTAACCGAAGTTCGGTTATTTTACGATCTTACTCCGGATTTAGGATCTTCTCGTAGACAGCCTTGTTATCCGGATCGAGCGCCATCAGTTTGTTGATCTGAGTATGCGTTCCCAGATCTTTGATGACGGTCATTAAATCGCGGGCATGGGCATCGAGGAAAACATGCGAGTAACGTTCGCGGGCGTTTTCGGCAAACATTGACTCCAGAAATTGCAGGGCTTTGTCAATTTCCGGCGGCACGGCTTCTTTCTTACCCTGATCCGCCAGGTCCAGCGCCGCCCAGAAATGATACTTCATCATCCGGTAGTTTCGCAGGCGCAGGATTTCATCCAGGTCCTGCAGGCGATCTTTCCAGCCGGACGGGCGCTCGGACATTTGCCCGCGCGTAGCGACGTCCCGCGCTTTCTCGTAAACGCTGTTTCCACCGAGCGGTTCATAAGTATCGAGTTCCCCGGCGATCATTATCCAGCCATAGAAATCCAGCGCGCCGGTCAGGGTCTGGATCATTTCAGTATGGGTGACCGGATCGTTGGTGTTATAAACGAATTTGAAACTCTTTTCAAAAAAGCGCTGGTCGCCCGATTCATTGATGATGAACATTTGAGAAGTGAAAAGCCGCTCGGAGCCGGTTGTATTGACACTCTGCGGATAAAAATTAAGCTTGAGCGGAATCTGGATGCCATAGGTATTTTCGATCCAGGCATAATTCTCGTAATAAGGCGGAATTGCCTGTTCGAGTACTTTCAGGTCTGTCCGTTCCTTCTCCGGCATGCGATCGACCGAAATGTCGACGCTGACTTCCACAAACTGAGCCTGCGCGCCTAACACTGCAATCAAAATAACAAATGTCACGAGCAACAACTTATTTTTTTCCATAAGGATTTTTCCTCATCACCTTAATTATTGAAAAATGCTCTTGCCGATATACGTTTTCATTCTGCCACATGAATATAATAATTTCACTGCAAAGTTAAAATGACTGATTTTCGGTCAGTCGCAAGTTCAGATTGAAAATCTGAAACTTTATTGATACATTTGTCTGTAAATGTTGATCGCTGGGAGAAAAATATGCTTAAAGTGAGTTTCCGTCTTTATCTTTCCATAATTGCGTTCGGGTTGATCTGGTCGGCGACCAATCCGGCTTTCGCGCAGACCCGTCTGACCAAAGAGCCGCGACCGGATTGGATCGATAATCCGACTCCGGGTTATTATATCGGCGTCTCGCACCGTTTCGCCGAGGAAGCCGACAGCCGTTCGGACGCTTTGAATAACGCCAAACGCCAGATCATCGAATCGCTGGGCGGCATCATCGAAAGTGAATTCATCGACCGCATCATCGAGTCCAGCGGCCAGGTGGAATCGCAGGACGCTTTCACCGATTCACGGATCAAAGTCGTCTCGAAAAACATCGTCAGCGTCAATCCGGAAAAGACTTTCGTCGAACAATGGCAGGAAGGTAAAGGGCGTAAGAAAAAGATCGTCTGCCAGGCTTATGTCGCCGTCTACTTCGACGAGGAAGCGCATCGTGCGTTTATGAGACAATTACTGAACGAGACCTGCCTGACTGGCGAAACTCAACTTAAATCGGCGTTGGTTCTCGCCACGCAGGGCCATATTTTCCTGGCAATCGACCAGATCAAATCCGCCGAACAACATTTACAGCCGCTGACCGAAATCACCGGTCTGGCGCCCGCCGATCTATCCGCCATTAAACAACTGAGCGAACAGATGCTCAACCGGGTTGTCGGTCTGCAGAACGGCGTTCGCATCGAAAATCGCGGCGACAAACAGACCACCAAATGGGGTTCAGCGCTTCCGCAACCACTCAAAATCGACGTGTTCTGGCAGGACGAATCCGGACGATATCCGATTCCCGGCCGGCCGGTCGAATTCACTTTGCTGAGCGGCAAGGCTCTCTTTAATCCGAACGGTCAGACCGATGAACATGGTCAGGCTTTTTGTGCGGTCAAAGAGATCGGCACGGCCGGCAAAGTGGAAATCGAAGCCCGCGTCACCTTTCCCGAAGGCTATCAGATTGCCCAGAACAGCACGCGCTTCACGCTCCTGCCGGATAATAAAGTGCTCGTTCGGGCTGTCGAAATCAACCTCGGTTCACCCGTCGCGATTCCGGCCTTAGCCAATGTTCTTTTACAAAAAATCACGAGCGCCGGATTCAGCGTCATCGAAAATAATCCGTTTGGCGCTCTGAGCGGCAGTCAGATTGAAAATCTCAATCCGGCCGAAATCCAGAAGATCGCGGCCAACTGCGGCGCCGACCTGATTCTGCTGGCCAGTATCTCTTCCGATCAACCCAACCGCGTTCAGGATGGATTTTATTTTGCCCGCGCCCGCGGCGTCCTGAAAGTCTACAACCTGACCAAACAAACCATTGTCGCCAATTACCTGATCGAGGATAAAAATGCCGGAAATTCACCTGAAAACGCCGGCGCCAAAGCCATTAAAAAAGTCAGCGACGCGCTGGTTCAAAAATTGACCGGCGAACTCGGTTTATAAAATCTCTTCCGATCATTCTGTGATTTGGATCGGCTGTCCCTAATTTTATTCCATCAACAGAGAAAAAAGGGTTGCTATTTTGTGCGAAAACTGATATTTTCAATGGCATATATAAGAATAACGGTTCTTTGAATTTCAGTAAGTTTCACTATTAATTATTTTATCGCCAACCGAAGGGGTGTACCTATGAAAAAAGCCTTTTTACTACTATTAGTTCTCGTTCTCGGACTGGCCGGTTGTTCTTCACTGACCTTTATCCCAACTCCGCCGAAGGCAACTCTCGCTACAACCGATTACGTCAATAATCAGGTTCAATCTCTGGCGGAAAAGACTTCCCAGGAAGTCCTTGAAAAAACTCAGACCATTATCGATCAGGCCATCGCCGCTGAAAGAGAAAAAGTCAAAGAGGTGGAAGCTATCCTGGAAAGTCAGCAAAAAGATGTCCAGACCGTTCTAAGCTCCATCAACGATGTGAATACGACGGCCACCCAGATTCGTGAATTAGTCGGACGCCTGCGCAAAGACCTGAGCGATGTCAAACAAGAGGTCGCCGACAGCCTCGATTCAGTTTGGGGCGGAATGAACAACCTGACGGAAGCCGACAATCTCTTGAAAACAAATATCACACAAGCCGAAACCAACATTAACAATCTTGAAAAAGCCAACGAACAACTTTTACAATCGACCGGCGCCATGAAAATCCGGCTCGAAGGTATGCCGAAAGAAACTATGCAGGAATTGCGCCAGGCGATCGACAATTACTATAAACAGCAACCTGAAAAATGAAACAGCCCGAAAAATCATTGTGTGTCTCCGGCAGGTTTCGGTTATCTCGTTTTTTAAACTACTTATTAGAGGAATGAAACCATGCGTACCATACGTTTGATTTTAATTTCGTGCTTACTCATTGCCGTCCGGGTCGGTACAATCCAGGCTCAGGTAACGGATTTAAACACAGCCAAAGCCCGGATTCAGACCATTTTATCCGACCTGAAAGCGCTCGATCAGAATATCCAGCAGGAAATGGACCAAGTAATAAACACCGAACTCGATACCCGGCCGAAAGGCGAATTCGAAACCACTACCGAATATGACGAGCGTCTAAAACAAAACGAAACCAAACGCCAGGAACTGGCCCAGAAATTCGCTGAACAGAAAAATGAACGCCAAAGCACGCTCGAGCAGGAACTCGATTTAATAATCGGCAAAGCCTATCCGGCCCCGGTTAGCATCGATCTCGGACTATATCGTCCCGATCTCCAGCGTTTTCCATTCACCGTGCCGCAGTATAAAAAGAAGGGTAGTCTGCTGATGCCCATCGCGATTGCACCGGAATTCAAGACTGGTTTTGCCACATTATCTCCAATCGGCTATTTCCAATTTTCGCGTGATGGTGAACAGCGACTAATCTATGTCCGGGTCAATTTTAAAGATCAATCCTTCACTGCCCGCACCGACCGACGCATGCAGGCGGTCAACAATCTGGCCACTCTGACCGGCCACAGCCGCCCGGTCAATGTCGTGGCTTTCAGCAACGATGGTAATCTTTTAGCCAGCGGCAGTGACGACCGCAGTGTTAAAATCTGGGACGTGAAAAAACAATCTTTGCTGTACAATCTGGCCGGCCATACCAAGTATGTGACCTGTCTGGCCTTTCATCCTTTCGATCAAATCCTGGCCAGCGGAGCCGACGACGGCCAAATTATTATCTGGCAAATCGACGGCCAAAAACCATTGTTGAAAATAAACGCCGGCCCGGATGGCGTCAAGCGACTGTCTTTCAGCCCGGACGGTAAATTAATTGCCGGTGCTCTGCCGGATTATTCTATTAATATCTGGCAGACTTCCGACGGCCAGTTGCTGCAAACCCTGACCGGCCATACCGATGAAATCAAAGGCATAGCCTTTAGTCCGGATGGACTTCACCTGGCCAGCACCGGCTTCGATCAATCCTTGAAGCTGTGGAATGTCAAGGATGGCGTTCTCATAAAATCACAGGAAAAAGCTCACCTTTTATGGATAAATACGCTGGCGTTCAGCCCGGACGGCGAACTGCTGGCGACCGGCGGCGACGATAAAACCCTGAATCTCTGGAATGCCCACGACCTGACCCGTCAACGTTCGATGGCTGATTTTACCTCGCCGGTCAATTCAGTCGTTTTCAGTTATCCTGACGGTTTAACGCTTGCCTGCGGAATGTACGATAATAATCTCGTTTTCAAACGCGCCGAAGACGGATTAACGATCAAGACACTCAAGGCTCACGGCAACAGCCTCAAATCAATCTCTTATGACTTTAACGGTAAACTGCTGGCTTCCGCCAGTGATGATAAGACCGTTAAACTCTGGGAGATCGTTTATGATGAACTCGCCGAGCTAGCCGGCGATGCCGACGGCCGACTTCTCTCCAATGCCGGTTCCGGTCTACCGCCCAAACTACAGGCGGAGGTTAGTTTCACGGAACCTTCCGGCAATAATTACTTAGATGCCAACGAAACCGGCATCCTGAAAATCAGCGTCACAAACACCGGCCAGGGCACGGGTTATAACGTGACGGCAGCTCTAAGCGGCAATAATCTGAATGACCTCGATTTCTCGCCACGCACCCAGATCGGCGACGTGGCCAAGGGAGAAACGAAGTCCATCGAAATTCCACTCAAAGCCCGCTATAAAATTCCGGCCGATACAGTGCAGTTAAACTGCAATATTCTGGAAGCCAACGGTTTTAATCTCAACCCGATGCAGATCCAATTCGAAACGCGCCCTTACTTCGTAAAATTGGTTAAAGCCGGCATTCAGGTCGCCGACCAGAGTGGCAACGGCATGATCGAACCGGAAGAAATCGTTGACGTGACCGTACGAATTCAGAACCAGGGCACGAGCCTTGCCCGGGACGTGCGGGCAGCTTTGCGCATTGACCAAAATGTCTTCTTCATCGGCAAAGACACCAAAGAACGGGTTCAGCAATTTACGCTGGGCGATTTGGCGGGCGGCGAGTACAAAGACATTACTGTCAAAATTTATACCAACAACGTCGCCACCGAGGTACCGGCCTTCCTGACAATGTCTGAGTATTACCGGGAATGGGGCGCAGTCAATATTCCACTCGACCTGGCATTCAATCAGCGCATCAGCACTCTCCAGCAATTCGTCGTCAAAGGCAAAGAAAACAGCAATGATTTTGCCGCGGACGGTTTTTCGATCGACGTCGAATTGAATATTCCCGCCGGGCAGGGCGTCAAATCTGACGCGGTGGCCCTGATCATCGCCAACCGCGATTATCATAACCCGGATATTCCCGATGTCAGTTACGCACACCGTGACGGCGAATTTGTCAAACAATATTTAGTCCGCTCACTGGGTTATCGCGAAGGCAATATCATGCTTTATAAAGACGCCACACAATCCCAGTTTAAGACTGCCTTGCAAAAACTCGGCAATACGGCCAAGGACACCGCCGAGGTTTTCTTCTATTATGTTGGACACGGCTCACCTGATCCGGAAAGCAAACGTGGCTATTTCGTACCGGTTGATTGCGATCCGAATTATGTCAGTGTCGGTGGTATCGCGCTTGAAGATTTTTATGCTGAACTGAATAAGATCAAATCGAGCGGCACAACCGTCGTTATCGACGCTTGTTTTTCAGGTGCCAGTAACGAAGGCATGCTGATAAAAAACGTCAGCCCGGTCATGATCGAAATCGAACAAGAACACTCCGTCGCGGATAATGTCGTGGAATTTTCATCTTCTTCGGGCGACGAGGTCAGTTCCTGGTATCCCGATAAAAAGCATAGCCTGTACACTTATTACTTCCTGAAGGGTTTGCAGGGGGAAGCCGATCAGAATAGCGATAAAATTCTGACCGTCGGTGAAATGCAGAAATATCTCGGTGAGAAAATTCCGTACGAAGCCCGCCGACTGAATAATCGCCAGCAAACTCCGGGCGTGACACCCGACCGCGAAAACCGGATACTTATGCATTATACTACTCCTGTATCTCAGCCATAATTTTTCCGTAAAGTGAATATGTTTAAAAATGTTCTGACTACCGGCGTATTTCTGTTTTTCCTGACGCCTAATCCTGGATTCGGCCAGTCGTCGACCATTAAAGTGGCGGTCGATACCGCCATGGTCTTCGATAGCCACATTTCCGTTGCGGAAGCTAAGAACAAAACCCTGGCCTTCGCCCGCGAATGCGCCATTAAAATGGCTGTGCCGGAGGAGGTCATGACCTCCTCGGTGCTGACCGACCTGCGGGCTGAAACCGGCCGCCAGGCGCAGGAACAGACGGCTATCAATATTTTCGCGATCTCGACCCAAGTTGGTTTCATCGTAGATGAGAAAATCATCACGGCCGCACCGGCTTTCGAAAACGAAATGCTTAAGTACCACGTAAAGCTTCAGGCAACGGTCGAACCCACCCGCGGTGAACGCAATCCCTCCCTGTCGCTCGACCTTTCCGTCAATCGCAATGTCCTGAAAAGCGGCGAACCGCTAATCATCACCGCCAAATCGACCGAAAACGGTTACCTTTATCTTTTTGATTTTCTGGCGGACAACTCGGTTCTAATGATGTTTCCGAATCCGATCTCACCGGATAATTCCATCCGGGCCGACATTCCACTCCAAATTCCCACCGCCAACGAACAGAAAAAAGGCATTTCTTATAAAGTTCAGGCCGATCCCAATAAAAACGTCACCGCCGAAGCCATTTTTGGAGTATTCTGCAAAAACAGGATCGCCGAAATCGATAAATTCCAGACCGTGCGCAAGGATTTTACGGTATTTACGGCCGGTCAGGAAAGCTTTACTAATTTTCAGAAATGGTTGGTACGCGTTCCGCTTTCCCAACGGGTCGAAAAAGTCGTCCCGATCCAGATCTTTAAATAACATTCGATTTGTTTTGGCTAACATTTCACCAAACGAAATAATTATTAACCGAAGGGGGTTCAAATGAAAAAGTTAGGTCTTGGCCTGTTAATGATTGCTTTCATCATTTTGGGCATTGCCTGTGAAGGTGACGGCCTGGTTACGACCGGCTCGAAAGACGTTATCGTTATCAATCATATGACATTCGCGGTAACCAGCACCTCGTTTACTTCTTCCAAGTTAACGGTCCTGGGTACCGTGACGAATGGCGGGACATCGACGATCTATCCGGATTGGTACGTCGAAGGCGATTTCTATGCCGATTCCACCTTTGCCCTCAAACTGGGGGGTGACAATTACAAAATGACTTTTACACTGGCACCGGGTGAATCAGCAACCTGGAAGCTGGAGTTTTCGTCCGATTTGTATCTTGAGTCAGATTATCCGCACTTTGGTATTAAGAACCTGCGCGCTTTTTACTACAAAGAAGACTAACATTACACCTTCAATAAATGTATCTAAAGGTAAACTGCTAATGTTCGACCATACGGGATAGACAGCATTGCTTTTTATATAGATCCATGCTTCGCAGAACAAACCCAAAGATTTTATTTAATACATTTCGTTTTTTAAATATTCCGGATTTTTGACAGAATCTTCAACGATCACACTCTGCTTTGTAGGGCATTTTACTATGGTAATAGATCTATAGATAACAATTTTGGGGGCGTGTTTATTATGGAGATGAAAAAACTGAACCGGCTATTTCCGATTATGCTACTTATAGTAGGATCACTTCAAGCCCAGACCAATCTTGCAGTCGTCGAGTTCGCCGGTAAAAATGTATCCGCGGAAGAAGCCAGCGCCCTGACTGACCGGCTGCGGATTGAATTATTCCGCACCGGCGCTTTTACCGTCGTCGAACGAGAGCGTATGGATGCAATTCTGAAAGAACAGGGCTTTCAGATTTCCGATTGCACTTCCGATCAATGCATGGTCGAATTAGGCCAGTTGATCGGCGTCCAGCAGATTGTGGCGGGTAGTGTCATGCGGGTCGGGAATGTTTATTCCATCGCGGCTCGTATCATTAGCGTCGAAAAAGGAGATTTGGTTAGGACTGCAATCTTTGACCATGAGGGACAGATTGGCGATCTGCTGAAGTTCGGAATGAAGGATGTCGCCCTGCAATTGTCCGGAACAAAATCCGCGGAGCCTCAGACCTCTCCGGCAACTAAAACAGTCATCGCCGAAGAACCGACCACTTCATCTCCTCCGTCAATCGTCTCGACGAAACCACGCCAAACATCCCCGCAAAACCGGTCCATCAAAGGACGGATAGGTGTTTTATCCGCGCTAAACTCAACTACCATTTTTGGAGACGGAATAAGAGCTGTCTTGATTGATGATCTTGAGCCAAAGCCCCATATCGGCACTGCTTTCGGAGCATTCGGCCTGTTTCCCATCTCAAATTTCCTTTATCTGCGTCCTGAATTGATGTATATCAGAAAAGGTTTTACAAAACAAGAAAACACTGAGAGCCGAATTGAAAATATCTGGGCAGTTAATTTCGATTACCTGTCCATTCCGTTTCTTGTCCAGATTAATCTGCCCTTATCACCCGGAATAGAGTTTTACTGTATTTTCGGCGCCGCCGGAAATTATCTGGTCAATGCCCGGGAAATTGTTACGTTCAACGATAAGCAAATCAGCGACAGAAATATAAAAAACTCATTCCGTTCAGGAGAATCTTCAATGATCATGGGATTCGGTACGGAAATTAATCGGCGTTTTCTGGTGGAATTTCGGGCTGATATAGGACTAATCTCGATCAACGGCGAATACGATAGCAGTACCTCCAATGAAGTAAAGAACAGTGCCGTTGGAATTCTGTTGGGTTATTGCTTTTAAGTGCTATTAAGTCCTTTTAAGAAATAGATGATGATTATCATCCGTAGATAATGTAAGTGGACTTGTTCAACATTTCAATTTAGTTGTCTCTGAATAAGACAAAATAAACTCCGTGTTCCTCTGTGTCTTCTCAGTGTACCTCCGAGTAACAAGAATTTTTACCACTTTATCATTTTTCCGATTAGCTTACGGCTGAATGACAATCCATTTTTCATAGAGGCCGCCACATGAATCCCTCTCAAACCATTCACCTCACCGAACTCCCGCCGCAGAAGGAATTCCAGCCCGGCATCCGTCGCGCGCCAAACCGTGGATTTTTCCTGTCGAAGACCGAAACCGTTCTCGCCCTGAAAAATGCGTTGAGATATGTTCCGAATGATTGGCACGCCATCATCGCACCGGAATTTCTCGAGGAACTGCGGATGATGGGAAGAATTTACGGCTATCGTTTTCGCCCGGAAGGTCGCATCTGGGGCCGACCGGTCGATGAGTATAAAGGCATTCTCGCCGCTCGCGCCCTGCAGGTTAACATCGACAACAATCTCGATTTCGACGTGGCGCTCTATCCTTACGAACTGGTGACCTACGGCGAGACTGGCCAGGTTTGCCAGAACTGGATGCAATATCTGCTTATTAAAAAATATCTCGAAGTCATGACTGAAAATCAGACACTGGTGGTCAGCTCCGGGCATCCGGTCGGCCTTTTCCCGTCGCACGAAATGGCGCCGTGCGTGATTTCGACCAACGGCCTGCTCGTTGGCGAATGGGACAATCCCGACGATTTCCGCAAACTCGCCGCGCTGGGCGTCTCTAATTACGGCCAGATGACGGCCGGCGGCTGGATGTATATCGGCCCGCAAGGCATTGTGCACGGAACTTATATCACTTTACTAAATGCCGGGCGCAAATATCTTGGAATTTCGGAGGAGAAAGATTTATCCGGTGTCGTTTATGTCAGTTCCGGGCTGGGTGGAATGTCCGGTGCGCAGGCCAAAGCTATCGAAATCGCCGGCGGCATCGGCGTCATTGCGGAAGTCGATTACAGCCGCATAAAAACCCGCCACGAACAGGGTTGGGTCAGTCTGGTTTCCGCTAATCTGGCGGAAATCGTTGGCTGGATAAATGAATATCGTAAAAGTCGCAAGCCTATTTCCATCGCCTATCATGGCAATATCGTCGATCTGCTGGAATATCTTGATTCAAATAAGATCGCGGTCGAATTGCTTTCCGATCAAACTTCCTGCCACGCCGTTTATGACGGCGGCTACACACCGGTCGGAGTCTCATTTGAAGAAGGTCGCGAATTGTTGAAATCCACGCCTGACAAATTCCGAAATCTGGTAGACAAATCCCTGCGGCGGCATTTTCACGTCATTCGGCGACTGGTTGCCAGCGGCGCGCATTTCTGGGATTACGGCAATTCCTTCATGGCATCCGTGTTCAATGCCGGCGAAAAATCCATCGCGAAAAACGAACGTGACACGACTGACGGTTTCATTTTTCCATCATACGTCGAGGACATCATGGGACCGCTATGCTTCGACCGCGGTTTCGGGCCGTTCCGCTGGGTTTGCCTGAGTCGCAAGGATGAAGATTTGCGCAAAACAGACCAAGCCGCACTCGCCTGCATCGATCCGACGCTCAGTTCCCTGCACCGCGACAATCATCATTGGATCAAGACCGCCGAATCTAATAAACTCGTGGTCGGCACCAAATGTCGCATCCTTTATGCCGATGAAGAAGGCCGCATTCAGATTGCCCTGAAATTCAACGCGATGGTCCGCAATGGCCAGATCGGGCCGGTTCTGCTCGGCCGCGATCACCACGACGTTTCCGGGACGGATTCGCCCTATCGCGAAACGGCCAATATTTACGACGGCAGTCGCTTTACGGCCGACATGGCAACCCAATGTTTCGCCGGGAATGTCGCCCGCGGTATGACTCTGGTTGTACTTTCTAATGGCGGTGGCGTCGGCATCGGGCGCGCCATTAACGGCGGATTTGGATTGTTACTGGATGGCCGACCGGAAACCGACGAAATTATTAAAAGTGCGCTTTCCTGGGACGTGATGGGCGGTGTCGCGCGGCGCAGTTGGGCGCGTAATCCGAACGCAGTCGCGACCGCGCAGAAATGGAACCGCGACCACACCGACAAAGGACAAATTACACTGCCGTTCGAGGC
>JAZDEI010000090.1:0-3587 GCA_043808945.1 Fidelibacterota bacterium | reverse complement strand
TATTTATACCAAATGTGAAACTATCGTGCGCAATACTGAACTCCGCGGCGGAATCAGCTTCATTTCCGGTAATCAGAAAACAGTGCTGGGACTAACGGGTGTTTTTTACGACGCTCAACGCAAGTATGAAGCCGTGAAAGACCTTCAGGACGCTTTTGCAATCACCAATTTTGGCCTGCATGTTTCCAAAGCCGAGAATCCCAGATCGACGATTCGTAAAAACGATGATCGCGGCGGCGGTGAGATTGATCTTCAAATGATCCGAAAAGACTTCCTCCGGCCGGGTCTGACGCTGAAGATAACGACCGGATATTGCGGCCGTTCGGACTATGTGTCAACCGGCAGTGTCCAGAAACCCAATCCGCGCGGCTACTGGGTGCGCCAGGTTTACCGGGGAATTACCAGTCTGATCTATGCTCCCAATTCTGAAAAAAGCCGTCTTGATTTTCTCTACGAATACCGCCTGACCGGCGACTGGGCCAAGTCCGGTAATCACGATGTCGTTATCATGGAAAATAAGGAAATCCTCAACGCCTTCAACCTGAACTGGCAATTTCATCTGCTCAAGAGGCTGTTGATCAATACCGGGGGTTATTTTACGGCGAATGCCTGCGATTACCGGGAATATATCGTACCATTTAAATACGACCAGACTGATAATCAGTTATCGGCTTTCCTGAATATCGCTTTACAAGTCAATCCAATTTTGTCAGTTTATCTGCTTGGTGACCTGAAAACGATTGACCTTTACTACTACTGGGATGCCGATCGGGCAACCCGATACTCCGGCGAATTGGGTTTGGAACGGCTGACGACTTTCGGACGATTCGGAGTGGCAGTCGAAACCTCTCAAACAATCTTTGACGGGATCGATCGGAAGGATCGATCGATTGGAATTAAACTTGCCTACTGGAGATAGTATTCTGTTATAGAAAGTACTTGAGTTAAATCATAAAAATGCTTATAATCAGTTTAGTGGGTTTTATATCGTATAATTTTAAAGATAAGGAGAAAAAATGAAGAAAGCGTTAACATTTGCTATTGTTATGTTTTGTTTGGCGACGTTGCTCTTCGGCGGTTCCTGGGAAACCGTTAAAGTCGCTTCGACAGACATGTCTGTCGATAAGGCATCTTTTATCGATGTCAACACCGGCTGGATAATTTACAGCACGACTTATCCAACTGATCAGATGGGGCGGGTTCAAAAAACCCTCGACGGTGGTGCGACCTGGACAGTCGTTCGTGCAGCCGACGCATCATCTTATGCCTGGAACGATATCGAATTTTTCGATGCCAATGTCGGATACGCCTGTGGTGAAGGCGGAGTAATTTACAAAACGACCAACGGCGGAACAGAATGGACCATGGTCGGTGACACCAACACTATTAAAGTTGAACTGTACAATCTGGATGTAGTCAGCGCCAATGTGGTGTATATTGCCGGAAAAAATAACACTGTGCTTAAAACAACCAACGGTACTTCCTTCACCAAGCTTAGCTACAATTTCGATGGCGATATGACCAATACCGATACGACCCGCGATGATCTGGACGGAGGTATCGCTTTCTTTAATGAAAACAGAGGCGTCGTGGCGGTCGATTTTACCAAAGAAGCCACAATTTGGTGGACTGAGGATGGCGGTACGGCCTGGCATCCGGTAAAAGTCGCTGCAGCTTTTCCGACCGGAGCTACCTCATACCGGGTTTACGATGTCGCTGTCGGGGGAGACTCGACTGTTGCTCTGGCATGTTATCACCGGGCTTGCCTGGTATCGACTAACGGAGGCCGCACCTTTACCGATAAAGGAGTCGACAATCTGGGCTATGTTTACACTACCTATGCTGAAATTCTCGATAATAACACGATTATCTATGGCGGCGGCTCGGATAATTACATGGCGATGACCACCAATGGCGGAATCAATTGGACGCCCATTTCCACTCCGACAGGTCAAACATTTGCTGCAGCTGACTTTGTTGATGCCAATACCGGATTTGTCTTCAACTATTATCAGCAATGGTATAGAACCAGTGACGGCGCCGCCAGCTGGACACCATTAAACGCCTGGCCGGGAATCGGATTCTGGGGATTGGCTTTCCCGGAAGCAAATAAAATCGTGCTGACAGCCTCCAGCGGGGCTGAAATGACCGTTAGTAACGATGGTGGCACGACCTGGTCTTATCCGGATAACTCGATTACCAAGCTTGACGGAGATATTTTCGAATGCGAGTTTGTCGACGCCAGTAACGGCTTAATGGGTGGTACCGGCGGATACATTTTAAAAACAACCGATGGCGGTTCTACCCTGACGGCAATCTCCAGCCCGATGTATACCGGTAATAAAGCCATCAATGCTATGCATTATCTGAATACCGATACGCTTTTTGTTGGCGGCGGAAGCGGATATGTATGTTACAGCTTCGATGGCGGCAGTACCTGGACTAAAGGTACGGCGGGATCAAAGACGGTCTATGATATTTGGCCTTTGGCTGGGAACCAAGTCGTAACAACTTGCGCCAGTGGTGAATATTACACTTCGACTGATTCAAAAACCTTCACTAAACTGGGAGCTACTACCGAAGCTCAAAGCCTGCGCGCAGTCAAATTCCGCAACGGCATTGGCATTATCCCGGGTGCCAAAGGCTATATCTACCGTTCTACTGCTTGGAACGTCATGCCAACTCTGGTTTATACGGCAAGCAATGCAGCTGAACTTTACGATGTGGAGTTTGTCGATGATAATACAGTTTATGTGGTTGGACAGTATGGGACGATCCTTAAATCAACTGACGCCGGTGTTAATTGGACGGTTGAAACTAGTCCGACGACTGAAGTTCTCCAGAAAGTCCGCTACGATGGCGGTGCTCTCTGGGCTGTTGGCCAAAATGGTACCGTCTTGAAAAATCAAATTGTTCTGACGCCCGAAGTTAATGTCACTTTTCTGGCCAATACAGCCGGGGTGCCTGATACACTCTGGGAGAGCAGTACTGTTCAGGTCCGCGGTTCGTGGCCGTTTACCTGGGGAGCGGATAGTCCACATATCATGTCTTCAGAAAGCGGCGATTATTGGGCTCATACTGTTACATTTCCGCGCGACAGTCTGAACAAGACGATCGAGTACAAGTTCTGCACATTTCCGGTTGCACCCGGTGACCTGACCGGTGAAATGAACGGCTGGGAATCGGCCAACAACCGCGTTTTGGATTTACGGACATTTACCGGCTCCGATACAACCCTGCCGTTACAGTACGTTGATGGCTGGAAGGCTGGCGGCGATTATCAGCAGTTCGACAAGCCGTTCGAGACAACCGATTCGATTGACGTATTCCTGCGGGTTGATATGGAAGCCCTGATCAAATCGGCTTCTTTCAATCCGGCCACCGAATATGTCGGTGTGCGCGGCAGTAATGCCTGGGGCGACTGGAGCGGTGTCCCGAGTTTTAATTGGAACGCTACTCATCAGTTTATGCCTGAGAATGTGCATGCCAATGGTATCTGGGGTTCGACCTACAATGGCACCTACTTCTGGAATGGTGTGCTGCATCTGCCGGCGAGTTGGGCCGGGACTGAGATTCAGTACAAATTC
>JAZDEI010000089.1:0-7477 GCA_043808945.1 Fidelibacterota bacterium | reverse complement strand
TAAAATTGTTGAATGGTTAAAAATTTCTTAGATTATCCCGAGAATTGTAAAAGGAGTAAAAAAAATGAAAAAAGGTTGGGTCATCTTAATTGCAGTTGTCGTCATACTCTTACTGATCGTCGGTAAAGTCGTCGGCATATACAATAATTTAGTCACCCTTCAGGAAGGCGTGAATCAATCATGGGCGCAGGTCAGTAACCAGTATCAGCGTCGCGCCGACCTGATTCCGAACCTGGTCGAAACCGTCAAAGGATATGCCAAGCACGAAAGTCAAACACTGGAAGCCGTTATCCAGGCGCGCGCCAATGCTACCGGTCTGAATGTCACGCCGGAAGTGCTGAACGACCCTCAGGCTTTTGCCAAATTCCAGCAAGTGCAGGGTGAAATCGGCTCGGCCTTGTCGCGTTTGATGGCCGTGGTCGAGAATTATCCAAATCTGAAGGCCAACGAAAATTTCCTGTCATTGCAGTCGCAATTAGAAGGCACGGAAAACCGCATCACCGTCGAAAGACAGCGTTTCAACGAAACCGTGCAAACCTACAATACCCGTATCCGTCATTTCCCGACCAATATTTTTGCCGGGATGTTCGGATTCGAGAAGAAGTTGTACTTCGAAGCCCAGAAAGGTGCCGAAGTCGCACCCAAAGTCAGTTTTTAAGTGACGAATTATGCTTAGAAAAAAACTCGGACGCATTTTATTCCTCGCCGGGTTATTGATATTCAGCCTTCAGGTATTCGGACTGGAAGTTCCGGTTTTAAATCGCCGGGTTACCGACCTGGCGGGATTGCTCAGCACTTCGGAACAGGCCAAATTGGAAGAAAATCTTATGGCATTCGAGAATCAAACCTCCAACCAGCTTGCTCTGCTGATCATTCCGAGTCTGGAAGGTGAAGCGATCGAACAATATGCGATCAAAGTGGTTGATGCCTGGAAACTCGGCTCCGCCAACAAAGACAATGGTGTTCTTCTGCTCGTTTCAGTTCAGGATCGTCAGGTGCGTATCGAGGTTGGGTATGGTTTGGAAGGCACCTTAACAGATCTGATCAGTTTCCAGATTATCAGAAATGTGATTGCTCCGGAATTTCGACGAGGCGATTATTTTACCGGGATAGATCAGGGTTTGAAGGCCATCATGCTGGCGACCAAAAACGAATATAAAGCCGATCCGCGTCAACAAAAACAATATCAGGAAGAGCGCGGGAAATCGCTGGCTTCTCTCATCTTTTTCATATTTTTCATTATACTATTTCTGGGCAGTGGACGCCGGGGACGGCGCGGATTGCTGTGGGCCTTGTTTTTTTCGAATATTTTTGGTAGCCGTGGTGGTGGCGGCTGGCGCTCCGGTGGTGGTTTTGGCGGCGGCGGCTTTGGTGGATTTTCCGGCGGTGGTGGCGGTTTCGGTGGCGGTGGCGCCTCCGGCAGTTGGTAAACTTGCCGCCAAATTTACAGTCTATTTAAAAACGTGTCATCCGCGAGGATCAAATGAAATTAAACATATCATATTTCTCTACGAACGATCTCAAAGCGATTAAACAGGCCTGCGAATGCGCCGAAGAAAACACTTCCGGCGAGGTTAGAGTCACTATCTTTAACAAGCGGCCACCGAAAACAGCAGACCTTGATCTGAAACAGCTTGCTTATCTTGAATTTAAAAATCTCGGCATGGAACAGACTCGCGATCGCACAGGCATTCTGTTATTTATATTACTGTCAGAACGCAAATTCCAGATTCTGGCCGATGTGGGTATCAGCGTTAAAGTCGAGCAAGCCATCTGGGATGAAATTGCCGGGCAATTGATAGAAAATTTTAAAAAAGGCGAATATCTGTCAGGAGTGGTGACAGCCGTAATGCGCATCGGCGAAATTATGGCAGGCTGGTTTCCGCGCAAAGCAGACGATACCAATGAACTTTCCGACGAAGTGCATGTCGCCTGAATCAATCATTAAATACGAGGGCTGGAAAATGAACATTTGCGAACGGGGATTTTGGACTTTCATTAGTATCTGTGGCTTACTCGCAATTGGGTTGCTCCAAAATTGCGACGGGAAAAAATCGGAGGTTGGCATGGTCGATGAAAAATTGAAATCCGAACTGACTGCGGCATTGGTCGGGAAATTCGGCGCCGATAATCAGGCGCGCATCGAAACCGGGATCAAACAGGTCAGCGATTTCTGGCGCGCGGAAGACGGCGATGCAGCCGCATTAAAACAATTTTGCTTAGACAATTTCATCGCCGATCCGGCCGAACTTCAGAGTGCCTTTCAGCATATTGAAAGAACCTTTGAAACGATGGGCGGTGTGGTCGTTCAACTTAATCGCGATCTGAAATGGGACATCGACGTTCCAACCGGACCGATCCTGCCAGTCGACCTGTTGCTTTCGAATTTCAATCTCGGCAGTCATGTTGAGGATGACCTGTATGCAACCAAAATCGCCTTCTACGTTTTGCTGAATTATAAAGTTTATACGCTGGCGGAAGTCATGGAAGAAGGCGCCGGCTGGGATCGCCAGAAATGGGCGGAAGTTCGTCTGGCGCAAAAGTTTAATTCCCGCATTCCGTCGGCTTTCAGTCAGAAACGCTATGAAGCCTACAACGCGGCTGAAAATTATATCTCGAATTATAATATTTGCATGCACAATCTGCTGACCGAAGACGGCGAACGGCTTTTCCCGGAAGGTCTGAAACTGATTTCACACTGGGGCATACGCGACGAATTGAAAGCCCAGTATCAACTCGCGGACGGTTTGCCGCGCCAGAAGATGATTTATGATGTCATGCTGAAAATCGTTAACCAGGAAATTCCGCAGGTCGTGATCGATAATCCACTGGTCGATTGGAAAGTCGCTGAAAATAGTGTTAGTGGTGCCAGCACGGATAATTCCCGTGAGCCGGATACACGTTTCGCCAAATGGCTCGGCGTTTTCCAGGGGGAAAAAGCCTGCGATCCGTTTTATTTGGTCTCGAATTCGCAGATCGACCGCCGCTTCAATGAGGAACGCGAAATTCCGGAAGACATTGTCCGGCAACTGTTTGTCGATTTGTTGACTGCGCCGGAACTCAAACAAACTGCGCAACTGATCTCCAAGCGGCTCGGTCGTGATCTGGAACCGTTCGACATCTGGTACAATCAATTTCGGGCTAAATCCACCTATACAGAAGCTGAACTGGATCAGATCACACAGGTAAAATTTCCCAATGCCGAATCCTTCAAGATGCAGATGCCGGAAATTCTGATGAAACTCGGCTTCGACCGTATTACGGCCAATTATCTGCAAACCAAGATCGACGTCGATGCGGCGCGTGGTTCCGGACATGCCATGGGGGCTGGCATGCGTTCCGATAATGCTCATTTGCGCACGCGTGTTGCCGAGAAGGGCATGAACTATAAAGGCTACAATATCGCTCTCCATGAACTCGGGCACTGTGTCGAACAGGTTTTTACGCTGAATAAAGTCGATCATACGATCATGCAGGGCGTCCCGAATACAGCATTTACTGAAGCATTTGCCTTCGTTTTCCAGAAACGCGATCTGGATGTGCTGGGATTATCGAAAAAAGACCCGCAGAGTGAACAATTAAACGCGCTCAATGAACTTTGGCAAACCTGCGAAATCGCGGCAGTCGCATTAGTCGATATGGACGCCTGGCACTGGCTCTATGAACATCCGGAAGCCACTCCGGCCGAATTAAAACAGGCCGTGATCGACATTGCCAAAAAGGTCTGGAACGAATACTATTACCCGGTGATCGGGAAGAAAGACTGCGAAATCCTGGCGATTTACTCGCATATGATCGACAACGGTCTCTACCTGCCGGATTATCCGCTGGGCCATTTGATTTCCTTCCAGATCGAGCAATATATCAAAGGCAGGAACCTCGCAAAGGAGATGGAACGCATGTGCGTCCAGGGACGGATCAATCCGATTTATTGGATGAAAGGCGCTGTCGGTGCGGAACTCTCGGCCGAACCGATGATCGCGGCGGCCCGCGATGCTCTGAAAGTGGTTCAGTAAGATTTATTTAGTTAATTGAAAAGCCCCTCCCGGTGAGTGTCATCGGAGGGGCTTTTTCAATACAACCGCTGTCTCTTATTTTAGATAGTTTTTCTATCTATTTGAGGAGTTTCCTGCAAAGGGATTTTATCTCACCCTTTTTCAAGGGATTATACTTTGCATTTCTGGCATCGTTACTGCGATACCAAAGTACCTCATTGGTATTTTTATCAATCACATAAATGTTCAATTGCAAACTGTACCACTGATAATCGTACGAAAAGGCCATATCGTATAACAGTTCGTAAGTCTGCGCCTGGAGTACATCAAATTGTTTGGTTTCATCCGAAGTCCCCAAAGCCGTTCCATTGACAAAAATGAAATACTTCGTATCCACTTTATCGACCAGTAATTTCAGTTCGGGAGTGACAGGGAATATTCTTTTTTCGTTTTGGGATATTTCGGCAGGATTATCGATTTTTTCGTAATATGCGATTGATTTTAAGAAGTGTTGTGGAATCCATTGGTTGATAACCATTGTATCAAGTATTAAGGAGGTAGATTTGGGCAGTAACTTTCCCTCACTAATCATTTCCTCCAAGACTTCTACTATATTTTTAGATACGAATAGGCCATGACCCGGTTTCAGGATTTTTGCGTTGCCACTCTTCTCATAATAAATCACATGCGGGAACAGGATCGAGGCAGAATTCAGATCAGGTTTAGGGGTTTCGGAATCAGTCTTAATCCACCCGGTTTGAGAACAGCCGGAGAGGAAAATAACAACAAACAAGAAAATGATTAGATTCTTTGAATTCATGTTGATACTCCTTACTACTCGGACATATTTTTTCCGATTCATTCCATCTCTTTTGATAAAAAGTATTTATATCAGATTTCCGAATGAATCAAAGTGCGCGATTATCAGATTACGGTCACGGGACGGTCAGGCAATAGCCATACACAAATCACTCTACTAGCATCCGATCCCGGACTAACTGGCTAAAAATAAATTAGTGACCGTACGAAAAAATCACATACCGATTTTAACGCGTCCCAGCCAAATTTCAGTATCTTTGACGTTTCGACTAAATAACACGATCTTAGCACCGTCATCGATAACTGTTACCGGATAGACATCGTCTAAGTAGTATTCGCCTTTTTTTCCGAAACCAAATGTCTCGATATTGGAAAGGGAAGCCTTGCCGATGTCAAGCATTGCCATTTTGGGATATTTGAGTTGGCGACCTTTATCGACCCCGGTCAACTCAGACAGAAAAATCGTCAGCGTCTGCTTGTCCGGATTCTCGAATATGGTGTAATCTATCGGAAATTCTTTGGCCTGTTTTTCGGTATTGACGACGTACTGGCCTTTAAATTCCCCATTGGGTGCAAATTGGAAAAAATATACAGCCGAACGATCCGCCATTTGCCCGGAAATAATAAAATCGCCGGACGTTGTCAGCACACACGTATTACTCAGAGCTAAATCCTTACCGCCATAGGATTCGGCATTTTTCTGATTGTCCGGTTTCTTCAATTTGGCCTTTAAGTCATTAAGATTGACACTGGTCAGATAACTAACTGCGCCGTTAGCGATTTTTAACACCTGAATATTGTCAAAACTGGTCTGAGCTCCGGCCATGTTAAAATATTTGTCTTTCTTTTTTTCGACGGCGGCACCATAGAGCAACACCTCATTGTTATTGGAGAGCACCACGTTTTGAATGGTCCAGAGACCACCTTTGGTCTCGAAAGGAATTTTTTCCATTAACGTAGCGTCCTTACTTACGCGGATGTAAAACCAGTTGGCCGGATTTGGATCTTTGTTCTTCATACCAGGGCCACCCATCGGTGAAAAGATAAGCACCATCGAGCCATCTGACAGAATCTGTTTATAGGCGACATCCTGTACATATCCGAGAGGGAAGGTTTCGTAGTGTTTTTGTGACAGGTCTTCTGCGGAATATTTCAGCAATACGAATATCTGTTGGGGTTCCTTAGTTTTAAAATCCATCTGGTCAGCCCGCCCGACAATCAATATATCCCCGGTAGCACTGGCATAATCCCTGCTTCGTGACCATAGACTGGGATAAACGAAATTTTGTCTGCCGGTCGTTACTTCCATCGTCGGTTCGTCAGTAGAATAGGCTAATTGGGTCAATCTCTCACCCGCCTTCTGAGCCATTTTAATTACAAAGGCCGGTGCTCCTTCGGGGAGCGGTACCAAACCTTCAAATTTAGGCGTAACGCGCTGTAGTTCCTGGAAGTTGTATTTCCAGTAATGAGTCGTATAGCGATAGTTCCCTTTATCCTCGACCATCTTAGCCCACTCCCGCGACAGAGTACCTTGTCTCAACACAATCTGGCCGGTGATCGCCGGATCAACCCGTACGACTTTGGGATTTTTCCATGTTCCGGTTGGTTCATTTTCAGTTTTGACCGCTTCAGGATACTGATTCTGGGCAGCAGCCTGTTCCAGGGTTTCATTTTTAATTAATTTCAGATCGTAGTCGAACTGGTAAATTTCATTGATGACACTTTTACCTTTTTCCCTGGCAAAAACCAGAATAAAATTCCGGGCATCCTGATTGTACCAGAAATTCAACAATTCTCCTTTTCTGGCATCTTTGGACAATTCCTGAGTATTTTCCACCTCCAGAACCTGAGCGAAAACCAGGGAGGGAAGCAGAAACGAAACACAAACTAAAAGCCGCAATAACTTTTTCATATATACTCCTCTTTTTCGATTGGTGAATATAAATATTCGATCTTAAAAAGTCAACTATCTTGATGGCTCATAGACATATCTTGTGAATTATCAAATAGAAGGAGAGGCTTCAGAGTTGCTTGTATCACTCTAACATAATCTAAATCAGGTACTGTCTATTCTATAATAGTAATTTTATCGGGTCGAATCTTGAACTGCTTGTAACTGGTAAAAATGATATTTATCTATTGACGATATTATTTTATCCGGGTTGGTTGAATATTAACAGATTTTAGTCGGGGCGCCCGGATTTCCCCGAAAATATCGGGATCCAAATAGGAGAACCGAGGGCCTTTCCGATCCGCATCGGGACGCGCTAACCGGATTTCGATAAACTCGTGGCTATTCATTTTATGATTTGTCGGGGCGCCCGGATTTCCCCGAAAATATCGGGATCCAAATAGGAGAACCGGGGGCCTTCCCGATCCGCATCGGGACACGCTAACCGGATTTTAACAAGGTTTCGATGAACTTACGACTCTTCATCTTTTTAAGATGATTTTCGTAAACCATTGCCTTACTACGAGTGTCGAATTCTCTCTGATAGACTAATGTCCACGGGATTCCGGATTTAGTTGATCTGGATTCACCATGATTGTGTTCAGCCAGTCGATTGATTAGATCCTGTGTTTGACCGATATAATAAATATTCTTCGAATTACTATAAAGAATATAAACCGTGAAGGACATTTTAGTCGGGGCGCCCGGATTT
>JAZDEI010000088.1:0-7361 GCA_043808945.1 Fidelibacterota bacterium | reverse complement strand
CTCCACGACCTTTCCCGCTTCAAGGGTATTCAGAGGGAGTATAATCACTCAACCGTTACTCATTACTTTAAGAGTTATATCCGTCTCGCCGGACTTTCGGAAAATTACTTCTTTTTGACCCTCCGGCATATTTTCGGCACCCGTCTCGTTGATCAGGTTGGATTTTACAAGACCGCTCTTTTCATGGGACATAAGAACATCAAGACGACTCAGAAGTATACACATTTGAAGCTGTTTTAGAGGGAGTGGTTAGGGTGGTGAGGAAAATATTTTTTACTTGACATTAGATCAATAGTTTTTATACATTTATTTGTGAGTGTCAAGAAATATTGAATTCTAAACGCAGTTGTTTTAATTCATTAAACAAGGAGGTAGAGTTTATGAAGCTTAAGAGCATTGTTGTTATTCCACTTATTCTTGTCTTTTTTGTGCAATTATTTCCGACATCTGGCATGATTGAAGTTGGACTAATTACTGATTATTTGACATCAGAGATCGAAAGCGACTTTATTGTTACCGCAGTAAGTACAGCTAGATGGGATTGGGATAAAAATTTAACAACTAACTTCTCAGATGCGTCTCTTTACGATATTCCGGAGCATACCAATTTAAATGATTTTGCCTGGTATGGTTGGAATTTCTATGGTTCAAGCACACCCGATTCTCCAACCATTCAATATTCAGATATTTGTTACGGTCTTTATAAAATATATTGGGAATATTTAATGAATGAAGGAGGTGGAGATACCGAATACCTTGCATGCGATTCTTTTTATCTCGATATGCGAGATGATCGTTATCCAGATGGACCTTACCCCAGTAATGATTTTTACATTAAATTGGTACAAGGTTCATTTGAAGCAGAAGATCAATTCTCTTATATGATTATTAGTGGTTCAACCTTCACCACAATTCAATCCGGTGCTACTGTCGGTGTATGGACAATACAAGGGGTTTCTGGTTCGCCAAGTCTGGACGCATTTCAACCAACTACGCCTACAGGTTTGACGTATACAAATGTTTCCGGCCATCCACAACTAAGTTGGACCCTCTCTGAACCACAATCTGAAGCAGAATACCAAGTGTGGCGTAAAGTATATAGCACTCCACCAAGATATACAACGCTAGTTCAAAATTGGTCATGTCTCGAAACTGTTAGTGCCGGAACAAATACATATACTGATAATGAATTTCAAATCACAGGCACTCCAAATAAGGTCTGTTACAAAATCCTGGCCGTAAGCGGAGATGGAAACAAATATTCCCCGGCTTACTCAAATACAATATCCATTATTGGATCATTTTTGCCTTATGACAAGCAGCCTTCCCCTACTACACAAATAAACCTACCCAGTAGTTATGTTTCTATGTACCCCAATCCTTTTAATAATCAGATTAGGATAAATATAGAACATAATGAACTAATAACTGGGGTATATATCTATGATTTGTGTGGTAAGATGGTAAAACGTCTATCATCAAATGCCGGTTCATTTAAGGTTAATACTATCTGGAATGGCCGTACTGATCGTAATACATTACTGGAATCAGGCGTATATTTTCTCATCGTGGAATCCGGTAATAAAAAGATATATAAGGAAAAAATTATCTTCCTGAAATAGTCCATTTTAATACTGACACTCATTATTCAACTCCTGGAGTATTTTGATAATCTTCAGGAGTTGATTGTTTTATACTTTCTCTCCCCTCTTGACAATTTCCTTTTAAATCCCTAATATTTATTGGCTTTGAGGAGAATTGGGATGGAAATAAAAACACAAAATGGAATTGTTAAACTTCCAGGGATTAAGTCACGAGTTGGACTGACTTCAAACATCAAAGACATTGACGGGAATCCAGTAAGCTACACTGTAGTGGGAGAAATCGTATTTCCGGCACCATCCAATCCGAGAAAAGCCTTCGCCATTCATCTACTAAAATATAATAGTGGCGAAGAAGAAATCCGGATCGGCTACTATATGATTTCTCAAAAAGAAGGCAGAATGAAAGGTAAATGGATGTGGGGTCAATATTCACCGATTATGACGAAAGAGGAAATGAAAAGAATATATCTCGAGGCGATTAATAGGGGATGGATATAATCGACTATCGCCCTCACCACGCCAACACCTGCACTTTTCTGACCTTCACTTGATAATCGGCATTAGCATTTAAACCCTGTAGCCGAATAGAATGAATGCTTGAGGTGTTCAACCCTGAAATACTGATACTGGTAGAATAAACACCATAGACACCACCAAAATTGATACTCTGGCACTCGACGGTTTTATTAAGACTATGGTATTTCGGAAGTTAATAATGCCAACACCGGTGATCATCCCGATCCATCGGGACGCTTTCCCATAAAATAAAAAACAGGCCGAATCGCCTGTCTTCTGTTTGCTTTGTGGAGCTGGTCGGGATCCCCGCCTGACCGGAATCAGTCGGGCAGGCCCGCCTGCCAAGCGGTTGTCGGGCAGGGAACCGGCGACCTTCCCGATTCCATCGGGACGCTCTCCCATAAATAAAAAACAGGCTGGATCGCCTGTCTTCTGTTTGCTTTGTGGAGCTGGTCGGGATCGAACCGGCGACCTTCCCGATTCCATCGGGATGCTCTCCCATAAATAAAAAACAGGCTCGAATGCCTGTCTTTGATTTTATACTTGCTTTGTGGAGCTGGTCGGGATCGAACCGGCGACCTCTTGAATGCCATTCAAGCGCTCTCCCAATTGAGCTACAGCCCCATTCTATAAAAAAGCGGGTAAAATTACTATTTATTCACCACGAAAGCAAGATCGGATTATTGCGCAGATTTAACCTCGAAACCCCTGGATTTCATCTGCTTTTGGAACTCATTCAGTTTCTTGCGAATGACCGGATCATCCTTAATAGACTCGTCCAGACCGATCAATTCAAAATTTAACGGATTGACGATCTGGCTCTTTTTCTGATTCAACTCTTCCCGGGTGTTTTGCAGATCGTGGATGATCTTCGCCAGATTAGGCTTATCCGAATAGTATTCATCTATGCTTTTAACTCCGGCATTTTGCTGAAATGACTCTAAGCGATTGGCAGCATATTCCTGCTGGATATTAATATTAGAAATGTCCTGAAGCGGTTTTTCAGGCCGGCTGATCTCGGCGGTAATCGCACCGATATATTTGCCGATGGTACCGCAACGTGCAGTGAATTTATCGTTGGTAACATCCAGACTGCGCGTATATCTGTATGAACCTGCCAGTAGCAGAAAATCGAAACGATCTTTCAGGGAATTGATATTTTTCTCATCATTGGCATTCAGGGCTCCGAGGACAATCACATAATCGGAGCTCTTCCGTACAGTCGGCAAATACTTTAACAAACCTTCAACCGGATCGGTAATCTTCAAATTCCGGTAATTTTCATTCCATAACGAAGTCACGCCGATGATGCCGAATTTCTTATTGCCGGCTTTGACGATTTTATAAGGCTCAAAATACGGTTTGCCGGTAGTGCTATCGATAATATTCACAGAAATAAATGGAAATTTCGCTTTGGACTGAAGTTCCCTGATAAAATCCATTCCGAGGGCAAAATCGTGTCCGCCGACGTTGTAAACATTGTAATTTAAGTCATTATAAACGCCGATTATCAGCCGGGCCGTCTCTTTTTTAAGGATCTGCTCGCTCGAAGAGATATTATCAAATCCGAAAAACAGATTACCCGCATCCAATGCCAGGTTGACCGGATATTCGGCACGGTATTTTTGAAAAATGACTGCACGCCTGGCCAGACCGCCAAGCCGACCGGCTTTTCACCCACAGGGTTCGGTTTCACCCATAACCGAACCGGAGTACAGGATTGCAAAGCGCTCGACCGCGATCAACTGACCGAAAAGGACGATCAGTGTCAGGCAAATTAATCGAACAAGTTTTTTCATACCCTTTCCCTTAAAGGAAGTGCTTTTATGATTTCCGGGTTGCATCGGAATGTTTTCAGATCTTTACAACCCGTGCAAAACATAACGTGACGTAAAGTATCTTTGAACAGGTCAAATATTTCAGCGAGTCCCTCTTCGCCATGAGTGAACCAGGCCTGCACGAAAGTCGCGGCTCCACCGGCTAACGATGCTCCGAGTGCGATCGCTTTGGCGAATTTAATCCCATTGTCGATTCCACCCGAAGCTATGACATTGAGTCCTTCGATCTGAACCGCATCCAGCAGAGCCGGGACGGTCGGAATGCCCCATTCGAAAAATTGGCTGGCTAATTGTTTTTGGTATGGATCTGAAATGCGTTTGGCTTCAATACGCGACCAGGAAGTACCGCCCGCTCCGGCCACATCCACCCACTCGATTCCCATTTTAAACAAGCGCCGGATAACTCCGGCCGAAAGCCCAAAACCTACTTCTTTGACGATGATCGGAATTGGCAGAGTATCTTTGAGAATTTCGATTGCCTTGCTGACATTGCGAAATGAAGGATCTCCCTCGGGTTGCAGCGCCTCCTGAAGCGGATTAAGATGAATCGACAGGGCATCTGCTCCGATCGTATCCAGCAGGGATTTCAAACTGCGGCGATCCAATTTTTCAGCCAATTGGACCGCTCCCAGATTTGCGATCAGCGGAATGTCCGGGGCATTTTCCCGCGCAATGACATACGTGCCAACCACTGACTTGTCGATCAGAGCCGGCCGCAGACTGCCGATTGCCAGGGCAACTCCGGCCTTATTTGCGGCTCGGGCCAAAGCATGATTGAGGTTTTTGCCATCGCTTTCGCCACCGCCAATCGGGCATACTATTAATGGCATCGACAGGCGATGCCCGAGGAATTCACAGGAAAGATCGACGTCACTGAGATTAATCTCCGGCAACGCGTTATGAATAAAAATATATTGTTCAAAACCGGCGGAAACTTCTTGATAGCGAACATCTTCAGCACATACAATTCTGAGATGATCTTTCTTGCGTTCGGATATTTTATGAATCATCGCTACAAATCTATCTAATCGGCACTTTAATTCAAAGATTTTATCATCTGAAACAGCAAGATCACTGCCGGTGAATTTTATAACCGGCCCAGGCCTGGCAAACCGGCATTACTTCCAACGTATTGACATTCACATGAGCTGGTAAATTCGTAACCCAGTAAACAATCTCGGCAATGTCTTCGGCCGTTAAAGGCTGACAGCCCCGATAAACTTCCTTCGCGCGGGCGGCATCGCCTTTATAACGTACCAGCGAGAATTCGGTCTCCGCAATTCCGGGCTCAATATTGGTAACCCGCACGGCCGTGCCGTTGAGATCCGAACGGATATTACGGCTAAACTGCGCCACGAAGGATTTCGAGGCGCCATAGACATTTCCGCCTTCATAAGGCCAGGATCCGGAAATCGAACCAATATTGACGATATGGCCGGTATTGCGCGCAACCATACCCGGTAAAATTGCGCGTGTCATGTACATCAATCCCTTGATATTTGTATCGACCATCGCATCCCAATTGTCCAGATCGGCAGTCTGCGCCGGTTCGATACCGGCCGCCAGACCGGCACTATTTACCAGAACATCGATCCCCTGAAACTCCGGCGGCAATTTCGCAAGTTCTCTTTGCACGGCTAAACGATCTCGCACGTCGAGAGTAATTGTGTGAACCGCGACCTTTTGGCGGAGTTCCTGAGCGATGGTTTGCAGACGATCGGTACGACGCCCGACGAGGATCAGATTCCAGCCTTCCGCGGCGAAACGCCCGGCAACGCTTTTTCCAAAACCGGAAGTTGCTCCGGTAATTAATATTAACTTGGCCATAGTTCTCCTTTCATACGGTAAAATTTCCGTGCATGAGAGCAAATATGCAACTGTAATTTTCCATCTGTTGGTTCTGAATCGCAATTCCATTAATTTTCAATATGGTTATTAACGAGCAGTTCGATACTGGAAATCATCGCGACGGGGCTGAATATTTTTGCCGCTTGTTTCAGATCGCCGATGCCGAGCCGTCACTGGAACACGTCTCGACAATTCTGCGGAATTTCGCGGTTTTGCCTTACGAAAATCTGAGCAAAATCCTGAACCTTAACCGAAAATGGGACGACAATTCTTTTCGCTGGCCTTATGACATTATCGGCGATTATGAAAAATACAGATTGGGCGGCACCTGTTTCTCGCTGACATTTTTTCTGAAAACGATCCTCGATCATTTTGGATATCACACGATAATCTTGATGGCCGACATGAAAGCCGGAAAGAATATACACTGCGCCCTTTTACTCGATTTCAATGGCCGGGAATATTTGCTAGATCCGGGGTATCTACTGCAATATCCACTGCCGTTGGATTCGTCACTGATTATCGGAAAATATTCATTGGTATACGATGCGACTGACGACTGCTACGCACTGCGGACAATTGAGGGTAATCAACAAAAATGGCGCTATTCATTCCGCAAGGAAGCGACTACGCCGGATGACTTCCGGCATTATTGGGAAAATTCATTCCACTGGATGACGATGCATGGCATTTGCCTGTCTAAGCGCGGCGAAGACGGTTTCATTTACCTGCATAACCATTATCTTAAAATCGAAAACGCAAATGAACGATTCAAGGGCAATATCAAATCCGATACGGCAGAACTCGTCCGGCGCTGGTTCGGCATTCCGCCGGAAATCGTTCGGCGGGCTGAGATTGCCCTGCTCGAAAATCTGCATCACGATCGGGATTTGGGATTTCAGGTCCCAAAATGGGTAAAATAACACGAAATTAATCGTTGAAAGTGATCTCCGTCTATTGTGCCGGAAAGCCCTTTTCGCTAAATTCGGATGTAATTTTTTAAGGAGACAATCGTGAATTTCAAGTTTGTTACAGTTATGTCAGCAGTGGTGCTGAGTCTGGCGTTGCCGCTTGGGGCTCAGACCGACAATCAGGAGTTTCGTGCGACCTGGGTAATAACCTGGGAACACATCAGCGGTGGTTCTACAGCCGCCGAAAACATGGCTCGCGTCGACAAAATTCTCGATAATCATCAAAAAGCCCATATGAATGCCGTCCTTTTCCAGGTTCGTCAAGGCGGTACTGCTTACTACAATTCATCTTTTGAGCCTTGGGGCTCTTATGCTGGTTCCCATAATCCAGGCTACGATCCGCTGGCTTATGCAGTTCAGGAAGCCCACAAACGCGGTATGGAAGTCCATGCCTGGTTCAATGTATTCCAGACCTCCAGTACGGCGGCCGGCACTCCGGTGGCTAAGCATCCGGAATGGGTTTGCCGGGACGCAAGCGGCAATGCCATGACTGATAGTCGTTGCATCTCTCCCGGTTTGGATTCAGTGCGAGCGTATACAATTAACGTCGCTATGGAAATTGTCAATAATTATGACATTGACGG
>JAZDEI010000087.1:0-3657 GCA_043808945.1 Fidelibacterota bacterium | reverse complement strand
TTGAACGTCGCAATTATCGGCGACATCCGGCACAGCCGGGTGGCGCTATCCAATATTTTTGGATTACAGACGATGGGCGCCAATGTCGCACTCTGCGGGCCGCCGACCTTTATACCGGTCGGGATCGAATCGCTGGGAGTGAAAGTTTTCTACGATCTTGATGAGGCCCTGGCCTTTGCGGATGCTATAAATGTTCTGCGCATTCAGCGCGAGCGCCAGGGAAACGGATTGATCCCGTCTCTGCGCGAGTACCGGGCGGTTTTCGGAATCACGCGTGAACGGTTGGACAATCTGCGCAAAACGATAACGATCATGCACCCCGGGCCGATCAATCGCGGGGTGGAAATCGATTCGGACATCGCCGACAGCGAACATTCGATCATTCTGCACCAGGTTTTAAACGGAGTTGCTGTGCGCATGGCGGTGCTCTTTTTGCTGGTTGGCGGCAAGTAAATATTGAATTGAGGAGAATAAATGCAAATTAAAGCCATAAAAGAAGAATTACTTTTACGGAATGCGATTGTCGTCGATCCGTTCAAGGATGATACTTACGAAACCGATATCCTGATCGAAAAAGGCAAGATCAAGAGTATCGGCCAGCCGGTTGATCCGCAAACCGTTAAAAATAGCGAAGATCTCAAGGGACTGTGCATCGCTCCGGGATTCGTCGATCTGCATACGCATCTGCGCGAGCCGGGCAACGAGGATGAGGAAACCATCGCGACCGGTGTTCGGGCGGCGCTGGCCGGCGGATTTACAAAAATCTGCTGTATGCCGAATACCGACCCGGCCATCGATACGCAGGAAGCCGTACGCTTTATATATCGGCAGGCCGAAGGTTTGCTGGCGGATGTTTACCCGATCGCGGCTTTGACCAAGGGACGGCAGGGAATCGAACTGACCGAAATGGTCGAACTCGCCAGGGCTGGCGCAGTCGCTTTTTCCGATGACGGCGCGCCGCTGAAAAATCCTCAGATAATGCGCTATGCCCTGGAATATTCCAGGCTGACCGGGCGGCCAATTATCAATCATGCCGAAGATGTCGATCTGAAAGCCGACGGCTTGATGAACGAAGGCATGGTTTCGACGCAATTAGGCCTTCCGGGTAATCCGGCCTTGGCCGAGGAACTAATGATCTACCGCGACCTGCAACTGGCGCGATTCACCGGCGCACGCTTGCATATTCCGCATGTCTCGACCGCCGGGTCGGTGGAACTGATCCGCCGGGCGAAAGCAGATGGCGTCAAAGTGACCGCTGAGGCGGCTCCGCACCATTTTTCGCTGACCGATGAATATCTGCGCAGTTACGACGCCAATGCCAAAGTCGCGCCGCCTCTGCGCACGGAAGCCGACCGCCAGGCAGTCATTGCCGGGCTGAAAGACGGCCCGATTGATGCCATTGCGACGGACCACGCTCCGCATACGATCGACACCAAAGAAACCTCGTTCGATCTGGCATCTTACGGCATGATCGGTCTCGAAACTGCCTTTGCACTGGCGATGACCAAGTTGGTGCATCCCGGTCACCTGACTCTGTTGCAGTTAATCAAACTGTTGACAGTCAAGCCGGCTGCGATTATAGATCTTCCGCTGGCGCGTCTGGAGCCGGGTGCCGAGGCAAGCCTGACGATTTTCGATCCCGATGAGTGGTGGGTATTCAGTCGCAAGAATATCTACTCACGGTCGCAGAATACGCCCTTCCTTGGCGCAGAGCTGACCGGCCGGATCAAGAGCGTCGTGACTAAATCACATTACGTTTCCCTTTAAGCGCGACAACTTTGTCCTGTGATAAAAGTCATGTGATTATTCTGCCGATTGAGTAAGATATGGGCAGAGTTTTTAGGCTGCCGAAATGGATTTTGAGAATAAAAAAGTACCGGGAAAACTGTGCTGAGAAAATATTACCGGTTTAATCTGTTGGTTCTATTCCTGATTGGATTGACATCAATCGGTCTCGCGCAGGTGAGTTCGGGCGGCCAGCCGTACAGTTTTACCAATACCGTTGCAGAAGCGCCGGTGAAAATAAAAATTCCGGCAGTCGATCTTCAGCAAATCGCCAGTATCGAATTCGCCGCCCGCAAAGACGAGCCGGTCCAGTTCGGTTATCCGTTCGATGTCAGTTACGATCTCGAAAACAGCGGTTCCTGGAGCGAATTACCTGACGGCGGGCGACTTTGGCGTCTGCGAATTTTTGCTCAGGATGCCTATTCACTGAACCTGATCTACGATAATTTTTTCCTGGCAGAAAACGCGCGACTGTTTCTGTATTCCACAGATCAAAAAATGGTTCTCGGCGCTTTTACCTC
The DNA here is from genome assembly GCA_043808945.1 of Fidelibacterota bacterium. Taxonomy (GTDB): domain Bacteria; phylum Fidelibacterota; class UBA2242; order UBA2242; family UBA2242; genus JAGNGI01. The sequence goes on along the minus strand of JAZDEI010000087.1, from coordinate 1,351 downwards.
GGCCAATAACAAGCCACATGGTCAATTCGCCACGGCACCGGTCAAAGGCGGCGATTGTATTCTGGAACTGTATGAGCCGCCGGAAACGCGCGGGCAAAGCCGCCTGACAATCTCGCGTATCATTTACGGCTACAAGGATGTGTTTTTCAGCGAAACCGGGAGTTTAACTTCATCCGGCAGTTGCAATAATGACATTAATTCATCCGTTGGGGCCGACTGGCAGGTCGAGAAACGGGCAGTGGCTATGATTCTGACCGGTGGTGGATCCCGCATCTGCAGCGGCGCTCTGGTCAATAATGTCGAACAGGATTTAAAGCAGTATCTGCTGACCGCCAATCATTGCCTCGGGAGCGAAGAATACTGGATCGTGATGTTCAATTACGAAAGCCCGGCCGGAACGACCTATGACGGTCCGACCACCAATACCGTGCAGGGCACGACTTTACTGGCGACCAGCCTCGCATCCGATTTCGCTTTGCTGGAAATTAACGAACAAATACCGGTCGAATACAATGTGCATTACGCCGGATGGAATGCGGAAAGTGTGCCCGCCAGGAAAACCGTTTGTATTCATCATCCGAATGGAGATGTCAAAAAGATCAGTTTTGACAATGATGCGCCAACCAATGATTTCTGGGATAGTAATACACCGGCCAATTCACATTGGGCGGTCGTCTGGGATGACGGGACGACCGAGCCGGGCAGTTCCGGCGCGCCGCTGTTCGATCAGAATCATCGCATCGTCGGGCAGTTACATGGCGGATCGGCTTCCTGTGATGATCCGGATGGCGTCGATGACTTTGGTAAATTTTCATATTCCTGGAATTATTACACGACAACATCGGCACATCTGAAATGTTGGCTCGATCCGCAGAATTCCGGAGTACTGACGCTGGATGGCCGCGATTATTACTCGATCATTTTCAGTCACACCGCATTGCCGGCGACCGAAGATATTACCGGGCCGTACCGGGTTTTGGCCAGCGTGACATCTACTAAACCACCTCTCGGGACGATCTGGTTACATTACGGTCGGGATGGTATTTTCAGCGATTCGCTGGAGATGCAAGCCAACGGCGAAACGGATCGGTATTATGCCGACATTCCCGGCGGGCAGACGAATATCAGCATCAATTATTACTTTTCGGCTGGCGATGGCGGTTTAGAGATCGTGACCAGTCCGGGCAATGCCCCGGAAACTTATTATTCATTTTATGTCGGCATCGACGCTACCCCACCGCAAATCACGCACAGCGCACTGACCGACCAGCCCCTGCGTAAATGGCCGATCAATATCGAAGCCGGCGCGACTGACAATCTCCTGATCGACACAGTAATTTGCCAGTACTAT
>JAZDEI010000086.1:0-5256 GCA_043808945.1 Fidelibacterota bacterium | reverse complement strand
GAACAATGACTATACCAGGTCGGCCTGGCTCCAAATCGAATATTAAGGATATTCCTTACCGGTTTGAACGTCGCCTCCATGATTCCAAAAACGTTATGAAGACCTTGCTGATAATCCATGGAATCCGGTGGAAAATCCATGAAAATATTTATGTAGCGATTAATCAAATTAAAATCCGGAATTTGCCATCTGTAATTCAGGTTTTTATAAGAATACCCATATCCAAACGTAATTTCATAAAAACCTTCCGGCGTGTATTCAAATAACGACTGCAAACCATAATCGGCAAAGATCGTTTTTGCATCCGTGGGTTCAGTTGTAAAATTGTACTGCTCATTTCGCTTGGCCACATATTGCAGAGTCAGGGGGGAGGCATTTTTATGACCCTGAAATCTCTTTAAATATTCATAATTTTGATCCAAAACGCTTACATAAAATCTGGTTTCATTATCCAGGAGTGAGGAAAATCTGCGGTGATATTGCAAACTGATGAGTTTATTGATCCATTTAATGCCGCTCTTTGAGATCTTATAATAGGTATTCGAATCAGCGTGGGCCAAAGACAAATCACTACTATTCGAATAATATGAATTATAATAAGTACTGGTCTTGGATGTTGAATAATTGTCGCCGGATATAAAGACACTCAGGGAGATCAAGGTTTTTTCTTTCGGAATGTATGAGATTTTACTTTCGAGGTCATAAAAATAATAAGGGAAATCGAAATCAAACATTTTTCCCAATTTATCATAATAGCTACGTCGGCCGGTCACCCGCCAGCGTAATTTTCTCCCAAAAGAGCCAGCCATCGTTACATCCGTACTAAAAATATTCCAGTCTAATTTTGTCGTCAGACTATCTGTTCCCGGTTGAGTGACAATATCCAACACGGAACTCATCCGATCGCCATACTGAGCCGAAAAGCCACCCGAAGAATATTTCACATAATCGATTGAATTTCCACAAATCGATGATGCCAGCCCGAATAAATGAAAAGGCTGATAAATCGGCGCACCATTAATCAACACTAAATTTTGATCGGGACTGCCACCGCGAATATATAGTTGATTGGATAATTCATTCAGTGAATTGACACCCGGTTCATTTTGAATCGCGCGGAAAACGTCATTGCCATCCAGTGCACTTATTGCATTAATGTCACTTCGCCTGATTACTTTAAAAGAAGGCTCGATGAAAATCTGTTTCTCCAATAGTTTTACCCCGATAATCTCAATTGGCGAAAAGTTCAACGCATCCAGTTCCAGGAAAATCTGCATTGGAAACGTCGGCGTTTCTGACGCAATAATTTTTATCTTGGCCGGTTTGTAGCCGATATAACTGACTTTCAGGATTATTAAATTGGTCTTCGGAATACTCATAACAAAGTAGCCATTCTGATTGCTCATTGTTCCGAGTTCGGAATCCTGTACGACGATATTCGCGCCCGGCAGGTAGTCGCCATTATTGTCGCGGACATACCCGGAAACGTTCATCGTCTGAGTCAAACCGACCGATGACAAGAATAGAAAAACCGCTAAGAAAAAGAGAAAAACTCTGGTTTTTTGCACGACAACCTGAAACAAATCACACTGCGCATCCATCCAACTCACCTCCAGTGCCTCATTTTCCTTAAAGTAAAAAATCCCGCTAATCACCGAATGGACGATTAGCGGGATTTTTTTACATGGCGCAGTTTAAACTACGTCAAGTTTAAAAGCAATAGGAATCTATGCTTGCGGCATCTCAGTTCAATCCGCGCCGTTTCAGCAGGGCATCGATTTTCGGTTCGGCGCCGCGGAAACGTTTGTACAGAATCATCGGATCTTCACTCCCGCCTTTGGCTAAGATGTTTTCGCGGAAGGCTTTGGCTGTGGCTGGATCGAAAATGCCTTTTTCCTCGAAAGCCTGGAAAGCATCAGCATCCAGAACTTCCGCCCAGATGTAGCCATAATAACCGGCCGAATAACCACCGGCAAAAATATGCTGGAAGTACGGACTTTTATAGCGCACGACGATCTCTGGGATCAGACCGATTTTCTGCATGGCTTTATTCTCGAAAGCCATTACATCATTAACCGGTTGAGTGATAGTGTGCCAATCCATATCCAGAAATGAAGCCGCCAGAAATTCGACTGTCGCAAAACCCTGATTGAACAGTTGGGAATTCTGAATTTTTTCGATTAATTCATCCGGGATCGGCTCGTCGGTTTGATAATGTTTGGCATACGATTTCAGGACTTCCGGATAGGTAGCCCAGTTCTCCATAATCTGCGACGGCAATTCCACGAAGTCGCGCGGCACATTCGTACCGGTCACTTTCTGGTAATTGCACTCCGTCAGCAGGTCATGCAGGCCATGGCCGAATTCATGGAACAGGGTTTCAACCTCATCCAGAGTCAGCAGGGACGGCGTGTCGCCAGTCGGTAACGAGAAATTAAAGCAATTGATTACGATCGGCGTGACGACCTTTTTACCGTCAAAATAGCGTTCGCGGAAGGAATTATCCCAGGCGCCGCTGCGTTTGCTGGCGCGCGGCAGATAATCAACGTACAGGACGCCGATATGCTGCCCGTCGGCTTCTTTGAGTTCGAAAGCCTTCACATCCGGATTGTAAACCGGGATGTCGGGGCGCTCGGTGAAAGTTATTCCGTATAATTTGGTGGCGACTTCGAAAGCGCCTTTGCGGACGTTTTCGAGTTTGAAGTACGGTCGCAAAGCTTCATCATCCAGGTCGTATTTGGCCTTGCGCAATTTCTCGGCGTAATACCACCAATCCCACGGTTGCAGTTTGAAATTGCCGCCCTCTTTCTTAATCATAGCTTGCAATTCCTTGACCTCGCCCTGGGCTCTCTTGACGGCCGGCGTCCAGAGTTGATCAAGCAAATCGTAAACCGCCGCCGGGTTCCTGGCCATATTTTCTTCCAGCACAAAATCGGCATGCGTGGCATAGCCCAGCAGATTGGCGCGTTCGAGACGCATAGCTGTGATCTTCTTAATGATTTCCTTATTATCGTACTCATTATCGTGATTGCCGCGTTCGATATAGGCTTTGAAGATTTTCTCGCGCAGATCGCGTTTGTCGGAATATTGCAGGAAGGGTTCCATGCTCGGCCGATGCAAAGTAAAAACCCATTTGCCCTCTTTACCGCGATTTTTAGCGGCATCGGCGGCCGTGCTGATGATTCCGGCCGTTAATCCGCTCAGGTCATTTTCATTATCGATGACGAGTTCGAATGCGTTCGTTTCGGCCAGGACATTATCACCGAATTTCAATGTCAGAACCGACAGATCTTCGTTGATTTTACGCATACGCTCTTTCTGTTCCGGAGCCAGATTGGCGCCGCCGCGCACGAAATCCTTATACCATTTCTCCAGCAAAGTCTGCTGTTCGGGCGTCAGCGTCAGGCCTTCGCGCTGGTCGTAGACGGCTTTCACGCGCTGGAATAATTTCTCATTCAACAAAACGTCATCGCTGTGTTTGGACAGTAATGGAGCAATTTCATTGGAAAATTGCTGAAGGGTATCGTCGGTATTGGCCTCCAGCATATTGTAATAGACGCCCGTAACGGTGCTCAGCAGTTCGCCGGTACGGTCAAGGGCTTCCAGAGTATTTTCAAAAGTCGGGGCGGCCGGGTTGGCGGCAACGGCGGCAATCTCCAGGCTGTCCTGCTCGATTCCGGCTTTAAAGGCCGGCAGGTAATGTTCGTTTTCAATTTTGTCGAACGCCGGGGTTTCGAACGGCGTTCCGAACTTACTGAAAAACGGATTGTCATTCTTTTTACTGCACGACATAAATAACAGAAAAATTCCGCACAGCGCACAAACGGCTCTTTTCATCTGATGGCTCCTTTAAATATTGCGTGGTTATTATCGTCAACAAGAATATTTCGGTACTTAAAGTATTATCAAAACGCTTAACAAATTTAAGTCATTCTTCTGCAAACACGGAATAAAATTCTACAAGCGGTTTTAAATGTCGGCGTCAGGTTGAAATATGTATTTTAAGCGCAGAGATCGCACCTGCCCGACTGACCCGTTCCCTGGCCGGTCCGCAGGGCAGGCAGATGGAGAGAGCGCAGAGATGTATTTATTAATAGAAATAGTCCGGGGCTATTCAACACGAGTTGGAGAACTTAGTCAATATTTCAGTTCCCGAAAATGACTCCGGACTTTATTTACTACCTGGCATTTTTGAAGTTTATCGGGATACTAATAGTCACCTCAACCGGTTTCCCCTTCAGAGTCGCCGGTTTGAAATGCGTCTTTTTAACCGCATTGATCGCCGCTTCGTCGAGTCCGGTGTTCGGCAATCCTCTGGCTACTGTACATTTAGTTACATTTCCTTTTTCGTCTATGGACGCCTGTACGATGACCATTCCTTCGACACCACCTTCCTGGGCAATTGCCGGGTACACGATGTTTCTCTGCAGAGCGGCAAATCCACCGACTGGTTCCGGCGATGTGTCAAAAGGTAGGGAATCAGGCTTTGCATTATCGTCAGTTTTACCGGAATCTTCAGATTTATCTTGTTCCTCATTCTTAGCACCCAGATTGAACATAACCGGAATTAAGATATACACTCCAACCGGTTTCTTGTCGAACACTGCCGGTTTGAACTTAGTTTTCTTTAAAGCTTCTATTGCGGCCGCATCCAGTTCATCATTACCGGAAGATTGCAATACGACTGCTTTTTCGATATCGCCTTTTTCATCAACTCTGGCTTGAATGACAGTCGTTCCTTCGATACCGGCTTGTTTGGCTTTTTCCGGGTAGACTAAGTTTTCCTGAATTGCCTTAAATCCGCCAACTGGTTCAGGCGCTTCATCATAAGGGACAAACTCTATCTTTTGTTCGTTTTCGACGGCAACCGCATTTTTCTTATCATCCGATTTACCTTGCATCTCGGTTTTTTCCTGTAATGTAAAAATGACTGGGATGGAAATATACACACTAACGGGTTTTTCTTTGCGGAAAGCCGGTTTGAATTTTGTTTTGTTAATTGCTTCCAAAACCGCTGCATCCAGTTCTGCGTTTCCGGAAGATTGTAATACGACCGATTGCTTGACCACCCCATCTTTACCAACTTGAGCCTGAATAACGGCCTTTCCCTCTATGCCGGCTTGTTTAGCCTTTTCAGGATAAATCAGATTTTCCTGAATTGTCTTAAATCCGCCGATGGGTTCGGGTGGTGAATCATATTTTACAAACTTAGGTTTAGGAATTTGTGTATCTCCGGCCATACAAGCCAGAAACAAG
>JAZDEI010000085.1:0-21557 GCA_043808945.1 Fidelibacterota bacterium | reverse complement strand
TCGCTCCGGTTCCCACTCATAATAACCGGCAATACATAGGTCTTTCACCTCTATATTACCCCCATTCAGCGTCACAAACCAACCCGGAGGTCTCGTCGGTGAAGTGCCGGTCCCTGTCTCCCACAAATATACAACCGGCTTGTCTCCTGTACCATCTTGAGCTCTTAGACGAAGGGTTGTACCCGGAAGGACAGTAAAAGTAGCATTGGCATAATAGTACTCATCCCTTTGAAATACATATACACGGTTTGCCAATAAGCCACCTGTAGTTGTAGTATCCGCTACAATCTGTGCGTTTACAAAGGTAGCAGCAGTACCATCATAGGGCAGCAATGTCACCACTGCGTCTTGACCATATACCCCTATCGCCAGCAGAATAGTAACGAAAACAATTACTCCAATTTTTTTTCCTACCATAATCATTCCTTTCATGTTAAATATTATAACTCCAAAAATACAATATCAAAAATTTCTTTTTGCTCATCGCCTCCTTTCTATACAAATTGATTATTAGTAATATTATCATTCAACCACTAAAATTCTACAGTGATACCAAAATCAGACATTAAACCATATCTCTCACTATTACTAAACAATTTACGATCGTACACCCTGTTATATATCGAGTTGCCCTCCTCTATATTTGTTAAATTAGTGATATTGAGGAATACAGAAATGTTATCATTAATTCCCTGTTTAAGGGTTAAATCGACACGCGTGAAGGGATTGTTTACTCGGTCACTTTCACCATTAGCAGAATATGAAACATTGTACTCTCCCTGATGAAAAACGGAAATTCTTCCTGAAAACTTCCCAATGTCATAACCCAGCGCAATATTGCCAAAGAATTCTGGCATTCCTTCCAATTTCTGCTTCCTTTCTGTGAGTACAGTAAACTTCGACCAAGATGGGGGCTTAGGCCCTGGTGGATCATAGTATACTGAATCAATTTTTGAAGCCCATATAATTGTTTCCGAGCGCACTATTGAAGCGTTATACGTTAATACAATATGTTTTAACAAGCCCGGCAGGAAGTCGAAATTTATCTGGTGTTCAAACTCAAATCCCCATACTTTGGTTGGTTTTGGAGAATTATAAGGAAGCGTCAAATTATATGGCGATCCTCCCATTTTACTTGACCATTTGATACCAAAGCGTTGCATAAGAGTATCTTGATATACTCCCTGAGCATCTTTAACTGCCGTCGTGTTGAAATTATTCAACATGTGAAACATGTCTTCAATTTCTTTATAGTAAGCTGAAATGGATATTAATCCAATAGCATCTCCAAAAATTGATGAATTGATCTCATAATTCCAGGCTTGTGCGGTCTTCAGATTAGGATTACCCACGTACACTTGTAAGTTAGAGCCAACTTCTGCTGGACGACCAGAAATAAACCTTTCCAAACGCATGTTATAATCAGGCCTTGCCAACGCTTTGTAAGCGGCGAGACGCAGCTTCATAAAACTGAATGGAGAAATCGCCAGATTTAAATTTGGTAACCAGACAGTTTGTGAAGCAGAAGAGGTCGTATCAGCGATAGAATTAGCCGGAACAGGAAAACCGGATACCATATTGGGCATATAGCGTGAAAGATAATCATTAACCTCTTTTTCTACCCGGACGCCAGTGATAAGGGTCACCGCCTGACCGATATTAAAAGTATTCATAAAATAACCGGCACTGACTCTTTCCGCGATGTTGTAGTCGTCATATTTTTCCAATGGATTTGGCCAGACCTCATTTATATTTCCAGTGACATCTATCCCATATCGGTTCAGATACCACCATTGACGCATTCTATTCCTGTTTATTAGTGGATTTAATGAATATGAATCATAAATATCTCTTGTATTATGTTTGCTATAGAATTGGGCGATCGGGATAAATGAAACGCCTAAATTCTGCCATTCCTCAAAGTAGGTGCCGGTAAAGTCTTTTAATTGAATCGTTCCGTCAGATAATTTCTCATACTTTTGATATTTATCTAAATAATAGGGCGTGAAATCTTCCGATCTTATGTTTGACCTGTCCTTTTTTTTATATTTACCCCCAAATTTTACCTGCCCGGAAAAAATGCGTAAAAATGAATATTGCCTGGAGATATCTAAAAATGCCGTCCTTTCCTTGTCAAAATTGTGTTGACTACAGTAATAAATCCAATACAGATTCGCGGATGAAAAATCATTGACGGCATATTCGATGAGTTGCTCAGGTTCAGATTGAATTTTCGGAGTAGCATTCATTCCGTTTGTTTCTACAAAAATTGTCTCATAATCAAAAGGATAATCCGATTCCGAGGCACTATAGGATAATCCCCAGTTTAAATTCAATCCTACTAACTTATTATCACCGTGAATTGAGCTGTTGTAAGTTTTTATCTCCTGTTCTCTGTCACGATAATTATAACTTGGATTACCAGAATAGTCCCCTCCACCGTTAGATGGATAGTCTCTCGAATACCAGAAATAATCTCTATTGGTTCTGCCAAATACATTGTTTATGCGGATTGTACCTTCGTCTGGAGTGTTTATATCCAATAACACACTGAAACCGTCTCTTTTTCTGATTTCGTCCGTGAATTCAAGTATGAAATCATCTATAAAATAACCGGCATCGGACTGAGTCGGACTCTGATTATATTCCAGTGTAATTCTTTCATTGCTTCGGTTGCGTTTTTCAAGATTTCCCGTCAATTGGATACCCAGAATATCTTTGAAAAACCTTTCACCGTATTGAAATGAAAAATCATACTGGTTGGCTGATTTCATCAAATCATTATATATACCTTTAAAATCGGCTTTTATTTTTCTATCTAATGGTGCTTTTTTTGTAACAAGATTGATGGTTCCAGCTAAGGCATCTCCATCTTTATCCGGAGTCAACGCTTTATATAACTCAATCCCCGCTAACGAACTTTGTGACAGAGTACTTAAATCAACCCCTCTGCTTGTGGCATCAGTGGGTGGAATTTTTATACCATCTATTGTAATGTTTGTGAATTTATCCTCCAGACCTCGCAGAATAACTTTGTTCGCTTCGCCACCGGTTCTCAATAGTGAAACTCCCGGCAGACGTCCGATGGCTTCCGCGGCGTTGGCGTCCGGCAGTTCCTGAATTTTTTCTTCGGAAATCACGTTTATGATCGTATTCGAAGTCACCTGCTGATTGATTGCCGCGGCCTGACCGATCGCCTGTCCCTGCACAATCACTTCCTGCCCGCGAATCACATCGGCGGTCAGTTTAGCATTGATCACGACCGTTTCATCTTCCGGAACAACGATGTCAAATTCTTTATCGGAATAGCCGATATAGGAAATCCGTAATGTGTAATCGCCCGCCCTGACAGACTCGATGCGATAGTTACCTTCGATATCCGTCGCGCTTCCGAGCGCCGTGCCGACCAGAAATACATTGGCACCGATTAATGTCCGCGATGTCAGAGAATCGGTGACGACGCCGCGAACTATACTAAGCGGAAAAGCAATATTCACTGTTACACAAAGCAGAGCAACCAAAAAAAGGAACCGTTTAAAAACGTATCCTTTATTATTCTTTGCCATTTGTCCGGACACCATCATACCCCCTTAAAATAAAAAACCGGTCTGATGTGCTTAAGACCGGTTGCTGATATTTCTTGTGTAAATCATGCGTTATTCGATTTAGCCACTATTTATTCATACAAAACACAAGTCACCGCAAATAGAGCGATTCTCAAGGAAATAAGAAAGTGAAAAACGGTTAACGACCTTTTTTCACATTTAAATATTTGTCGTACAACTTTTTCTTTGCTTTTGAGGTAAAATTTGTTAAAGTTTTATTCAGATGATAAATGATCAATTACAAAATAAATTGCTTGAAAAAATTCTTGCCAGCAAAGAGTTTTCCGGTTCAAAGGTCTACGCATCCTATCTTGCATATTTGGTCGAGTCCGCCCAAAGCGGAAAAAGCCTGAAAGAGGTCTCGATTGCCATCGAATTTTTCGGCAAAGGTTCTGATTTTAATCCGGCCGAAGATACGATCGTCCGTTCACATACCTATAACTTGCGTAAAAAACTGCAAACCTACTCTTACGACGAAGGCAAGGACGACAAATACCGGCTAAGAATACCAAAGGGGCATTACGACGTTACGTTCGTGCCGGTTTCGGAAAATCCCTACCACCCCCAGAAAATGCTCCAGTTAATTGCTCGTGAATACAAATTGGTCATAGTCGGATTTTTGAGCGTACTATTGCTCGGAAGCCTGGTATACAATCATTCACTTAACCGTAAACTGACCACTTATCATATCATTGACAAACACGATCCGATCTGGAACGAATATCTCCAGTCCAGGCAACCGGTACTGGTCGTTCTTGGCGACCATCTCTTTTTTAATGATTACAGCGAAAAATTTAAAAACATCATCACCATACGTTCCGGTAAAATCAACTCGCCCGAAGATCTTGATGCCCTGAAAGCCCAATACCCCGGAAACACGATCAAGCCATCCGATGAACCATATTTCCCCTATCATAGTATCTGGAGCCTGCCACCCGTTCTGTCAATTTTAAATTCGGTCGGTCAGAAACCGATCCTGCGAAAATCGTCTTCCGTCAATCCGCAAACACTCGGTGAGTACAACATAATTTTTCTGGGAAGTATCAAGACTCTTTATATCCTGAAACACACCCTGGCTCAGTCACACTTCAGTTTTGAGATTCTGCCACACATTATCACTTATACGAATGCAGATTCATCCCGCATTTTTAAAACGAATCTGCATTCCACCGGTCTGAATGAGGATTTGGTTTTAGCCGTCAAATTGCCCGGACCGGCCGATAATTCCATTTTCATTATTGCCTCATACCATTCTTTAGGAGCGCCGGAAGTCGTCAATCACCTGACCCAAACCGCAAGCCGTTTGGAAGTCGAACATAAATTCATCGAAAAGTATGGACACGTCCCGGAATATTTTGAAATCCTCTTCCGCGTGACCGGCATCGATAAAACTGCATACCGTACCGAGATGCTGATCTATAACGAAATTATCAAAAACTAAAAATATCTTCCCTGATAATCCTCAATCTTTCCAGCCTCATCTTATCCTTTAAATGATCCGGAAACAGTTTGTTTTTATTGACAGAAGATATTTAGAAATTATGCCCGACCGACACATACACGACGCGCCGGTTGTTGAATCCGTAGCCATAATCGCATGAGATTGGACCGATTGGCGTCGGAATGACGATGCCGGCGCGGATTCCGGCGCGCGATTCTTTCCAGTCGAAATCGCTGAATCCGTTCCAGACATTCCCGACCATCCCGGCCAGGCGGTAATAGACTCCCGAAGCCAGTGGCGCCCGGAAACCCAGCCCGATCACTCCGACCATCGAACCCCACAATTCATCCTGGTGATAACCCGGCAATGACGTCAGCCCGCCCAGTCGAAATTGCTCATAATGACTCAAAACGCTGTTGATGTACCCAAACCGGATTATCGTCGAGTAAGTATATTTATCATCGAAGGTTTCATAAGTGACCGACTCTACGGAAACGCGGTCGAATTGTTTCAGACGATCTTTTTCGACGGAATGTTCATATCGAATATCATTCACCCGGCCTGACTTCGGCAAATCAGGATTATCGGTATTATCGACAAAAATACGGAGGGTCAGACTTCCGACCGAATAATCAGTTTTCGGAATTGAATAATTAGTCGTATACATTGAATCGACCCGTGTACGTTCATATTTAAATCCAAAAGCCGTCAGACCGACTCTTTTAACCTGAATTCCGGCATTCCCCTCAAACCCGGTGCGATTAAATTCACCGGTTTCGATCCGTCGGCCGTTGTTGAACAGGGGCACATTTTCCGTCAAATAATATAAAGATGTATAACCCGTGAAGTTCGAGATAAATATCCGCGTCGTACGGGCATTCCATTCCGTCCGGGTGAACAGATCGCTGACAATCAGATTAACCTGGTTGTCGAGCCCGACTCCGAGCAGATTCCGGTATTTTCCGGCGATAAATGCACTCGCTTTTCTTTCACTGTCATAGCGTGCTCCGAAACTAAACGATGTTCGCTCATTCTCTTCTACTTCGACCAATAAATCCGCGCGGTTAGAATCCACTTTGGACAGTGACAGATATACATTCTTGAATAATCCGGTACTGAACAGGTTTTTCATACTGCGTTTGGCCAGCGCTAAATTCCATAAACTGCCTTCCTTTAACTGCACCTCACGACGCAGAATATATTCACGGGTCGATTGGTCGCTGGAAAACCGGATTCTATTGATTGTTGTATGGTTCAGATTATCAATTGCTTTTTTGATATAATCCGGCGATTTCCGGACATGCGTGGCGTACGGCCTGATTTGTTCCAGATAATCCTGGCAACTGCGGTATCCGGCATTTACTAATGTACTCAGCGAATCGAAATCAGCAGAAGTGATATCGTCAATCACCGGCCGGATCAGGACATTCGCCATGTCTAAGTTTTTAGTATCTGACAAATAGGCCAGGGTATTCATGGCTTGCCCGAATATATCAAAAACATCGAAATGTTCCGTCAATGGCAACACTTTACTGCTAACGTCCACAGCCACGATGAAATCCGCGCCGAGCTCTTTGGCGACGTCAATGGGAACATTATTCGTCAGGCCGCCATCCGCTAAAAGGTACGGTCCAATTGCGACCGGCGCTAATACGATCGGGAAAGCTGAACTGGCCGTGACAGATCGGGCTAAATTGCCATTTTTCAGAACAACGGCCTTACCTTTTTTTATATCGGTCGCAACGATTCGCAGCGGAATCGCCAGACTATCGAAATTCGACCCGGCCTGGTATTCCGGATAAATCGTCATGTGGAATATCCGCTCCTGCAATCCCTGCGTTGAAAGCAGGTTGCGTGGAAAGACCACATTGAAATTCTCATCGAATCGTAAAGTGAACAATTCCGGTAAATCCATTATTTTCTGAGATACGAATTCGATATCACGGAAAGGCTGAGGAGTTACCAGCTTAGCCCAACGTGTATTAGCGACGTAACTTTCGATTTCAGCGGGTGTATTACCGCTGGCATACAGCGCTCCGACCAGCGCTCCGATGCTGGTCCCGACGATCAGGTCGGGAAAAAATCCGATCTCTTCCAGTGCTTTGATAACGCCGATATGAGCGAAACCACGGGCACCGCCTCCGCTCAATACCAGTGCGGTCTTTGGTCGATCGTTTTCCGCAAAGAGGGAACCGATCAGAAAAATAATAAGCTGCAGGATTATTAGGAATCTTATATTTTTTTGTTTTTGCAACATTTGCCTAAAATTAATATTTGGCGCGCAATCCGCCAAGAAATTGTCACAGATAAGATATAATTTCCCGGGATTACTATTCCTTAGTCGGACTTATGCAAAAATACCCGGGTCTTTTTCATTACCGTCGTCATCTTCAAAGCATATTGACAATATACCAGCCGACTGATTTTCAGAGCCGAATCATCTTGACGCATTCCGGATTAACACTCTGAAATTGCGGCATGCACATCCCGATATCGGCATTGATATAAGTCGGATCGCAGATCAGGTACTTCACGCCTTCAAACGTCACCGTATCCCCGGTCACATTACTGGTAAATTTTACTGCCGTAGCCATGTGACCCGGATAATGCAATCCCAGTACTTCCAGTCCCAGCAAATCGCGAATCAGATAAGCAAACATGATTGAGCGATCCTCACAATCCGAGAAATCATAGTAGATCGTCTCGTCCGGGAAGAGCGGTTTTTCCCATCCGAAATTATCGTCATCTGTCTTGTAATCAAATGCAGTTTGAACAAAACGCAGAATCAGGTTGACCGCATCCGGCTCACTGCGACCGCTGATGAGCGGTTTCAAAGAGGTTAGGATAGCATTATTGACGGACGGGGAGACTTTATAACTGAAATAGACGTCCCAATCCGTCTGAGGATAGTACTTGAAGAAATTGATCGCATCGACCTCATATTTTAATCCCATCGTATAATGCTGACCGCCATAATCGAAAGACAGGTTTTTAACGGAGGTGGCGTTCTTAATCGCCAGAGGAGCATTTATCATAAGTGACATTGACCGGTCGGCACCCGGATATTTACCATCGTAAGTATAAAGTGAGCCGTTTAATTCCGGACCACCGTCATCTAATTTGACGGCAAAATACTGAATCCCATCCAGAGTCAGAAAAGGTGTCGAATAAACCATATTTTTAATCGGCAGGAGTAAATATATGCCAGCCGTGTTATAGCCGACCCGCGCATTAAATCCGGCCTTGATCAGCATAAACCAGGTGAACAAACGGATCTCATCGGGGCTGGAACCATAGATTTTTTTACCGATTTTACTCAGTAAAAGCGTGTAACCATAGTCGTTCAGTCTCATGCTATTTCCATTAGCATCGATTTGTTTTTTTAAATCGGAAAAATCTGTTCGTCCCATCGCATCCCAGAAATCACTGATCGCCTGATTATCGATGGGCCGTTTCAGGATTATTTTAGTATTTTCATCATAGACCAGGCTAAGATTGGCATCGAAATATTGCACCTCCACTTTCTGGCCGCGCTGAACTTGCGGGACCGGTGGCGGCGGTGGTGGTGGCGGCGGAGGAGGAGTCGGTTGCGGTTTGGCCGTTATGTTTGCCGGACTGCCGGGCAAAGGCGCTTCTTTTTTGGGTTCGGCAGCCGGTAAGCTTTTCGGTTTCGGCATTTTATCCCGGACCCGGCCTTTATACGCCTCGAACATTTTCCAGTCTTCTTCAAGGAATTTCGCAAAAAGTGAGTCGTCACGGGCGATGTAATCCTTGACATATTGCTCGCTTTTTTTCATCTGGGCGTCGGTCCGTTCCTTTATTTTGCGCATCATTTCCTCAACCGGATCCTGTGCGCCCAGTCGTGAAAAAGTCACCAAACAAATCAATAATAGGCATAATCTTTTCATTTTACCTCCACATTTTTATCCCTATATAAAGATCGAACCGAATAACATTTCTGATGTTTTATTTCAGGTCATCATAATACTGAATTACTGAATTTGTTGCTCCTTCTTGTTCATCGTCCGTCCCTGAGATATAACGACGATAATCTCCAAATAACCCAAAAGAGTTTTGAATTCGCATATCAGGAATCAATTTGCCATCGTTCAAATAAAAATTATAGCCAGAATAATTGCCACGACCAATCCCGGCAACATGTTTACGACTTTTATCGTTTTAATCTCCAGAATAGTCAGTCCTAAACCAATCAGCAATAATCCACCGACGGCCGTCATTTCATCGACAATACTCGTCGTCAATACATCGCCCAACACACCGGCTAAAAGCGTCAGACCTCCCTGGTAAATAAACAACGGGATAACCGCTAATAAAACTCCGATCCCCAATCCGGCAGCCAATGCCATCGAACTGAAACCATCCAGCAACGACTTTGCCAACAGCAGATTCGGTTTTCCGCCCAGCCCTTCTTCAAACGCCCCCAGAATCGTCATCGATCCCATACAAAATAATAGAAATGCGGTCACCAGGCCCTCGGAAAATTTCTCATTTTCTGATTTCATACCGCGTTTCAGGCGCTCACCGAAATGCTCAATCGCCCGGTCGATCCGGCATAATTCTCCAATGATCGCGCCGATCACTCCGCTGAAGATCAATATCAGGAAATGGGTGGTTTTCAGGGCCATGCTGAAGCCCAGAAACAACGTGAACAAACCGATTACCTGGAAAACAATCACTGTGATCCTGCGCGGCAAACGGGTATGTAAAAATAGCCCGATACAACTGCCCAGAATCACTGTACCGACATTGATAACCGTGCCAATCATCTCTACACTATTTTACGGTTTCCTCGACCTTAACCTTAACCTCGATCTTATTCGAGCGGCCCTTCCGGAATGATAATCCAGCCGACAATATAAGTCAGCACCAACGGGAAGAAGCCGGTAATGATCGTCGCGAAGACGAAAGCCAGGCGGACTAAGGTCGGGTCGATGCTGAAGATCTCGCCCAAACCACCGCAGATTCCGGCTAATTTTTGATCGGTTTTTGAACGGTAGATTCTTTTCATATTTACCTCCTTGATTTCATGCTAATTTTAAAGATTATTTCGCAAGATGGAAAGCAGGATTTTTTGTAATTCAAATGACTATCCGGAATTATCCCGAGAAATTTACTTTTTCATTCGCGAAATCAACTTGATCTCTAATGCGACCGTCAGCGTATCCGCCGGCCCGGTCAGAAAATTATTCACTTTTACCGGCAGATCAATCTTTTTTCCGGCCATGCTTTCCAGATCACCGTATATATAAATGATACCGGTGCTCTGACCTGGAATTGTCGTTTTCGAAAATGTAACCAGACATTCACCGGAACCGCGTTCCAATTCCAGGTTCAGGCATGAATGATTTATTACCTGAATCCGTGTAAAATCTTTGTTGTAAAATTTTACATCCCGATCGGTCATCTGTAATATTTCCTCGGCCAGCGGTCGAAGAAAAGTTTCTCTGCCATAAATATTGTTACCGGAATACACAGCCGTTCGTCTGTCTGTTAAAGCATTTTTGATCGCTTCGTGAGTCCGTTTTTTTGCGAATACCAGGGTGATCGGACGATGCCGGATAGTGTTCCTGGTATACTCGGACGCAATCGGTCCATGTACATCAGAATTACCCAAGATCGTTAAATTTTTCTCAATTGCCCATTGAAATGTCAACGGGTAGTAAGATGTCCCATTGACAATCTCGATTCCCTGAATCAACCCGATTTTAAAATATTCGTCATGGACTTTATCCCAAACAGGAATTTCATTAGGCATTCTCCACCCGGGATGATTCCAGAAAACATAAGCACCCTGTTCATTGGCTTTCATATAAGCAGTGCGTTCGTCCGGAACACTTAGCGCCTCAACATCCTCAAGGAAAATTGCATTTCCATGCATCAGCGGCATTCCTCTGGTTATCTCACCACCTTTGACCAGAATTATCCCAAGTTCCTCGGCTAAATCCTTGGCGATTTTATAGGGTGCATTGTAATCGCTGAGTCCATATTCCTTATGGGTCTGGTATTCGATATGGTCGGTAATGGCGATCACATCCAATCCATCCGACCAGGCTTCCTCAATGCGCACCGTCGGCCATACAGTTCCGTCTGAGAAAACCGTATGCGTGTGAAAATCGCATTTCAGCGTCAAATAATTCTCTAAATCGGGTATGGCGATTTCCTGGCGATCTTCGGCTTTAATAATCGCCAGGCCGACCAGAACGATCAGAGTCGCTTGCAATAATTTACCGGTGCGTTTGTGTAATACTTTCACGGATCAGTCTCTTTTCCCTGGGTTACTACCTAAATCAGATCTACATCACTGAGTAAAATAACTATGCGGTACGAGACATCCAATGAAAAATCTATCACCAACAGGGTGTCTATTATTGTAAAATTATAAAAATTCCACTTGACAGATCGCAAAATGTCCAATAAATTAACCATGTGGTTAAACTATATGGATAAACCAAAAAGGTAAACGAAAAATGACCGCTCAGGACAAAAATACCGAAACGCTGATCCTTGACGCCGCCCGCAAAATCTTCATCGAAAAAGGTTTTGACGGCGCCCGCATGCAGGAAATTGCCGATATCGCCGGGATCAATAAAGCCCTTCTGCACTATTACTATCGCAGTAAGGACCAACTTTTCGAAGCTGTCTTTCGCGAATCTTTCGCCAAATTTGCGCCCCGGATTTTCGAAGTGATGAATTCACCGATCGAGTTTTCCGAAAAAATCAAATTATTTATCAGCAACTACATCGACCTGGTCAGTGAAAATCCGCATATTCCGGCTTTCGTCTTGCATGAATTGAACCGTAACCCCAAACGTCTCAGTGATTTGTTGCCTGTAACCGAGCAAATCGCCAGTCAAAACCTTTCAAAAATAGAGCAGGATATCAAAAACTCAGGTTCAATTGAAATCTCTCCGCAACAACTGATGATCAATATCATCGCGCTCTGTATCTTCCCGTTCATCGGCCGTCCAATTATTCAGCCTATTCTCTTCGGTAATGACGATGATCGCTTTGATGAATTTATCCGGCAACGCAAAACTGAAGTAATTAATTTCGTTCTTAACGCTTTGGAAAAGAAATGAAAATCAGATCAAACATAATCGTATTAATAGCCGCCAGTCTTCTCAGCGCAGAAGTCCCCGATCCGTTAACCCTTGATTTCTGTCAGGAACAGACCCGCGCCAATTATCCGTTGATCAAACAATCCGAACTTTTAAGCTCGGCCGCCGATCAGAAGATTCGCAATCTCACCAGCAATTGGTGGCCGCAATTTACAATCAACGGGCAGTCGTCTTACCAGTCGGATGTCACCTCAATCGACCTGCCACCAGGATCACCTATTACAATTCCCATACCCGCCAAAGATTCATACAAGGTCACTCTGGACATATCTAATACAGTTTATGACGGCGGCCTGACCCGGCGGCAAAAGGAACTTGAGCAAACCGGTTTGCAGGTTGATCAGCAAAATCTGGAAGTCGAACTCTATCGCATCAGGGAGCGGATCAACCAGGTTTTCTTTACGGCTTTGCTATTGCAGGAGAATGAAAAACTCCTGCGCGTGATGAGCGATGAGATCAAAGCCCGATTAGCCGTTGTTGAATCCGGCGTCAGAAATGGCGTCGTACTGGCCAGCAATGCCGATGTTCTCAGAGCCGAACTCGTCAAAATCGACCAGCAATTAATGGAGATCATGCTCGGACGCGAATCGGTCCTGGAAATTCTCAGCGAATATTTCAAACAGCCTGTCCCGCCTCAGGTTCAGTTTGCCGTGCCGGTATCGGAAAATCCGCCGGAACTGGTTGAGATTACCCGCCCCGAACTCAGCCTTATGAATTTACAAGCCCGTAAAATTGATGCGTCGAAATCCCTGCTCTCTGCCCGGCTCAGACCAAGAGCCGCTGTTTTCGGCCAGATCGGTTACGGGCAACCGGGCTTGAATATGCTATCTCCTGATTTTGACGATTTCTATATGTTCGGAGTGCGACTGAGCTGGACTCCCTGGAACTGGAATCAAACCCGCCGCGAAAAGCAATGGTTCGATCTGCAAAAAAATATCATTCTGACCCAGAAAGAGACTTTCGAGCAACAAATCCGCATTCTGCTCCGCAAAGACCGGGCGGAAATCAGGAAATTCGAGGCCTTAATCGGCAAGGATGATGAAATTATCGTCTTGCGGGCGAAAATCACAGGCACGATCGCCGCACAGTTAGAAAACGGCGTGGTCACCGCAACCGAATACCTCACCGAACTGAATGCCGAGACGCAGGCACGCCTCAATAAACAATTACATCTGATCCGGCTGGCCAGTGCCCGCGCGGACTATCAATTCGATTCCGGAAAAAAGGATTAAACCAATGAATACGATATCATCAACACCCAGGATAAATTTTATGAGAAAGCACTTCCGTTCAATTTGTACCGCATCCTTAGTAATTCTGACCGGTTGCTCCGGGAATAACCACCACAGTGACGCTTATGGAAATTTCGAAGCTGTCGAAGTAACTGTCTCTGCCGAATCGAACGGCAAAATAATCTCGTTGAATCTGGAGGAAGGTCAGACTCTGCTGGCCGATGCTGTCATCGGTCTGATCGACACCAGTGATCTGACGCTTCGTAAAGCCCAGACGATCGCCCAACGCGAAGCCGCCGCGACCCGCATTGTAAATATACAATCCCAGATAAACGTTCAACTCCAGCAACGCACCAACCTCAACGCTGACAAGGAACGTATCCGAAAACTCCTCACGGACGGCGCGGCTACGACCAAACAGATGGACGATCTTAACGCCAATCTGGATTTACTTGACAAACAAATTTCCGCCACGAAAACTCAAAGCCTTTCCGTTCAAAAAGAATTAATCGTATACGACCGGCAAATCGAACAGATCGACGAAAATATCAGCAAATGTCGAATTATCAATCCGATTTCCGGGACAGTCCTGAACAAATTTGTCGAAACCGGTGAGATCACGGCTTACGGCAAACCGCTTTACAACATTGCCGACCTGTCAGTAATGGAACTCCGCGTATTCGTCAGTGGCGACCAGTTACCCAATGTCCGGCTCGGCGAACCGGTCGAAGTATTAATCGACCGCGATAGAAAAACCAATAGCACGCTGGAAGGTACGGTCAGCTGGATTTCACCCTCGGCCGAATTCACTCCGAAAACGATCCAGACCAAAGCCGAACGCGTCAGCCTGGTCTACGCCGTCAAAGTGAGGGTAATGAACGACGGAACGCTGAAGATCGGCATGCCCGGCGAAGTCAACTTTCTGCTAAAATCCAAATAATTCCGCTCCAGTCATGATTTCCATCCGGGTCGAACACGTCTCGAAATCCTACGAAAACGTCCACGCATTGGACGACGTTTCCTTCGAAATCGGGAAAGGCGAACTGTTCGGCTTCATCGGTCCGGACGGCTCCGGTAAAACCACACTGTTCAGGATATTGACCTCGTTACTCCTGCCGCAAACCGGAAAAGCCACCGTCGAAGGACTCGACGTCGTCCGCGATTATAAAAAACTGCGCCCGATGCTGGGCTACATGCCGGGTCGCTTTTCACTCTATCCGGATTTGACCGTCGCCGAAAACCTGGAATTCTTCGCCTCGATTTTCGGCACGACGATTCGCGCCAACTATGACCTGATCCGTGACATTTACATCCAGATCGAGCCATTCAAAAATCGTTTGGCCGGGCAACTTTCGGGCGGCATGAAACAAAAACTGGCGCTCTCGTGCGCCCTGATTCACAAACCGGTCGTCCTTGTCCTCGATGAACCGACTACCGGCGTCGATGCCGTTTCACGGGTCGAATTCTGGGAAATGCTGAAAAAACTAAAAGCCGAGGGAATCACGATTGTCGTCTCCACGCCTTACATGGAAGAGGCCGGGCTGTGCGACCGCGTAGCGCTGATCCAGTTCGGCCGTTTGCTGAAAATTGCGCCGCCTCAAACTATTATCGATGAGTACAGCCAAAAACTCTTCGCCGTAAAGGCCGAAAACACTTACAAACTGCTTACCGATCTGCATAATTTTCCTGAGACCAATACCGCTTTTCCATTCGGACAAAATGTCCATTTCACCCCGCGTACTGCTTCTTTTAAAGTTGCCGAGCTGGAAACATTTCTCAGCCGGTGCGGTCAACGCCAGATCGAAATCCGTGCGATTCGGCCCGGCATAGAAGATTGTTTCATGGAATTGATGGCCTCCGCGCCGACGGAGAATCAGGCGTGATTAACACTGCCCGTGAGCCAATCATCCGTGTCCGGAATATGGTCAAGAAATTCGGCGCGTTCGTGGCCAACGATCGCCTCTCATTCGAGATTTTTCCCGGAGAAATCTTCGGTTTCCTGGGCGCCAACGGCGCTGGCAAGACGACCGCAATCCGAATCCTTTGCGGTTTATCCAAACCGACCTCCGGTGAGATTAAGGTCGCCGGATTCGACGCTTACCATCAGACCGAACAGATCAAACATAATATCGGATATATGAGCCAGAAATTCTCGCTTTACGAAGACCTGACCGTTTACGAGAACATCCGGTTTTACGGTGGCATCTACGGTTTGACTCTTTCCGAAATCAGGAGCCGTTCAGCTGAACTGATAGATCAGCTCGGTTTGCAGGATTTCCGCAATGTTCTGATAAAAAGTCTGCCGCTCGGCTGGAAACAAAAATTAGCCTTTTCGGTCGCTATTTTTCACCGGCCGAAAATCGTATTCTTAGATGAACCGACCAGCGGAGTCGATCCGATCACCCGTCGCCAGTTCTGGAGTATGATTTACGCCGCCGCGCATGATGGCATTACGGTTTTCGTGACAACACATTATATGGACGAAGCCGAATATTGCGACCGCGTTTCGATCATGGTAGATGGTCGGATTGCCGCCCTCGATACGCCGGAGAGCCTGATCCGCTCGTTCCAGGTTAAAAACATTAACGACGTATTCATCAAACTGGCGCGACCGGCTGCACCGAACGAGGTGAATCAATGAACCGCTTCGCGGGTTTCGTACGCAAGGAATTCTTCCACATTTTCCGGGATAAACGCACGCTATTGATCCTCTTCGGCCTGCCGATTGCCCAGATGCTGATTTTCGGTTTCGTAATCAGTAACGAAGTCCGCGACGTCGGCATTGCCTTTTACGACCAGTCCCACGATGCAGTTACCCGGAAAATCTCCGACAAGATTGTCTCTTCTGGTTATTTTTTACCGGAATTCAATATCCAGGGCCCCGACGAAATTGAAAAAGCCTTCCGTAGCGGCAAGGTCAGGGAAGTCATCGTTTTCGAGCCGGAATTCGGTAAAAAACTCGAACGCCTGGGCACGGCCAACGTCCAGTTGATTCTCGACGCAACCGACGCCAATCTGGCCAATCTCGTCAGCAATTATACCACCGGCATCATTCAGGATTTCGTCACTAAATCAAATCAAACGACTCAGCGGCCGATTCAGATTGTGCCGGAAGTCCGTATGCTTTACAACGAAAATCTGGAGAGCGCTTTCCTGTTCGTGCCGGGCATCATGGCCTTGATTATGGTGCTGGTTTCGGCCATGATGACATCCATCTCCATCGCCCGTGAAAAAGAAATGGGCACCATGGAAGTCCTGCTGATATCGCCGCTCAAACCGATGCAGATCATCGTCGGTAAAGTCGTGCCGTATGCCGTACTTTCCTGCGTCAATGTCATTACGATCCTGGCTCTCGGTTATTTCGTATTCGGCGTGCCGGTGCAGGGCAGTCTGGCGCTCCTGTTAGCCGAATGCCTGCTTTACATTCTGCTGGCGCTTTCACTTGGCATTTTAATCTCAAGCGTTGCCAACAGCCAGTTAATTGCGATGCTGATTTCAGCTGTCGGCCTGATGTTACCGACGATTTTATTGTCCGGTTTTATCTTTCCGATTGAGAACATGCCGAAAATCCTGCAATGGCTCTGCCAGATCATGCCGGCCAAGTGGTTCATCATCATTATCAAAGATATAATGCTGAAAGGGGTCGGACTGGGTTATGTCTGGAAAGAAACTCTGGTGCTGATCGGTATGACTGGCCTTTTCCTGTTAATCAGTTTGAAAAAATTCAAGATCAGGCTGGAATAGATGCGCACAATCCTGTTCTTATTGCAAAAAGAATTCCTCCAGGTTTTCCGCAACCGGATGATGTTACCGATCATTTTCGTCATGCCGCTGATCCAGATGATTATCTTAGTCAATGCCGCCACGATGGAGATGAAAAACCTGAACCTTTTCATCGTCGATCAGGATCTTTCATCGACCTCCCGGCAATTGGTTGACCGCTTCGCGACTTCGCCATTTTTCCGTATTAGCGGACGCTCGTTTGCGATGGATGAAGCCGAATCCGGGTTGAAACGCGGCCAGTGCGACATTATCATTCACGTCCCAGCCAATTTTGAAAAGCGGCTCGTGCGGGAAAACCGCGCCGAAGTGCAATTCCTGATCAATGCCATCAACGGCACGGTAGCCGGAATCGGCTATGCCTATGCGGCTTCGATCACAGCCAGTTACAATCGCGATATTCTCCTGAAATGGAACAATCCTCCTGCCGTAATTACGCCGGTAAAATCGATTGGCGTACGCACCTCCTTCTGGTATAATCCGGAACTGAACTACAAAGTCTTCATGGTGCCGGCGATTCTGGCGGTACTGGTCACCGTGATCGGCGCTTTCCTCTCCGGTCTGAATATCGTCCGCGAAAAAGAGATCGGCACGATCGAACAAATCAACGTCACTCCGATCCGCAAGTACCAGTTCATTATCGGCAAACTGACGCCTTTCCTGATCCTCGCCTTAGTTGAATTGGGCGTCGGGCTGACACTCGGTAAACTGCTTTTCGATATTCCGATCAACGGCAGTTTAGTTCTGCTTTTCTCTACGGCGGCGATTTACCTGATGGTCGTGCTTGGCATGGGTTTGCTCGTCTCTTCTTTAGCCGGAACCCAGCAGCAAGCGATGTTCATCAATTTCTTCCTGATGATCGTGATGATGATGATGAGCGGTCTCTTTACCTCCGCCGAAAGTATGCCCGACTGGGCGCAAACCGCCAATATCTTTAATCCAATCGCGTATTTTATGCGGCTCGTGCGGATGATCCTGTTAAAAGGCTCCGGACTGGCCGATATTACCCGGGATGTCGTCAGCCTGTTTATATTCGGAATTGCGATGCTGTCGCTGGCGACCTGGCGTTACCGGAAGACGACCTGAGAGCGCGTTTTTTACCACGAATAAACGCGAATAAGAACACGAATTAACACTAACATATTTTATACAAAGAAGCCCGTTTTTACTTGTTGTGTCGGGTCCTCAGACCTGACATATATCGACTCACCATTGTATCTCATCCCTTCCGACTATTCCCCATTCTGTCTGCACTATGATTTCCCTGATTACCTGATTGACTATGATTTTAATATCGCCCACTTTCTCAATCATAGCTCTCATTCAATCATTCCAATCATAGTTTAGACTATTCCCCGTCAGGTTTGAAAACCGGATGTAATGGATAATCCCAGTCCATACGGTTACTCACCTCTTCTAATGTAAATGCCCCCCCATTTTTCTACAAGAACGATCAGATTGTATTTATTCTTGCCATTCAGCGATTTGTGTAAAAATGACTGGGGTGGCACCGTCAAGTGTTATTCTTTGGTCTACTAGTTTAAAGTGTTGGCTATATTTTTTTATAACTGGTGGACACTCTATACATTCTCTTATATTTTTCGAAAATTCATCTTCGTTATTATAAAAATTAATAACATTTATTTCTTCCTTATTTAGTTCTATTCCATCTTTATAAATGATTTTTTCCTCCCAAATTCTTCCACTGTTCACGTAGGAATCTAATAGCAGAAAATCTATTATTGGAACAGTATTAATCTTTAGACCAGTGAATATTGGGAAGTTAGTTATTACAATTTTAAGAATATCTTTCCCTTCTATATTTCCAATTTCATTTTGGAAATGATCTCGATTATTATAAATAAACTCAGCTTTTCTATTTATCTGCTCTGCTCCCGCCTCAAGTCTTTTCAGAGCATTATGGCGATGTCTAGATTCCATTGGAAATTTAATACATTTTATTTCTGCAATTATTAAAGTGTGCATAAGGTTTATTATTAAATCTATTTGTTCACTATTTCCTTCTTTATTTACGAACTTACTTGTTCGGGGAATATTAAAAGTAAATCCCTTTTTCTGTAATTCTTCATGGAGGATTTGTTTAATATATTTTTCAAATAATAAACCTCTGTCATCAAGAGAATAGCCTCCCTGCTCAAACCAAAAATCAACAAGATAAAGCATATTTGTATTTATTATAGGTAATAAGAGAAATTGATAATAATCATCTTTACGTATTAGAGGTTTACTCCATAAATCATATCTGCCGTTTGTATATTCTAATAAATGTAAAAAAACATTTATTTGGGGTACTGAAAACACAGTTTTTAACGTTAAATAGTTTATAAGATCATCGATTTTTAGACGATATGTAAATTTTTCAATATCCTGTAACGTATTGATTTGATTATCAGGTATTTCAATTTGTGCTACCTCATATAGTAACTGTTGTAATTCCACAAATAGTGCGATCAATTGATTTACAGAAATATTTTCTAAATGAGGAAGAGGGCAATTTTCGATAAATGAATAAAATACCGATAATGATGATTCTATGTTTATATGTCGCATAATGGACTCTTTGTCTTCTCCTTCCGATAAACAATATTTAATAAAACCATTCTCAAAGTATACGGATTGAATGAAGAATTTTTTATTACACATTCTTAGGTAATTAACAATTATTTTAAAAGAAGGATCATTTCTCATTAAATATGTACGCGATTGTAGAGGTAGGGGTATACAATTACATTCTAATCGATGTATACCTACTCCTAATATTATTGGATATTGCTCATTATAGTATTTTAAATAGAGTTCCCCTCCATTATGCGATGATATTATATACCCATTTTCCCAAATTGCACTGTCGTAACTTTCCTTAATAAGATTAAACAAATTACTTATTCCATATATTTTCCTTACGGTATTAACAATTGCAGAATTGTCTAAATTCTGTTGTTTGTTTATCGATATATTTTGAAAATACCGAGTAAAGTTTACTGCAATATTTAAAAAGTCTACGGAACCTTCTAAAGCACCAATGAGATCAATCCTTCCTAGCTCCTTGAAAGGGGAATCGATATATAATTGCGAGTTAATATTAATTTTGTTATTTTCATTTTGTTTATTGAATTCTCGTTGAACTATGCAGTAATCTCTATTTTCTAAAGCAAATAATAGTTCATTCAATTTAGAAATATCAAGATTACTAGAATAGATTACTTCTCTAAATATGTTATAGTATTCCTTATAATAAATATTAAAGTAAAAAGAGCTTATTGCTGTGCAAAATTCTAACATATCAGTATCTGTGATATGTTTTTTCAAAAGGTGTGAAATATAATTAAAATCATATTCATCATGAAAAGGATTAAACTTTGTACAATTCTTGAGTTTTTTCCTTATATCAATTTTTGATTCATTTTCATTCATATTTTTTTACTCTTAATTAGGTTTATTTTATTATTAAACTCGTAATACTTTCACGTTCATCGATCCCAAAAAGAATATGAAGCCATTTTTCATTCCCGATTTTTCGGGGCTAAACCGGTTCCAGGCCGATTGGGAATGCTTCAACACTGTTGAAGCGCTCCGTGTAACAAATAAAACCAATTTAGCCTTTTCGCTAAAGCTCAAATCGGACATTGTTTCTTACCATATTTTCATCATTTTGACCGGCCATTGGTTATAAAACATCGGCGCGTCCTTGATTTTCAACCATTCGTCGGTATAAAACAACCGTGATTCCTTGATTTTCAACTAATTTTCCTAGAAAATCAACCATGCGTCCTTGATTTTCAACCATTCGTCCGTATAAATCAACCGTCATTCCTTGATTCAGAACCAATTTTTCTAGAAAATCAGCCATGCGTCCTTGATTTTTAACCATTCGTCCGTATAAAACAACCACGATTCCTTGATTTTCAACCTCCGTCCCCTGTTTGTAACCCGAAATGCACCTGCCAGGCTTACCGGAATGACCGGCAATAACCGGAGAAAAATCTGTAAACCTGGCAAGTGCGCGATACATTCGATTTACTGCTGGGGCGGAGTGGTTTCCGATTTGCCGGCTCTGGCGAAGAAGACTTTGAGGTCGTCCAGAATCGCCTGCATACCCGGAACGTTGGCTTTCGCCAGTTCCTTGACGTGGCCGTAGATTTTCAGACAGGCCTGGTAGGCTTCGCTGCTGCACAGGGTAATTGTGTCAGCCAGCGGTCCCATTGTCTGAGTCATGATATTGAAGATTTCCGTCAGGGCGTTGCCCGCCGTGACATCGATCTTCAATTCATCCAGCGATACATAAGCCGGAACGATTTCCGGATTCGTATCGGTATGGGCAACCATCTTGTTCACGAAC
>JAZDEI010000084.1:0-15549 GCA_043808945.1 Fidelibacterota bacterium | reverse complement strand
TTTATTGCCAGCCAGCCGGGATAAACGATGGCGATTACCGCGAACAAACTCAGTGTCAAAAATAACGGCCGCTGGTCGGCGATCTTTCCGAATCCGACCTCTATCAGGCGAATTAAAACTCCGATTTCAGCGAATTGCGGGATGGTCAAAGAGATCAGTCTGACCGGCTCGGATGTCACCGGGCCGGATCGTAAATCCCGGTGTAATCGCAATACTCCGGTTATTGAATGCGTAAATCCGAAAAGGATCATCACCCAGGCCATTGTTACCGGGAACTTCAGTCCGGGTTGAACGGCAAGCATCCGACCGATGTTCGCAATGTAAAGCGAACCGGTTATGCCATAAATTAACACAATACCCATCAGCATGACCATTCCGGAAAAGACCTGAAATATCAGATCATGCCAGCCAGAGGTGATAATTTCGGGATTTGAATTGTTGCGCTGAGAAATCAGAATATCTGTCAGGTTGATTATTTGCAGGGCAATGAAAAGTACGATCAGGTGGTTGGCAGAAACTGTCACCAGTGCGGCGAATATCATACAGCAAAATAGAAAGCCAAACTCTGCGGTAATTATGGGTTTCGTTCGCCGGTCGCGAGTAATTATGCTGAAGAGACCGATCGCCATTAAAACCAGACATATTTTCAAAAATCTTCCGAATGGATCCCAAACGAGCAGATTATAGAATATCCCATGAGTTGTATCAGGTCGCAAAACAACCAGTTTAATTAAAGCAATTCCCAAACTTAACCCGATCAGGGGCGTTCCGACTTTTTGCCAAATATTAAGATAAGTAGTGATAAGTATAATGCCCAGAACGGTTGCCAGCAGAATTAACTCTGGAGAAAAATAAGCTATTGATTGCAGGTTCGGCATGTTGATAATTACTTACATAGTGACGGCAAGGCTGAACATCTCGACTAATTTTACCAATCCGGTCTTTACTACACCGAGTAACGGACCGGGGAAAATTCCGAGCATTACTATCACGATTAAAAGAATGATTATGGCAATCCGTTCGCTGAGATCAAGCGCTTCGGCTGATTGAGCAGAATCGGACGGATGGTTGAAAACCAGACGTTTGAAAAGTCTTAGAAAAACCACGAAGTTCAGGAAGATTCCAAGCATGCTGATAATTACAATTACCGCGAGTCCCGGGATTTGATAAGCGCCAAGCAACGTCAGAAACCTGGCGATAAAGTCCGACATTCCTGGCATTCCCAAGCCGCCAAGCAGAGCCAGAACAATGATCGGTCGCATTCCGGGCGACGTCTGAGAGGGATGAATTCCGTCCGGAACGGCCTTTTTTAAAATGACTAATAAGAGGGTGATCAGGCAAGCGTGACTGATTACCATGATCATCGCGCCGCTCAATCCGGTTACTGCGGCGGGCAAATTTAGCCTCGATCCGCCAACAATGGTCGCAAATCCGATCAAAATAATACCCATCTGCTGAATCGTGTAATAGCCGATTATCTGGTCGGTATCTTCTGTGCCGAGGGCACATAACGCCCCGTAAATCAGGTTGACCAATCCCCAGATACCGAACCCCAGCGCCAGAATATTAAAAGCAACCGGCATCACCGGCGCTATTATACGAATCAGACCGTAAGCGCCGATCTTGGTCAGGATACCGACTACCAGAATGCTGACTCCAACCGGTGCTTTCTTGATGACAGGAAGCAACCACGAATGAAAAGGAAAGAGCGGAATCAGCATGGCAAAACCGATCAGGAAAATGACCAGAATTACCATTTGAGATGCATAGGGCAGAGTATTGCCGGAAACCAATTCGGTCAGATTGAGCGAATGAATACGACTTTCGTGGAAAAGTAAAATCAATCCCAGCAGGATTAGAGTATAGCTGAGCATCAGATATATTCCAATCCGGTTAGCCGGATTAGAGTCGGATTTGTCGCTCCAGATGCCGGTCATTAGATAAATCGCGAAAAATGTAACGCCGAGAAAGATGAAGAACAGAAACAGATTCATCGCCGAAAACACTCCGGTTAGGCCGAGGTCTGTTATTAATAAAAGCATATAAAAATCTTTGATCCGCTTTTCTGTTTTCCAGGAAATCAGCGCCGTCAGAAAAATCAAGAGAGCCGTTACAGTTAAAAAAAACAGATTGATCCCATCCACCCCAAGATAATAATCGATCCGCAGGGCGGTGATCCATTTGATGCGTTCTGAAAATTGCAGAGCCGTCTCGGCCGGATTGAAATTGAAAAATATCTCGATAGCGATCCAGAATTGCAGGCCGGTTATAACTAAGCTAACGGTCTTGATTATCAATGTCTTTTCACGGTTCGTCAGAGCGATGAAAATCAATCCGGTCAAAGCGATCAGGAGATTAATGGATAATAAATGTTCGGTCATACTTTACCTCTGGGATTAATCGTCATATTATACAGATTAAAACGATGATTGTCAGAATTATCAGGCTGATCAGGATCAGGTTATAGAATTTCATTCGCTGGATTTTTTGAAACAACTGCTCGGCCAGCCTATTCGGTCCCTCCTGAATGCGAATCATTTCACGGGCGCCACCGGCATTTAGGCGATTGATGAATCGAACTGTGAATTCTGCGAATTTCACCAGACGAGCGCCCAGATCGGGAATCAGCGTCTTATCAAACCAGGCCATTCGTCGGGCCGCTACGTTGGAGCATTGAATAACCGGAATAAGTGAGTGTTTCCGCAGTCCGGATTTGACCGCAGCAAGCATATATTCAAGTTTGGCGCCCTTTAGGTATTTTTTAAATAGGAATCCGGTCAGAATGCCAATCAAAATTATCGCCAGGTAAACAACCATCGGAGTGAAATCGGTCGCGGCTTGGGTGGTGACTTCACCGGACATAGGGTTATTGATAAATAAATCCCGCAGGTTCAGATCGATAGTCAGTGGATTATATTGCGGCAGAGTGTAGATCGGATAAAGTGAGACGACGATCAGTCCTGCGACGATCAGGCGACTGATCAGTGAATGTGTGACCGTTTTCGGCGGATGAGATAATTTCAATGCACCGGTCATCAGAAATATCCTGAAAATTGCTGCGACATTCAGTAGCAAAACCAGCCCAATCAAACCCGTGACAATTATCCGGGAAACCTCGGAATAATCCGGATTGGCCAGTACAGTGTTGAAAATCAGAATTTTAGCATTGAATACCATCGTCAGCGGCAAGCCTGTTACAATAAACAGAGTCGCGAGCCGGACTATGAAACCACCGGAAAGAGTATTTTGACCTGAATCATTATCCGCTGTGCCGGGTGCGACCTTCAGTATGGAGGGATCAAGCCGGATTAAACAGATCAGTAAATAGTTCGTGATGAAAATAGCGATGAGCAAGAAAGCCGCAACCGGAAGGGCGCCGATTCCGAGCACGATAAGTAAAAGACTGATCTGGATGAGAGTATTCAGCCGGATGAATTGTCTGAAGTCGTTTTGGGTGAGAAGTGCAAGTGTCAGCAGAATAGCGCCGATACCGCCGCCAATCGCCAGAATGTTCAAACAAAACGACGTCAGGATCGGATATAATTTGACCAATAGAATTAGCCCGGAAGGAATTAATCCGGCGTTGACGATAAATTCATCGCTCGCATCTTGGGATGAACCGCACTTGAGCGAGGATTGGTAAATCCGGATTGCGCCGATCAGTGCGATGAAAATTCCGGGAATAAGTAATTGCCCGGCTCTGATTTTACCGGAAGTTATCCCATTTACAATTAAATCGATCTGAAAAGTGTTCGCAAGAGAATATAAAATGAAAGCGGTCAGGATCAATAAAAGGATTCCGCCAATTGTCAATCCGTCCGCTAAACGGCGATCGGGGCTGGTGCGCTCGCTCTTCAGGTAAATCCGGTGCGTGCAGAAATCCAGCAATGCCCAGAAAAACAGCATTAGCAGAAAATCGTTAGCCAGGATCAATCCATTCATGACAAAACCGGCGATTGACAGATTGGCCAGACTTTCGCGGAAAGTGCGCGGATCGAACCGCTCGGTGGAAATTAGAACTGTAAAGATCAGGCTCCCGATTGCCCAGAGTGCCAGAAGCAGAGCCGAGTAATTATTCAAGGTAACCGACACGGTAAAGGAATTTTCAGCGATTTGCAGCCAGGTGATGGCGATCGTCCGGGAATATTCCGCGTCGTTAATCAGTAAGAGAATAATGAACAGACCGACGCCGACCAGGTTAGCAATTACCAGGATCAGAGTCGACGGCAACTTGTACTTCACCAATTTATTATCCGGTACGCAGAGGAATACCAGATACGAAAAAGCCGGAAGTGATAAAAGAAGGATCAATAAAAAATTCATAATGGCCTCATCATGGCTCGGTGTCAGAATTTGACTCGGATTCGTGTAAAAAGACTTTGAGCGTGAAAATTACTGAGAAAACAATCATGACGAACAGTATACCGATAATGAACACGGCAGTCAGCATTTCGGCCGGTTGTCCCGCCCGGCAATACCTGGCAACTGCCAGGAAATTGACAATCACTCCGCCTGCCATCAATTGCAGGAAGATTATCGCACTCCAGCGGTTTTTATTACAGAGCAATCCGCAACATCCGAAAATAAATAAACCAGCGCCGATAATTTGATAGAGAGTGATTGTATTCATTTTTTCCTGAGTATTTGTCCGGCAGATATGAGAATTATTACGAAAAACATTCCAGTTAGAACCAACAGCAGAGATTGATCGGTGACGACGGGCTGAAGCCTGTCACTGAACGAATCGGCAACAGGTTGCGGTGTAAAATAAAAAGCGCCAACCAGCAGGAGAAAGATTATCGCGCTTAAAATTGCCGGTAAAATTGTTAAGAACTTGCGCTTCCTGGCTGGCGGTTTGGCCGGAATTGGAAACAAATCGATTCCATACAGAATGAAGACAGTCAACAATAAATTCAATATCAGGTAAATAATAGCCGGCAATTCCGCCCCGAGTGAAATTAACAGAGTAAATATTCCAAAGTGAGTGATCAATGACAGGTGCGCGATACTCCTGACATTCGATGAGGCAACCGCCAGGCCGGCCGGGAACAACGTCAGTCCGACTGCTAACCAGAAAAGAACCGGCGTCCAGTGGAAATTTTCCATCAAAACCACCTGCCGATCATTAGGCTAAGGAAAATCAGAGTCAGCGCGGGAACCTGTATTTTCAGGTTCAGGATCAAAACCTGATTCAGTGTCATAGACGGCAGCCGGTATTTAAACCATAATCCGACCAGGAAGATGAGAATCGTCTTGCTTAAAAACCACAATTCGCCGGCAATGGGAGCGATCTGGGTATTATCGGTGAAACCGCCCAGAAAAAGGAAAACCATCAACGCCGCCAAAGTGAATAATATTGCCTGCCGGTTGAATGGCAAGAAGTTGCCGAATGACTTTTGTCGTCCACTGTAAATTTCGGATTCGTCCTGCAATTCGAACGGTTGAAATGATCCGTCGCCAATCCGCATGATAACGACTAGATTCAGGAAAAAACTCAGGCCGGTCAGCGTCAGAAACGGCGACCGGAAAATATTCCAGTGCGGGATGAAACCCAGCCAGTGATCCTGCTGAATCCGTGAAAGATCGAGCAGGTTCCGGGCTTCAGTTGCATAGGATGTAATGAGAATCGCGAATAAAACCGGAATTATACTGCTTACCAGGATCAATCCGTTTTTTAAAATCCCGAAAAACGGCAACGGCCGGTTGGCATAACTTCCGGTTACGATCCGGTCGATAATGTTTAAAATTAAAACGGCAATTACTAAATATGTCCAGCCAATTCCAACGATTGTCGTCTTCAACTGGAATGGTAAGACTAACCACAGCGCGACGGTGAGAGCCGCAGTTGTCAGATTGAAAATCTGCACGATTAATGCCGGATCGGCGGAATTAGAGTGCCGCGCCTGCCAGATAGTTTCGAGGAATTGCCGGTAGTCTGCCAGCCAATTAGTTTTTATTTCTGCTCGCCGGAATGTGCCGCAGAAATGACGCCGTTCGATCAATATCAGAGCCGGTACTGCCATGAAAAAAATACCTGCCAGGAGTAATCCGGCAATCGTTTGGAGGATCATAACGGCTCCATTTTGGGTCTCAAGCCCAGGCTGGCGATATGCAGAGGCAAGGCGGTTAATTCGAGTCCGACCGCAGTCTGACGCAGATAAATCAGTATCTCGTGGAGCGGATTGGTCAGGGTGAATTCACATATATCTTTGCCGCCCGCGCAATTCAACTGGCAGGTAATATTTCCCCAGGGCGTTTCGATGCTGACGCTGGAGTGACCTTTGTGAAAATTTCGTACGCCGGGCGGTGAGTTTATCGGACTGGTTTGATATACAAATTGGGCGATGGATTGCCTGATCAGTCCGATCGAGGTGAAAACTTCTTCACAACGGATACGCAAGCGATGCCAGCACTCGCCGGGGTCATTACTTGAATTATAAGGCTGAATCCGGTCAAAAGAGAGTCTTTGATATAATGAATATGGAAAGTCGCGCCGTCGGTCGAGATTGACGCCGACAGCCCGTAGATTCGGTCCGCTCAGGTGTGCAATCTGGTCCGAAACATAATGACAAACGCTGAAACAGCGATCCAGAATTATGCGGTTGGAGAGAAGCGCCGTAGACTGTTGCAGAAATTTAACCTTGAACTGCTCCAGGAAAATCAGAGCCCGCTCGGTAAATCCAATGGGCAAATCAGTAAGCCCTTTCGTTCCGGTTACGAATTCTTCCAGTACAGTCGTATCTCCCGATATTTTTAAAAACTGACGGAATGAATTGTAAAGCTCCAGTAAGCCCGAGAATTCCCTGTTCAATCCGGCATTCAGGCTGAAAGTCGCCAGACAAAATACATATTCGGCGATTCTGAGGAATTCGAATATGATAATCCTCAGTAACTCAGTCGATTCGGGCACAATTTGTTTGAGATGTTTTTCAACGACGAGCACCTCCGCGTATTTGAACCAGAGATTCAAATGCGGAAAAGCATCGCGCGAAAAATGCAGGGCATCTAATCCATAAATATCATTCAGCGTGTTTTTCAATCGGAACTCAGCCTGACCGGGATCGATGGCGATGTCCATGATCTCTCCATCCGTAATCCGCACGCGCGGAGTGAGCAGGGAATTATCGGCAAAGAAGAAATTTATTTCAGCCCAACCGCCTGCATCTTTTTTGAACGTTTGCCCGGTGTTCAAGTATTGTCTCCATGGCTATCATTATGGCGGCGATCCGGAGAGGATTGCCGGAAACGACCGGGGCTCTTTTTTAGAAAATAACCGAAACCGCAGGCAAGGCTGAAGATGAAAATTACGATTCCGGCCGAACTGGTGACAGTTAATTGACCGGCTGAGATTAATAATAGTAAACTGGCAATGATCAGCAGTATCCCGACGATTACGCTGAGATAATGAGGATCGAATATTCGCATCTGTTTGGATTGTGAATAATCCTCGGGAGCGTCTTGACCGGTTTCTTCTGCCTGATTTGACCCGAAAAAGCGTAACAGCAGGAACCCGATCAGGATCAGACCGGTAAAAAGGATCATTATGAGTAAAGTTGTTGCCATATTAATTAGTAGTAAAAAGCGCAAGAAATTTACCAGCAGAATTAAGGAATGTCAAGCAATCACATTGTCCGGAATGCAGAGCATTTGTCTTTTTTAAAACTGTGTGATAATTTCCATCGTAATAAAATTCAGATAAAAGAGGTTGAATACATTGAAAGTCCAGTTTAAAAAAGAGATCGATCAGGTCGCCCACCGGCAGGATTACAATCCGAAACCGACCATCGAAGGAGTGAATATCCTTCCACTGCGCCGGTTCAACGATGATGGCGGTTCATTCACCGAATTAACGCGGCTGGATAACGGCATCTCACAGGAGATTAAAGGTTTTTCACTTGCCCAGGTAAATTTCAGTGAAATGGATCCGCAGAGCGTAAAAGCCTTTCACGTTCATCGGCAACAGACCGATATCTGGTTCGTTCCGCCGGGTAGTAAAGTTCTGCTGGTTCTCGTCGATCTGCGGACTGATTCGCCGAGCAACGGAAAACTGATGCGGTTGATAATCGGTGATGGCAATTCGAAGTTAGTCGTCATTCCGCCGGGAGTCGCACACGGCTGTAAAAATCTCGGTTGCGGCAAGGCTCAGCTGATCTATTTCATGGACAAACAATTTTCTGCTCAGGCCGATCAGTGTGACGAATGGCGCCTGCCCTGGGATCATTTCGGCGCCGATCTCTGGGAAGTTCAAAAAGGATAAAGATATTTTTACCGATCCGGAAAAAGATTTCCGGACGATTGATTCTCGTCTCAGTTTTTTGCTTTTAGACTAACTAACCGGTCGCGAAAGAAAAACGGCGCGTAATAGATTATAAAAGAAATAAGCCCGACGACTTCAAGCGATAAAATATAATAAGGCCACGGACCGAGATAATCCAGGATCGAAGCCGTTTCCGGTTTGTGACAGATGAAGAGATAATTTCCGTCTACCAGATAATTGAAACCCGCCATCAGTACCATATAAACATTGGTAATGAGAAATACTTTCAGGATCGAACGCGGATAAGGACGAAAACCCATAATAAAGGTCGCAAAAACCGAGGCAGTGACGATCGAGCCATGCGACACAAAGAATTGGAAAAATCGGTAATGCGGAAATGAAAACACGCCAATGTCAGGCGTCAGCAAGGCCTGAACGGCTCCGCCAAAACCCCAGAAATAGACGATCTCATATAACCGGAAATCTTTTGTCACTAACAGAATTGCCGATAGAATGACAGCTACTCCGCAAAGATGCAGAGGCAGGGAACTACCAGCCGACCAGTGATGACCGACGATCCGCCAGACATTCAAAGAAATTTCCTGGAGAATTAAAAGCCCGGCGAGGCCGTAACGCACTATTTTTTCATATTGCGGATTCCGTGCTTTTTTCAACCAAACGATCAATAGAATATTGATCAAAATGATAATGCCCAGTGCGATCAGGTGCGAACGAGAAAACGGGACGAAAGCCCCGGCGGTGTAATCAAATGTGAAATACTTGTTCATAGTTGTCAGTTGTGGTTTAGGTTAATATTGATATTTCTGAATATTTGTTCAAGGCTCAATTTTTGGTGAATCGGTTAAGTGTTTCCTGGCTTTATGATAAAAATTGCGGCGGTCGATGCCGAATATTCGGGCGGCTTTAGCCATATTGCCATGGGCGTCATTATATGCGAGCTGCACGAGTTCTTTTTCAAATTCCTGAGTGAGTTCTCCGAAAGCAAGCCGGTAAGTTGAGTATTGAGCGAGATCGGTTTTAGTCACTTCGAAGAAATGCTGGGCATCGTTTTGCACTCGGATTTCACCGGGCAATGACAGATGCGAACCGCGAATGGTGTTGGTAGCCAGCAGAGCCGCCTTACGGATGACATTCCGCAGTTGGCGAACGTTTCCCGGCCAATCGTACGCCAGTAATTTAGCTATTGCGTCTTCGGAAATATTTGTGATATGCCGGTCGAACTCATTATTAGCTTCCGATAAAAACTGAGCTGCCAGATGGGGAATATCTTCAACCCGGTCGCGCAAAAATGGCATCGTAATAATGTACTCCGAAATCCGGTAATACAAATCTTTGCGGAATTTGTTCTCAACCATTAATTGCTGAAGGTTGGAATTGCTGGCAATGATCAGGCGGACATCAACATTGGATTCTTTGGTAGAACCGATCGGGCGAAAGGCTTTATTCTCAATCGCCCGCAGGAAACGGCGCTGTTGTTCGAGCGGTAAATTGCCGATTTCATCCAGATAGAGCGTACCCTGGTGGGCCATCTGAAATTTACCCAGACGCGATTGATTGGCCCCCGTGAATGAGCCTTTTTCAAAACCGAAGAATTCACTCTCGATCAGGCTTTCCGGGATTGCACCACAATCAACAGCAATAAATGGCTGACTACTGCGTTTGCTTTTTTTATGCAGGAGGCGGGCGGCGACCTCTTTGCCGCTGCCGGTTTCGCCCTGAATCAGAATCGTTAAATCGGTAGCTGCGACGGAATCGATCTGTTTGATGACATTCCTGATTTCCGGACTGTGGCCGAAGATTTCATCACTTTCGGGATCGGTGCCGACAATCCGGCGCAGGTGATTGAGTTCTTTTTTAATTTGCTGGTTGCTCAGGCCGTGTTTTACGGTTACTAACAAGACTTCGTTTTCAAAGGGTTTTTCGATGTAATCGTAAGCGCCATTTTTCATGGCCTGTACGGCCATCGTGATTTCACCGTAAGCCGTGATGATGATGACAACCAATCCATTACTGATTTCTTCCTGGATTTGCTGGAGAATCTCAAGTCCGGTCATATCCGGTAAACGGATGTCCAGAATAACGCAATCCGGTGTCAGGTTCTTGAGGATACGCAGGGCGGTTTTACCGTTATCCGCGAGCAAGGTTTTATAACCGTTCAGGGTGAACAACTCGGAGATATTCTCCAGCGTGTCGCGATTGTCTTCAACAATAAGAATCTTATTCATTTCATTGTGACCATAACATTTTGTATTTGAATTTAATTTACACTTTTGGCAATTCCACTGTAAAAGTTGTACCGCGTCTGACTTCGCTGGCAACGGAGATTTTTCCGTGATGATACTCGATGATTTCCTTAGCGAGAGATAATCCCAACCCGAATCCTTTCGATTTGGAACTGTAAAACGGCTGGAAGATCAGTAGTAAATCTTCGGCGGGAATACCAACGCCATTGTCCTTGCATTCGAATGTAATTGATTGATCTGCATTGCTGAAGCGGACACGGATGTCCAGTTTTCCCTTATTAACGATTGACTCCAGAGCATTGGTGATTATATTCTGAAAAGCCTGCGACAGACGAAATTCATCGATATAAATTGCTGGCAGGTTCCGGTCATATTTTATTGAGAATTTGACATCGGGAAACATGTTCATTTTATCGTTGATAAATGCTTCGAGGCTTTTAATAAATTTCAGAGTATCGTATTCTTCAAATTTGTAATTATTCAGATGCGAGTATGAGTATAAATCGCTGATCACTTTGTTGCAGACGTTGACATTCCGGTTGATGATATCCATGTGTTTTTCGATCTGGGGGGGCGTCGCGATGCTCATGCCGGCGACGAGCTGGGCGGAACTTTTAATGCTGGCCAGCGGATTCTTGATTTCATGCGCCAGTTTAAGGGTAAACTGCCGGAGGCTTTCCCGCTTTTGTTCTTCGGATTTGCGAAGTTCATTTTGAGCCCGGATAAGATCGGAAACATCCCGACCGATACCGTGAACGCCGATCACCTGGTTGTCTTTGACAATCGGGCGCACTTTTAACCAGATCGCTCGTATTTCATGGTTTTTAGTGATAACCTCGACTTCGGTTCCGGACGGTTGATTTTTTAAAGCCATCTGATGACTGCGGATTATCCGAAATTGATGTTCCGGGCGGATGAGTACCACGGGATTTAGCGACAATAGTTCTTTTTTTGAATATCCGGAGAATATTTTGAAATGATTGTTGATCGAGAGTAATCTGCCTTCCTTATCGGTCGTCCAGATCAGGTCATTGGCATTTTGGAAGAGATCGCGGTATTTTTCCTCGCTGGAGCGCAATTTGTTTTCCGCTTTTTGACGGGTGATGATTTCTTTAATCAATTTGCGGTTAATGGATTTTAGTTCTGTAGTCCGTTGATCGACCTGTTTTTCGAGTTCGTTTCGGGCGTTCCTGAGGAAATCTTCCATCTTTTTTTGATCGGTTATATCCCGGGCAAATATCGCGATAGTTGAGACATTTCCGTCTAGATCGATAATCGGATAAAAAGTGTTATAATAAATCCGGCCCTGATTTACGTCTTCAAACTCCTGGGGTATTTTTTCTGTGATACATTTTATAAAGAATTCATGTCTGGAATTGGCGATGGTCGGCGTAAGGAATTCGGTCATGTTCCGGTGAATGATCTGTTCTTCCGGCTCGCCGAAATGAACAGAGGCCGATTTATTCAGTGCCAGAATATTGCCTTGCGGGTCCAGCAGCATCGAGAGATCAATCGGGGCGTTTAGCAGAACACGTGCGGTCTCCTCGCTCCGCCTTAGCGATTCCTCGGCTTTTTGCCGGATAATGATTTCCCGTTTTAAATCATAATTTGTTGAAGCCAGTTCCCGGGTCCTTTCCTGGACTCTCTGTTCGAGCTGGTTCTGAATAGTCACCAGGGCGCTCGTCTTTTCGGTTAAAGACTGAGTTCGTTCGGCAACTTGTTTCTCGAGGATTTTCTTCTGCTTCTGGATAATGGAAAGACGAATATAATAGGTCGAGAAGACTATCATGAATGCAAATAAACCGATCACGATTTTGAACCACAATCTCTTCCAGAAAGGCGGAATGATCCTTATGTTGATAGTAGCCTCGTTTTTGCTAGGGATGTCATGGGCATTTTTTCCGACGACCCGAAATGTATAGTGTCCGGGCGGGACATTGGTATAACTGGCGCGGCCGGAATTGTCGGAAGTAATCCAATTTTCATCGAGACCTTTCAGGATATACTTATAGGTATTTTGATCTGTATTGTAATAATCAAGCAAACTAAAACTGATAGAGAAATAATTGTTATACCATGGCAGGACGATATTCTCGAATTCTTGGGGCGTAGTAAATATTTCTTTTTCCTTTTGCTCTATAGTAAAGCTCGTGATTACAAGATTACTCTGGATATTATTCTGCAAACTGTCCGGATGGAAGTAGGTTATCCCGTTATAACCACCGGCAAAAATCCAACCGGAGCTTTGTTGACAAAAAGCAGAAATAACGTTATTGGCTTCATTGTAATTTCCTCGAGAATAGTAGTAGGTCACATTATCACTACGATCATATAGGGTCGTGGAGTTTATTTCGGGATTGTATTTATATATTCCGGAACCGGTTCTCAACCAAACGTTTTTATGTCTGTCCTGCTGGATTCCACTAATTTTTAAATATGGTAATCTGATTTTATTATCGGGAAATTTAAAGGATTCCGTCGAAGGATCAAAAATTATCCTTCCGACCAGAGACGAACCGATCCAGATTTGCCCATCGCTATCTTCAAACAGGTTTGTAATATATTTTTCGGTTATTAAATCTTTAAGATTAGTGCTATCCGAAAAATTTACATATGTATAATTAGTGCGGTCGAATTTATAGAGGCCGTTACTTGTTCCCAACCAAAAATTACTACTCTTATCTTCGAGCATAGAACGGATATAAATTTTATAAAGTGTTTTACCTAATAATTTAGTTTCGATCGGAAAATGGCGAATTTTATTGGTGCGACGATTGTAAGAGTACAAACCGTTTCCCGTCCCGATCCAGAAAGCATCATGGCGATCTTCGTATATGGAGAATATCTGGTTAGCGGCTTTATTTGTAGAATCGATGTCAATATGGATGAATTCGTTTTTCTTTCGATCTAACTTCCATAAACCATCATTTGTACTAGTCCAAACAGTATTTTGATGATCTGTAAGTAACATAAATGTTGTTGTGTAATTTTTACGTCTGTTTTTATCAAATTTATATATATCAGCCGATTTTCCGCCGCGTTTATATCGATATATAAAGCCTGTACTAGTTCCAAGCCAAATGTTACCCTCATGATCCTCACATATACTTTTTAGACTTCCATCCGCCAGATCGATACTGTCTGACAATGTCTGAATATTGTAAAAATTCAAGGGCAGATTAAACTTGAGAACACCACTACTATGAGTGGCAATCCAGACAGAACGATTCCGATCGATGAAAAAATTATGAATGGATTCAAGCGGAATGCGATTTTCTTCAAAAGGGTCTGTTTTATATTGGTAAAAAGTTTCAGATTTCGGATCAAACTTAAAAAATGTTTCTTCCAGATTGAAGAGAATGCCGGTAAGCCAGATATTATGTTTATAATCTTCTGTCATGGTTTTAATTTTTTTTCCACAAGAGAAAAAATATGACTTAATACCTGGTTGTATTTTTCGACCATTTTTGTCGATCGGATCAGAAAATTGCTCACGAGTATTATTTCCGGGAGTATATTTAATCAGACTGCTGTCAGTCACAACCCATATATTACTCTGCTGGTCGGAGAGCAGTGACTTAACATGCGAACCGGTGTCTTTCAGATAACGATTTAAGGATTGGTATTTAGTAGCATCGAATATGTTTTTTTCGATCAGATATTCTATGATGGTGCGACCACCCTGGATAAATAACATTTTCCTAGGTGTACCCGAAATACATTTATTGTTTTCAGGAATTAATATTTCTTCAGAGCTTATTTCCCTGGGCGGTCGGGTCAGTTCAATTTTCGATGGACTGTTTTTAATCGATAGAATGATAATATTTTTATAGGAACCGAAATAATAATTACCGTTCTGATCGTCGAATATCCATATAAATACCGGGATCTCTTTCATTATGCTGTCACAGGGTAGTACATGGATAAAACTATCAGTACGGTAATCATATTTATCGATAAATCCGCCTTGATATGAACTCCCCTTCAATAGGCCGGAAATCCAGAGCTCTCCATTCGAATCAATCGACACATTTGTGATGTGGTTTGATGCGATTGAATTACTATCAGCATTGCTGTGGAAATAATTAACTACTTCTTTACCATCATATCGGTTTAATCCCTGAGTAGACGTCCCAAACCACATAAAACCGATCGAATCCTGAACTATACGATTAATGAAATTTCCGGACAGGCCATTATCGGTATTAATCTTCTTAAAATGCAGACGTTCGCCCGGAACGATAACCGCGTCCGACGGGTAAAGCATCGGCAGTCCGATAATCGCAACCAGGAGATTGACGATCGCCAGGCGCCAGACAACGCGAGCAGTTTTGCGAACAAACGGCTGTTTTCGGAGCGGAAAATAGTGTGGAGCAGGCTTCCTCAAATGAATTCTCTCGATTGTCATGCCGATTAAATTTCCAACCACCATAATTTAAAAATATTTTTATTGATGTAAAGAGATTTGATTACGGGCCAAAATCGATGAATTCAAAGCCATTGTCCCATTGGATTGCACGGGGAGCGACCCTTTATAGAATGATTTCTCAGACACAATTAAGTAATTGAAGGGAGACATCCTTCAGGTCATTTTACTTTTCCTCCAGATGAAGGAAGACCTCCTTCAACTCATTTTACTTCTCCTTCAGGTGAAGGAAGATCTCCTTCAACTTATTTTACTTTCCCTTCAGGTGAAGGAAGACCTCCTTCAACTCATTTTACTTCTCCTCCAGGTGAAGGAAGAGTTTCTACAAATCGTTTTACTTTCCCTTCTGGTGAAGGGAAGTTTCCGGTTGATAGTTTACAGTTTATCGTTACTTCTTACGATTTACGGTTAACGGATGGTCAGGCTAATCCGAACCGGAATCACTCTAAATTATAACCTTTTTTGATCCCTGGTGTTCAAAAAAACGATGCGTAAGATAGACAATCCGTAAAATATTGCAATTTCCAAATCAAAATTCTATATTCACCCGCTATTTAATAAATAAAGAGGTAACCATGCGACACATAATCCGTATTTTAACG
>JAZDEI010000083.1:0-15157 GCA_043808945.1 Fidelibacterota bacterium | reverse complement strand
CCTTCGAAATAGGTCGTGTTCAACGCGCCCAAATTAACTTGTATTTTGGGTGTGACTGCA
Source organism: Fidelibacterota bacterium (assembly GCA_043808945.1). GTDB lineage: Bacteria > Fidelibacterota > UBA2242 > UBA2242 > UBA2242 > JAGNGI01. The sequence continues at coordinate 15,097 of JAZDEI010000083.1, read as the reverse complement.
TAGAGCAATCCGCCGCCGATCGTGTAGGTATCCAGATTGAAATCCATATCGCTCTGGGATTCGTCAGTAGCACCCTGCTTGCTGTACAAACCTCCCAGGCTGACCTTTAATTTCTCGGTCAGTGAGTACTCGGCCGCCACACCGGCTTCCATACTATTGTCGAAGTTGACTTCAGCGCCGTCCCAATCGACACCGGTATTACCAAAATAATTGAAATCCGACATCAGTTTCAGCTTGCCCATCTTGTAGGACACGCCAACGGCTAACTGGGAAGGCAAATCGGAGCCATATTTGGCTTTATCCGGGAAAAGACCGGTATCATCTGTTTTCGTCTCGTTTTCCATCTCCATCGTGGTCTTCATCTCGTAACGAATACCGACATTCAAATCTTTCATGGAAAGGTTTACGCTAATGATCGGAGTAATGCCACCTCCTGAACGCTTGGCATCAACTTCTTTATCTTCAGTGGCTTTATCGTAATAGACTGATTTTGCCGTATAAGCCGTCTGAACATCCGAAATGGTCAATCCAGTTGGATCGACTCCGACTTGGGTCAATCCCCCTTCAATTTGAGCGACTTGAGCGGCAGATAAAAGCCCAGCGCCCTGCGCTTGTGCTAACGTATATATACCTGCTCCTCCGTCTATGAGCGGCTGAAGAGATGAAGCTGTACTCGATAATTGCGTGGCGACAGCATTCATAAAATTATCAGCCGGAACTGGTCCTATTGGAGTAATCAGATTGATATTCTTCAAATAACCGGTATAGCTGTTATTTGCCATAACATAGCGAGCGCCGCCATATACCGAAATCATATCGTTGATTTTATAGGATACACCGCCCTGCACGCCCAAATAGGTCGAAGAACCTTCAAAGTTTACATCAAGTTCATAACCCGTAGCTCCTTGTGCTGCAAAAGCGGCGGGCAATTTTGATAGGTCTACCTCGAACGACGGAAGGCCTTTTTCATAAGTCGCACTGCCGCCGCCGCCAATCGGCATAAATCCAGCCGATAGGACTAATTTGTCCATTTTATAGGCAACATAAGCTGTCGGGAATACCAGCGCCGCGACATCTCCAACAAACTCATCTTTATTGAGGGTCAGTGTGTTATCGGTTACCGTCTTCTTTTGCCAGATCGATTGATTGCTGATGTCCAAAAACAGACCATTACAGCAAAGCTTGGTCAATCCGGCCGGATTAAAATAAACCGCATCAACATCGGTTGAGGCATTGCGGTTTAAAGTTCGCATAAACGCCGCGCTCTGGTTAGTGTTCGTAACCACACCGCCGGCAAATAAAGTCCCGCTTAACAGCAAGACTACGCATAGCAAAACACGCATGTTTTTCATGTTTCTTCTCCTTTTGTTTTTTACTCGTTATGTGAGCTGATATGAAGGAATTTTTTACTGATTTTGATTCCCCTTGACTACCTCACTGTTTTATTTTACTTTTGCGTAAAATAATCACCCACTTAAATTTTTATCACTAACCTCGGAGTAAATATATTAAAAAGAAAATGAAAACAAAATCTATTTTTTTTGAGCGGGGTATAAAAGGTACCGTCCCCGGGCTTTCTGATAAGCAGTCACGTCGGCAATCCAAAGAGCATACATTGGTCGTATATCAGCACCGATATTGATCCAGATTCGAAAATCGGCATTCCCGAAGATATGATCGATCTGTTCTGGCATGCTCCACTGAAAACTGCGCGGATACAGCCGGGCAATGGCTGAAATCAATGCCGAACCGAACTTGTACGGTTCGAATTGGGAGAAGTCATTAATCCTTACGCTTAATCCTGAACACTCCTGATTCATATAGATCACTTTTCCCGTGGATTCATAACCGCGCCCCGGTGTAAACTTGACCGGATAGAGGTCAACGCCATGCAAATTCTGCTCTTTTAAAGCGCGAATTAAATCGGTGTTGGCCAACCAGGGCGCACCGATAAATTGATAAGTATTGGAAGTTCCGGCGCCCCAACTGATGTTCGTATACTGCAGAAAATTCAATCCGGCGTACAGTAATGCGGTTTCCTCGTCGATAACTGATCCTGCCGGATAACGCCATTTAAGACCGGTCTCTTGCCACCGCATTCCGCGCGTATAATTCGTCATCGGTACTATTGACAGAATTGCGCCTTTTTCGGTCTTCAACCAGTTCTCCTCGTTAATTAACAAAGCCAATTCCGCCAACGTCATACCGTGCCGGGCCGGCATGCGACAGCCGGCTACAAATGGCGTGACATCCGAGAGAGGCCCTTCAACCGCCACCGCCTGCAAAGGATTTGGGCGATCCAGAATTATAACCGGTATTCGTTTGACAGCACTGAATCTCAATGTCTCGATCAGTACGCCGAGCACTAACGATTCTCTGATACCGGAATCCTGCAAATCCAGCAGAATCAATCCAGCCCCATTTATCACCTTAGCATCGATCCGGTAATTATCTGTAGTCAGTGCAAAATACCTGACTGAACTTTCCAGCTCGCTATCATGGTATATGAATCCGGCGCTCTCCGATTTAGATAAATCCTCCCTGACCTGTACAAAAGACAAACATTGGTCAGCCCGTTTGGTTTTGAATACATCAAAAATATGCTCTCCCAGGCGATTACAACTGCCATTATTGGCAATTATCGCAATTTTTTTGCTCTTCAGCGGCACGAAATTATTCTCGACCAGTAAATCCAATCCCGTCCGGAAAGCGGCCGAATCGGCAACCGGCCGAAAGTTCAGGACGCTGGAAAATTTATATTCGCGATTCTGACTATTGCCGGTGGCAATCAATAACAACAAGGCGACCACAGACCGGATCAAGGTCAGGCGGTTGCCCCGAATATTGTATTTAAGCCGTTTTGTCAACTTTTTTCCTGATCATACTTTCCGCCAGATTTCCGGCAAGCAAGGTCACTGTGCAACCGATCAGTGTAAACCATGTCCAGTGCACGATCGGCGGTTTCCCCAGAATTATCGGAAGAACGATAAATATCAGCATCGCCAGAATTCCCGAAGAGAAGCCGTAAATAGCAGCTTTTTGATTAATTCGCCGAAACAACACACCAAGCAGAAATGTCCCCAACAGACCGCCGTAGGTGATCGAAGCGATGCCGAGCGCAATTTCCACAACCGACTGCAGGATATTGATAAATAAAAATGCCACGGCGGTCAGGACTATTGCCCAGAAGATCGTCAGCAGACGCGAAATTTTCAGTTCTTTGGACGGGTCAATTTTATGCGCAAAATACGGTTTGTAGAGATCCATCATGGCCGAAGATGACAGCGAACTGATCGAACCGGCTAAGGTCGACATCGCCGCCGCGAATAAGCCGGCAATGATTATACCGCGCACGCCGACCGGCAAATTATGAATAATAAAATATGGAAAAATCTCGTCGGGTTTGCCGAACAATCTTCCGGCTCCGACCGGCATGCCTTGATAATAGGCAAACAGCATCAGGCCGACCAACAGAAACAGCGCAAACTGAATTATCACGATCACTCCGCTGGCAATCAGAGCTTTCTGACTGTCCCGGAGCGTTTTAGTCGTCAGGAGACGCTGGACGATTAACTGGTCCGTACCATGTGAAGCCATTGACAAAAACATACCTCCGACCAGACTGCCGATCAAAGTATATGGCGTGGCAAAAAATCCTTTCAGGCCGCCATTGAATCCCCAATTGATCAGGGCAAATTTGTCGGTTCCGTTACTGAATTGACCGACAGCCGCTAACCCGCCCGGCACCCGTTTGAATAAAATTATCAGCGCCAGAATCGCTCCGCCGAGATAAATTACCATCTGCAGGACGTCCACCCAGATTATGCCCTTGACGCCGCCGGTGTAAGTATAAACCATGGTCACCAGCGTGATAATCAGGATGGAAAGGGAATAAATCTGCAATGGCGACCAGCCTGCGAAAAACGGAAACGAACGAAAAATTATCGCCAGTGGAATCGAAGTAGCGAATAAACGGACACCATCAGCCGCGACCCGTGTAAACAGGAAAACGATCGACGCATAACTGCGGGTACTGCGACCGAAACGCGTTTCAAGTAAAGCGTATGCCGTTACCAATTCACCTTTTTTATAGGCCGGCAGAAATATGAAACTGACAATGATCCGGCCGATCAAATATCCAATCGTCACTTGTAAAAAATTCAGGTTTGTCACATAAGCCAGACCGGGAATACTGATAAATGTCAGGGTGCTCGTTTCAGCCGCGACGACTGCGAAGGCGACCGCCCACCATGGAATATTTGAACTTCCCAGAAAATAATCTTTCATCGTACGCTGTTTGCCGCCCGCAAAACTCCCGATGATTGCTACAAGCACCAGATATAGAAAAACTATCAGAAAATCAATTGTCTGAAAACCAACTTGTGTATCCGGCAAATTTTGACCTCAATTACTTTGCGATTGATCTATAAACATTTACAAATATCATTTTTATTGATATAGACGATTACCGGTTAATGTGCCTTCCTCTTTCCGAAATTCGGATCGATGTTTGCCAGTCCGGCCACCAGAAAACTCGGTATCGTACAGATCATTATGTAGAGGAAGAAAGTTTGATAGCCCATCAGATCCTGCAACTTTCCACTGATCATACCCGGAATCATCATACCCAGCGCCATAAAGGCCGTCGCGATAGCATAATGCGAAGTCTTATATTCGCCTTCCGCCAGATACAACATAAATAGCATATAGCCGGTAAAACCGAAACCGTAACCGAGTTGTTCAATCGCCACGCAGATCGTCACGATTAAAAAATTATCCGGTTGAACAGAAGACATATAAACATAAACCAGATCTGGAATATTAATGGAAAGCGCCATCCAGAGCACCCATTTCTTCAACCCATCACGGGAGGCAATGATTCCACCGACGATACCGCCAATAGTCAGACAGATCAATCCAACCGTCCCGTAAACAAATCCAACCTGCGTGGTCGTCAACGCCAGACCGCCGACTTCCTGGCTGTCTAACATAAAGGGCGAAGCCATTTTCACTAATTGCGATTCGGCTAAACGATAAAATAGCAGGAAAAATATTCCAGATACGATGCCCTTCTTCTGGAAAAAACTGGAAAACACGGCCAGCCATCCGCTGGTCAATTCCTTGGTCTTAGTCGCGACCTTTTCCAGTCCTTTCGGCAACATCAGTTTATGGTACAAGCCGAAAAGCAGAAAAATAGCGCCCAAAGCCCCAAATGAAACCGCCCAGCTGAACGGCGTATTACCGGCCGTCGCCTCAAATTCCGATCGGCTCGGTGCTTTCAGCCGATGATCGACTTTTAAAGTGACTTTTACCGGTTTATTCCAGTTCTCATCAGTAAAATCCAGCCGACCGGCCGTCGCTAAAAGTATGTCCTTACTCCCTTTTTTCCGACCGAAGTTGACCGTCACCTTCTTGCCCTGTTCAGGCGGTGCGGACAACCTGATAAAAACGTTGGCCGAATCGTTATCCGGGCGGGCGGAGTCGTAAATCGGTACTTTGATTTCGGCCGGAATAATCACGATATGCGTCTTGCCGGAATCACTTAGCATCGGCAGATTACTTTCATCAACGATCTGTACAATTTCAGTGGCAGGCACGGCCATGGCGGAAATATTGACCGGTTCGAGACCGGTGTGACTTTGAATATAACCGGCCAGCATCACGATCAATCCCTGTCCGACGATCATGGCTATCCGGTAAAAAGTACTGCGGATACCGACGAACCAGGTTTGCTGATGTTCGTCCAGGCCGATCATGTAAAAACCGTCAGCAGCAATGTCATGCGTAGCCGACGAGAACGCCACCAGCCACAAAATAGCCAGCGTCAGAGTAAAATATAGCGGCAACTGTACCACCAGGGCAACTCCAATGAAACAACATCCCAGCAATATCTGAGTAATCAACACCCAGTTCCGTTTGGTCGAGATGATGTCTACGAACGGACTCCAGAGCGGCTTAATGACCCAGGGCAGATACAACACACTGGTCCAGAAGGCCAGAACAGTGTTGGAAATTCCCATGGTTTTGTACATAATTACAGAAACAGTCATAGCGATGACATAGGGAATGCCTTCCGCAAAATACAGGCTCGGCACCCATAACCACGGCGAGCGTTTCTTTTCCGGTGTTTTTTGAACTTCCGCCATTTTTCCTCTTATGGTAATGTATTAATAAATTTTCCGGAGCTTGGCGCCCGGGTAATAATGCATTAAAATATCGTTCGTCGGGTAACCTTTCAAAGCCATCCCCAGCGCACCGATCTGGCAATAGCCGACTCCATGTCCCCAGCCGGCTCCTTTCAGAATAAAAGCCGATGGGACTTTGCCGTTGCCTGTTTCGGCCTCCACGATAAAAGCCGAACTGTACAGGAACAGTTCGTGAAAGGTTTCGCGGATAACATACTGATCGGCCACGATTTGTTGTTTTTCCGCTCCCGCTTTGTCGATATAGTCGATTGCGACGCGGATTAATCGTCCGGATTTGCCTCTTTTCAGCGGCTGAATGCTTTTTATGGCAGCTGCGCCGAGATTCAATTTCAGGTTGAATAAAGCCGTGATCTTTTTCTGTGTAAGCCGGAAATGCCAGCGATAATATTCGCCCTCTTCATCAACATTACCGAGATATTTTTTCAACTCTTTTTCCGGAATTACTGACGGACTGCAAAACGCCGGCGGCGGATTTTCGATCCATTGGCGAACTTTTTCCTCGCTGTCGAGCGGCAAGGCCGGATGACTGTATCCGGCCGGGGCATCCAGCACCGAATCCAGATACGGAATGGGATCACCCGCCCAGACATTCTCGAAAGATTCGCTGACTCCGCCACAACTCTTATAGTAGCGCGTATCGCAAATTTTATTATCGTAAATCAGTACCTGACCGGCAGTCCCGACGGCGCCTTTGATAGATTGGGCCGAAAGGTAGGTCGTACCCTGGTAGCGTTGACAGCAATCATCATTACAGACGTCCATACCCAGATTGCGATGCTTCATTTCCACGTTCGCCAGCATCCAGGAACGCGCCACGATCGTCTGAGATTCAATCAGGGACGGCGGGCTGGCGGCACCCATTTCGGAGGTCGCCACACACATCAGATATTGCTCGATCGGCAGGACATTTATCATAGTCAGAAAACCGTTTAACAGACTGATCTCAACCGAACCGGGCAGGTAAACGTCGATATGTTTTTTCCAGTGAAATCCGCGTCCTGCCACGACATTTTTCACTTTTATCCCGGCCTGATTAAAGATCTCGAGGTTTCCATCCAAAGTGACTTTCCAGATCGATTGCGCCCCGATTTTCCGGCCATTGACCAAAGCTGCTATTTTATTATCTTCGATGACAAACTCGATCTGATCGGCATTCCGTAAAACCATCGCGGCATCATCTCCGGGAATTAATTTATACATCGGTTTTTCAGGAATAACCACCGAGAAGGTGTTGCTTTCGTCGACCGATAAAAAGATTCCGACCCGCAGGATTGGTTCCTGCGACGGGATTTGATCAGGTTCTAGCATGTGTTTTCTCCTTCCACGTTAAATAAGCGTCGATTCCGGCACCCAGAGCCGGCGCTTCCCGTAGATTCGAAATTCTAATCCGCGTCAGGTCTAATCGTCCCTTTGGACAATAATGCTCTTTCGACGATTGATCGAGCACGGATGATTTACAGATCAACTCATTCAATTCCCGGACGAATGGCGACCAGAGTACGGTGTCGCCTTCGGCTTCGCGGAGCAGATCGCCGAGTCGCTGACCGATGATAAGAGTATCGAATAGTACCCGCATATAATTGTGTTCCAGCGATGGAACCGGGCGGTTCGGATTGACAAAACCGAACAATCCCTGCCAACCGGAGTAAAGCGACGTGATTCTTTCATATAACAACAATGCTAAATAATGGGCGACTTTCTGCATGGTCTCGAGCGCCGGTCGTTCCCCGCGTAAAGCGCGTCCACGGATTTGCGGGGGAAATATGCCGGCCTGATGCAATTCATCCAGTGTTTGGCCGACCAGGTCGCCGTAGATCGCCTGAATTCCTTTTGATGATACGTACCTTTCGACGGAAAAACCGGCCGGGCACTTCATTTCCCAGGCTTTGACGAACCAACCTTTGGTTTCATCCAGCGGAATGACCTTACCATCCAATTTCAGGGCATCGGCGGCGCCGGTTCCGCCTCCAAGATAGTAGGAATTCCGGGCAGTCCGGAACGATCCGTCGCTGGCAAATTCCTCGCCGATTCCGCAGTAATAGGCATCGCTTCCGATATGGCTGATCGGTTGCACCAATTCAACTCCGGCCTGCGCCAGATCTTTCTCGATACGGGCGGCATAATCGCTCATGCGCGGTCCGTTTTTCAGAACGGCAATTCCCCGTTCGTCTTTGGTTTTGATACCCGGCATACCGATCCCGATCATAACTTTTTTCCGGCCGCTGAGTCCAGCTATTTTTTTAATACTGATTGCCGCGGCGGATATATAACAGTTCGATTGAACGCTCTCTTCCGTCGTCGGAACGATATTGCCGGCTTCCCATTCATCCAGTTGCCGATTCAGGTCGACCGGTTGAAAATTTTCGATGTATCCGGAGATTTCGCGGTACGACTTGCTGGCATTGATCCGGCCAAGAGCAAATGCCGTCCCGTGGTTTTCAATTACAATCGACCAACCATTGACTTTTGTGGCTCCTCCGTCAATCCCGATCAGTAAGAAATCGTCATGCATTCATTAACTCCAAAATATTCCTGTGTCTGTATTCGAACTGTGTGCTTCATCGGCATTTTTGCAAAAAGCTATCGACGCATGTCACCGGTTGGATTTGGCATTGTTCAACCTGATTCTGCGTCGGACGGTCTCCATGCGCATATAATCTTTGGCTTCGTCGTTCCGGTCGATGGTGTTCTGGTCGATGCTGTGATCGGTGCCGCCGGAATGCCGGATAACATCATAGATCGGCTCCCAAACCCGGCCGATACGATATTTCTCGCTGATCTTTAACACCAGATCGTAATCTTCGCCGTAATTGCGCGCGAACGGTTCATCATTGATCCCGAAATAGCCCATCTCTTTTATAATCCGGATCGGGATCGAGCGCGGTGCGCCGGCGCCGTTGATATGTAAAAGGTTGTTGCGACCGTTGGCTTCGGTCCATTCGGCATGTGTCACGACCGGGATTTGCTCCATGCGGATAAATTCGCCGGTTGTCTTTTTCTCCCAGACTTCATACGAGCCGATTACCATACCGATTTTTTCATCCGAGGCATACACCGCCAGGATTTTCTCGACTGCGTCCGGTTTCAGCCGGTCGTCGGAATCGAGCTGCACATAATAACGACCTCGCGCGATTTTCACTCCGAGGTCCAGCGAAAGTCCGATGTTATTAATATCGGAAACAACTAACCTGACCGGCGGGCGGGCGGGATCATAAAGCGCACCGTCCGGCAGATATTTTTTCACTTCCGTCACGGTCGGGTCGAGCGGTCCGCCGTTGACCACGACGATAACTTCAATAGCGCGCACCGTCTGTTGAAAGACAGTCTCCAGCGCCGTGGCGATGAATTCCGGACGCCGGTTGACCGGAATGATTATGGACGCCAAATAATCATGTGGGTCATTCAGTCCCGGTCGTTGCCGGTAACCCTGGCCGGGCGATAAGTACGCTCCCAGTCTTTTCAAATGATCGGTCAGAACTGTCTCGGCTTCCTGCTGAGCTTCTTTGCTGGCCAGCAGATAGTCGAAAACGTTATGTTTTGTGCTTTCGGCCACGATTTGGTATAACGATCCGTTAATCTTGTTCGCGATATGGACGAGATCGAATTTTTCGGATAATTTCAGGCGAATGTCATAAAGCTGTTTGAATTTCAGCGATTCGTCGAAACCGCCGACTGTTTTCAGCGCCGCCTTGCTGAACAGAAATGCCTTGCCGTAGTCCTGATTATCGCGCAGACGGCCGACATGATGCTTAAGCAGACGAATTTCTTTGATCTGGTCGGCCATAACCAATTCGTAATCGCCATATAACATACCCAGCATCGGATATTTTTCGGTCATCAGTAAAGTTGTCTCGGTGAAAGATTGCTTCAGAACCACTTCCGAACCGGCATTATCAAGATAAATGACAAATTGACCGCAGGCCGTCTGCAGAGCGGCATTCATCGCCCGGCTAAAGCCATCTGTCATCGGAATAATCCGAATCGGAATTGTTCCGGTTTCAATCCCAAAATTGACATCCGGCGAGCCGCCCAGAACCAACACCTCGGCCGGTAAAACGGTCTGGTTCATGATCGAGGTTAGCGTCCTGGCAAATTGATTGGCCATATCCGTATTACGCGAATCGTAATGTAAAATTACACTGACACTGGAGGTACATTCATTAGATTTCATTTATTACACCTGAAAATTTCATTGGTTTGAAGAGTTATTCAACCGATTTGATTTATTTTTTGACTGAAAATTCTCACCGGTCGCAAACCTACTAAATTCCGGCCAAAATTGTAAGCTTTTTAATAACCGAAAATGTCTTCGACGAGAAATATGTTAGCGTTTATTCCGCCGGTATTATCCCGGTAATACTATTAAGGATAACGACCTCGCCCTTGACGATTTTGCAGACTTCCCAATAATTGCCGCGCATATTGGTCGGAACTTTTATGACATAGAGCAGGCGGTCGTTGCCGAAGACTTTAACGGTCGCTTTGGATTTTGACAATGCCAGACTATTCGGCCGGCTCTGATTCGTATAGTCATGCACGAAAAACAGATATTCGGCATCGTCATCGACCTTAGTAGTAGTGATCGTTTCCGGGCCGAAGCCATCTGTGTCGTCGCGGTCCAGGCGGGAAACCTTGTCAGCGGATATGCGCATTTTTCGGAATGAAATATGGTAACTGCCTTTCTTGACCAGGTGAGCATCCAGATCGCCGGGAGTAGCGTCCCAATCCAGTACAATCCGTAAAGCACCGAATTCCAGCTTTGGCGAAACCGAAAACCGGTTAAAGAAAATCGACCCGGCCATGATCTCGATATTGAATTCGGAATCGATAAAGCCGTCCTTTTTGAACAGGACTTTATACAGAGTGTCTTTTTCGGGAACCGGAAAGCCGATCTTTCCATCAAAATCAGTCGTATAATCACCGATATTGGTAATTGTCACCGACCCCGCCGGAATCGGTTTGCCGTCCAGAGCGTTAAAAAAATGAAGATTCAGCGTTCCACCCAGTTCATCAAAGGCGTCCCCCATATCGGTCTGCGGGATTTGGGCGATCGCCGGAACAATCCACAAGCAAAAAAGGCACACTATTATTTTCTTCATTTTGACTTCCCTTTCTGTTTACAAATCCTCGACCGGGTGATAGCAACCGGTGCGATTTTTCCTGCCTGTAAAATAATTCACCATTTTGTTCTTAATGACACTCGCAATTTTTATACGGTTCAATTTTATTGACTTCTTTTGACTAAACAATTGATTTGGGTCATTCATTTCCGCTTTTTTCGCTCCGTCAAGCTGGCAACCATTATTTTTTTAGCCTGTCTAATTCTTGTTTTTTGGCTGATAATTGAAACGATGACTGTAAAACTTTTCGATTTTTTCCCGGTCTAAAGAGCAGCGGGATTATTTAAAAGTGAATTTAATGAGGTTAACAATGAAAAGGACAGTAAAAATTCTCGGACTTTCGATGCTTTTAGTGAGTTTATTGTTCGGGGCATACATGATCGGCGTTGAGAAAGGCGGTACAATGATTTTGTCAACATACGCCACACCGCAAACTTTCAATACGGTTTTGGCAACGAGTCTGGCAAGACTGGCGCAAACTTCCCCGAAAAACGACTTCGGCAAAATTATTATCGACGTTGAGGGTACTGACATTGTCGTACTGGTCAAAATGAAGGACCTCGAGAAACTTACTTCGACCCAGATGTCATTCGACCAATTCGTCCGCACTTATCTGAAATTCTCTTAAAAAATTCCTCACACTACAGACCCGTACCGGCAGACAAAGACTCCCTTTGTCTGCCTTTTTGTTTGTCGGTCACAAGACTATTTGCTATTAAAGCTAAAATTTTCTTGAATTATTGACCATTCATAGCTATACTTTTCCGTGCGTTGAAGATCGAGGTTTAAATGGATACTAAAGAATTAAACTACTACTATAACAAATTCAAATACGGCGAGGATTGCTATCATTACCTGATGGCCAATAAAGTCCGTGAAATCCTTTTGGTTTCGACTTTTTACGACGCATTTATTTTCGAGCAGGACGGGCGTCTCTCGGAACAGATTTTCGGTGAATATCGCCAGCTTAATCTAAGCACGGCGCCGATGATTACGAGTGTTCCGACCGGCGAAGACGCGCTGGAGATTTTAAAAGAGAAAAAATTCGATCTCGTCGTTACGATGTTGCACATCGGCAAGATCACTCCTTTCGAATTGTCCCGGCGCATCAAAGAAGAAAATCCAAACCTGCCGGTTCTGTTGCTGCTAAACATGCTTTCTGACATTAAACTGGCCGATGTCAACGAAGGCAAATTAAAATACTTCAACAACATCTTTCTCTGGAACGGCGATACCAAATTATTTCTGGCAATGGTCAAATCGGTCGAAGACAAACGCAATCTGGAGTTCGACACGCGGAATGGCCTGGTCAGAGTTATTTTATTAGTCGAGGATTCCGTCCAGTTCTATTCGATCTTTTTACCGCTGTTGTACGAGGAGATCGTCAAACAAACCCAGTTGCTGATCAATGAGGAACTGACCGATATTAACAAGCGGTTGCGGATGCGGGCCCGGCCGAAAGTCATTCTGGCCTACAATTATGAAGAGGCGCTTGAAATCTACACCAAGTACCAGGAATATATCATCGCTGTTATTTCCGACATCAGTTATTTAAAAGGCGGAAAAGTCGACCCGGTGGCCGGTATCGAACTGATCTCGAAGGTCAAGGAAAACGAATACGATGTGCCGACGATCCTGCTCTCATCCGAAGATGAAAACGCCATTAAAGCCTCCGAAATTGGTGCGATTTTCCTTCATAAACATTCTAAACATCTCCTGCAACAATTACGGGCATTCATCAAAAATAACCTCGGTTTTGGCGATTTCGTCTTCCGCAACGAAGCCGGCAATGAGATAAACCGTGCCCATACCCTGACCGAATTCGAGGAAAAATTAAAAACAGTCCCCGACGAATCGATCGTTTATCATAGCAAGCGCAATCATTTCTCGGCCTGGCTGATGGCCCGCGGAGAAACCCAGATCGCCCGGCAGATGCGCCTGCTGACTATAAAAGATTTTCCTTCAATGATCGAAGTGCGCAAGCACCTCGTCTCGACCTTGAAGACTATTCGTCAAGCCCGTAATAAGGGTAAAATTATCAGTTTCAGCCCGAAAAACCTTTTTGAAAACACTGAGATTTCCAGGATCGGAGAAGGATCGCTCGGCGGCAAAGGACGCGGTCTGGCGTTTCTTAATGCTCTGCTGGTAACGATGGAATTTTCAAAGTATTTTCCGGACGTGCGCATCAGCCTGCCGGCTACGGCCGTTATTGGAACGAATGAGTATGACGATTTCATCGCGCACAACCGCATCAGCGACCAGTTCCTCGAAGACAAATCGGACAGCGAAATCGACAGGCTATTCATGAACAGCCAGATTTCAGATGAACTTTCGGAAAAACTTTCGATTTACATCGAAATCATCCGCTATCCGCTGGCTGTGCGTTCTTCCGGACTGCTGGAAGATTCCTACGCCCAGCCCTTCGCCGGAATTTACCGCACTTACATGTTGCCCAACAATCACCCTGACAAGCGGGTTCGTTTCGAACAGTTGACCAATGCTGTCAAACTTGTTTTCGCTTCAGTCTATATTAAAAGCGCCCGTAATTATATCGAGAACCTGAACCACCAGATCGAAGAAGAGAAAATGGCCGTTATCATCCAGCAATTGGTTGGTTCGCCACTCGGCATGGATTATTTCTCGCCACATATTTCCGGCGTGGCGCAGTCCTATAATTTTTACCCGATTGCCGGGCTGAAGAACGAAGACGGCATTGCCAGCGTTGCGGTCGGAATGGGCAAATCCGTTATTGACGGCGGTAAGAGTTACCAGTTCTGTCCCAGGTATCCGCAGATCGAATTTATTCAGCCGCGCGCCTTAGTTGGCAATTCCCAGAAGAAATTCTATGCGGTGAATGTCAGCCAGACCGAATTCGATTTACAGGTCGGCGAAGATGTTACAATCTCCGAACTCACTTTAGACCAGGCCGAGAAATTCGGCATTCTCGAACAAATGGCTTCCGTCTGGGATATGGCAGACAACCGGCTCGTTCCAGGCATTGACGGTAAAGGCCCGCGGATCATCACATTCGAAAATATCCTGAAGAATAAAACATTTCCGCTGGCGGAAATCCTCGCCAAATTGCTGGAAATCGGCGAAAAGGCCTTCGGAACACCGGTTGAAATTGAATTCGCCGTCAACCTGAATAAAGATCCCCAAAATGATATTCTGCCGACTTTTTACATTTTACAGATTCGGCCGCTGGCAGTCGATTCCGAAGGCATTCCACTCTATTCCGAAGATCTCATCAATCATGCCGACCTGTTTCTGTACACGGAAAAAGGTATGGGCAACGGCATTGTCCACGACTTACGGGATGTCATCTATCTCGATCCGGACAAATTCGATAATCTCAAAACGATTGAAATGCAAGCCGAAATTGAGTCTCTAAACGACGAAATGAAAAGGAATAAACTGCAGTACATCCTGATCGGTCCCGGCCGTTGGGGTTCTCAGGATCGGTTCCTTGGAATCCCGGTCAAATTCGTGCAGATCAGCAATGCCCGTGTGATCGTCGAGGTCGGTTTGAAAGGCTTCGATGTCGATCCTTCCCAGGGCACCCATTTCTTCCATAATATCGTCGCCATGAAGGTTGGCTATTTCAATATTCCGTATAATTCCGGGAAAGATTTTCTGGACTGGAATTGGCTGAAGAAACAAAAGGTCGTCAGTCGCACCGCCCATTTCGTTCATGTCCGGAGCGACCATGATCTGACGGTTGGTATGGACGGTAAAACCGGGATCGCGGTGATCTCTAAATAGATCGCGTCA
>JAZDEI010000082.1:0-33315 GCA_043808945.1 Fidelibacterota bacterium | reverse complement strand
CGTCCAGAAAGAAACCGGGGTCAAGGGTAAGCCGCTCTGGATGACGGTGCGGGCCGCGCTGACCGGCGCATCGCATGGACCGGAAATTCATCAGATAGCGGGCGTTATCGATCGGGAAACCTGCCTGGTGCGACTGGAATCCGCCCTGAAATATGCGAAAAGCCACGTCGGTTAAAATTAAATCTTATGCCAAGGTCAATCTGGCCTTACGCCTGACCAGCCGTCGCCCCGACGGCTATCATAACCTCAGTACCGTTTTCCAGGAAATCGATCTGTACGATACCCTGGAATTCACACCAGCGGAGATTTACGGCTTTTACTCGGCGCATCCCGATCTGGCGGTCGGTGCGGACAATCTCTGCACCAGAGCCTATCGGAGAATGGAACAGATTGCCCCGCGTTTGCAACCCTGGCAGATTACATTGCAAAAAAACATTCCGATCGGAGCCGGGCTGGGCGGCGGCAGTTCCAACGCGGCCGTCGTGCTGAAGTTTTTGAACAAGACCTGGCAAATCAACCTGAACGATGCTAATCTGATCCGGCTGGCTCGCGAGATCGGCAGCGATGTGCCCTTTTATATCAATGGCAAAACTCAGGGGGCGACCGGGGTCGGCGAAGTGCTCGTCTCGTTGAATTTGCCGCAGGATTTTTTTATTCTGCTGGTTTTACCGGAAATCAATATTTCGACCGCCTGGGCTTACCGGCAATTCAATCCACAAAATGCCAAGCCGGATTATTGTTTTGCGGATTTGGTGCGGGATGGCCGGATTCACTGGGAATTGTTCGAAAATCAATTTGAGGATATTGTTTTTCCGGTCTATCCGCAATTAAATCAAATAAAAGAGCGCATCCGGCAGACCGATGCTCTGTATACCGGCTTGTCGGGAAGTGGATCGGCCCTGTTTGGCATATTTAAGGACCGGCCATCCGCTCAAAAAGCCGCCGGGCAATTACCGGAATGCCGCACCGCGATTGTCGCTCCGCTTAAATGAAGCCGGCACTCTCGATAATTTTCTTGGTAAAAATATCTTCCGAACCTAAATTTAGCCGCCTTTTAAGATTGAAAGTTGGCTGTTTGAAAATTATCGAAAATCTGTTGTTTTTCCAGCATATCCGGGAGTTGATTTGATGATCGACTTGTCGGGGAACGCTCGACTGTGTTTGGAATCTTTGCCAACAGTAAGATGGTGGCCGCTGCGCAAGTGCATCCGGCCGATTACCAAACACAGATTGTTTTTCCCTTTCCAGAACCCCTGGCTGGCTCGCCCGGGCAGGCAGAAAACAACTTACCATATTCGGGGATCGTCCAATGGCAGGACCACGGCCTTTGGAGTCGTTAATCTAGGTTCGAATCCTGGTCCCCGAGCAAGTAATAGGAAAGAATGAAAATGGACGACAAAGCAATAATTTTTTCCGGAAGATCCAACCCCGAATTGGGGCGCCAGATCAACAAAATCCTCGGCCTGACTCCCGGGGCGATTTCGATCGCGAATTTTAGCGACGGCGAAATTTCGATCAAACTCGAAGACAATATCCGCGGACAGGATGTTTTCATCGTACAATCGACCAATCCGCCAGCCGAGAATCTGCTCGAATTGCTGTTGATTATTGATGCTGCCCGCCGCGCCTCTGCCCGCCGGATCACGGCCGTCATTCCATATTATGGTTATGCCCGGCAGGATCGCAAGGATCAGCCCCGCGTCCCGATTTCTGCGCGTCTGGTCATGGATACCATCGTCACCGCCGGGGTTGACCGAATCATGGCAATGGATTTGCATTCGACCCAGATTCAGGGATTTGTCAACATTCCGTTCGATCATCTCTATGCCAAATCCATTTTTGTCGAACCGCTCAAGGAATTGATCAGGAGACGGGATTTTGCAATCGTCACGCCGGATGTTGGCGGGATAAAAATCGCCCGCTCCTATGCGAAAATTCTTGGTCTGCCATTGACCATTATTGATAAACGCCGTCCCAAACCGAACAAATCGGAAGTCATGAACGTTATCGGCAATGCCGATACCAAAAATGCACTGATTATTGATGATATGATCGATACCGGCGGCAGTATTACAGAAGCCGCCACCCTGCTGAAAAAACATGGCGCAGAGACGATCACGGTGGTCGCCACGCACGCTTTGTTTTCAGGCAATTGCATTCAGCGTCTAACCGATTCGCCGATCGACCTCGTGATAATCACGGACTCGATTGCGATTCCGGAAGAGAAATACTTTCCGAAGTTGAAAGTCCTCTCAGCCGCGCCAATGCTGGCCGAGGCGATCAAGAGAATTCACAATGAAGAATCAATTAGTTCCCTGTTTGAATTTTAATTAAAGGAGAATTTAGATGGTCGAGTACAAATTAAATGCGGAGTTACGCACCGATCTGCAAAAAGGCGCCACAAAACGCATGCGCCGGGCAGGCCAGATTCCTGCTATCTATTACCATCATAAAGAAAAACCGGTAGTGCTGTCCCTGAATTTGAAAGAATTACTGGTGGGCTTGCGCTCCAGCGCTCATATTTATGACCTGATGATTAACAAGAAGAGCCATAAGTGCATCGTGCGCGGCCTTCAGTTCGATCCGATCAGCGAAGAAGTCATTCACGCCGATTTCATGGGCGTCAGCCTGGAAGAACTGGTCACTGTCAATATCCCGATCCATATCACCGGAACGGCCGTTGGCGTCAAGACTTTTGGCGGCATTCTTGAACAGCATCTCTGGGAATTGACCGTCAAATGCCAGGCTTCAAAAATACCGGATGGCATTACATTGGATGTGACCAATCTGAATCTCGGTGATTCGATCTTCGCGAGCAATGTCAAGATCGAAGAGGTCGAAATTATTACGTCAATGTCGGCTTCGATCGTCTCGGTGGTCAAACCGTCCGGTACAAAGGCTGAAGAAGAGGCTGAAGCAGCCAAGGAAGAAGAAGTCGAAGCTGTCGCACCGGTTGAAGAAACCAAAGTCAAAGGCGAGAAAAAATAATCAATGCAAACAATCGTGGGCAGAGAATGATCAGGACGGTCGTCGGTTTGGGAAATCCCGGCCGGCAATATCAGCACAACCGGCACAATTTCGGCCATATGTTGATCGACCAGGCGATTGACCGGCTCAATCTGACGTTAAAACCGGGTAAGGGCCGGAGCGCCTTCACTTATGCTGAAGCCACACTCGCTGACCGGACGGTATTCCTGTGCAAAAATGCGACTTTTATGAATAACAGCGGCCTGGCTGCCCGTCAGATGCTGACCAAGTTAAATCATTCTGCCGCTGAAATGCTGGTCGTATATGATGACATCGACCTGCCACTCGGCAAAATCCGCCTGCGCGAAAAAGGCTCGGCCGGCGGACATCGCGGACTGCGTTCGGTCATCGAAATGCTTGCCACTAACGAAATTCCGCGTTTGCGGCTCGGTATCGGTCCGCAGGACGAGGGAGTACCGTCAGAGGATTACGTGCTGGCCAATTTCCGCCCGGTGGAAAAAACCTTAGTTTCGGCTGTCCTGGCCGAGGGTTTCAAATGCGTCATGACCATTTTAGAAAGCGGAATCCGTCCGGCAATGGAGCGCTTTAACCGGAGCGACCTGCAATCGGGCAAAGCGCCCGCCGAGCCAATCCGCTCTGACACGATCACAAAACCAATCATTTTAACATAAGGAGTTCGGACTTGAGGTACTATGAGACTTTATTTATCGTAAATCCCAATATTGAACAGGAAAAGTTCATGCAGTTGATCCAAGCCGTCAAGGGGGAAATTACCCGCCTGAATGGCGCTATCCTGAATTTTGAAGATTGGGGTAAAAGACGTTTGGCCTACCCGATTAAGAAACATCGTTACGGATCATATATTTTGATTCAATTGGAATCCGAGAATATCAGTCTGGTGAAAGAACTGGAAGGCTGGATGCGTTTAAACCAGGGCATTCTGGCCTATATGACCGTGGTGCTGGATGAAAAACCCACCGATCAATCCGTTGTCGCCAGCCAGGTTGCCCCGGAATAAGAAGCGAATGACGTGAGTCGGGAACCGGTTAATTCAAAACCGTGTTTTGGATAGAACGTTCCGCAAGATTTTTAAAAGAAAGGAAATACCATGGCATTATTAAGCAAACGCAAGATTTGTAAGTTTTGCGAAAATCATGAAGAAAAAGTCGATTATAAGAACTACAAGGTTTTAAGAAGATTCGTCACCGAACAGGGTAAAATCATCCCGAGCCGTATCACCGGCACCTGCTCCAGGCATCAGCGTGAGCTGACCAAAGCGATCAAGCGGGCCCGCAATATCGCTTTACTGCCCTACAGCTACGATGTAACCCAGAGCTATAAATAATTCAGGAGGCTAACGTGCGCGTTATTTTAATTAAAGATTTCGAAAACCTGGGTAAAACCGGTGATACTGTCGATGTTAAAAGTGGCTATGTCCGCAATTACCTCGTGCCGCAAGGCATTGCCCTTGTTGCTAACAGCGCCGGTCTGAAGAAAATCCAGGAACAGATTCGCCTGAAAGAACTCCGGCATAAAAAGGCCCTGCAAAAATCGCAGGAAATGGCCGAAAAAATTAACTCGCTCTCCATTACCGTTCCGGTACAGGTTGGCGAGGAAGACCGCGTTTTTGGCGCCGTCACGGCTCAGATGATCGCCGACCAGTTAATCGAAAAAGGCTATGAGATCGACAAGCGGCACATCCTGCTCGACGAACCGATCAAAGCCCTTGGTATTTTTGAGATTCCGGTGAAAATCCACCAGGAAGTGACCGCCACGGTCAAGCTCTGGGTGATTAAAGCCTGACAGGCATTTTAAGCATTATCGATTATTGAAAGACGAAACATTGTTGTTTCGTCTTGTCTTTTTCTTTTCTTTTGGATAATCTTGATACCGAAGATATGTCTGCTGATACCAAATTCGTCGATGTCGTTTTTCCGGCCACTCTCCGGAGAAGTTTCACCTACCGCGTACCTTACGATTATGCCGACCCGTTAATGCCCGGCCAGCGGGTGGTCGCCCCACTGAAATCAAGCTCCGCCGTCGGTTTTATAGTCAGGGTGAATCCGGAACCGCCGAAAAACATTGAGCTGCGCGAGATTCAGGAAATCATCGACATGCAACCGATTTTCCCGGCAGAGTTACTAATTTTTCTGCAGAAACTGGCCGATTATTATCTGACTCCTTTTGGCAAAGTCCTGAGTGCGGCGATTCCACCGGAATTTCGTTTCGTTAAATCCCGGAAGCTGGTCAGCGTCCGCCCGGCGCAAGATGAACCTTCCGGCTATGCGGATATTTTCGCGGCGGTCGCCATCAAAGGCGAGATGCCTTTTAACAGGTTAAAGAGTAAGTTTGACACCGTCTATCTGCAAAAAGGGCTGATGTTCCTTAAAAAAGAAGATTTCATCACCGAGCGACCGGAATTCAAGCCGCTGCGCTTCAGGGGGCGTGTTGAACACACCATCCGGCTCGTTCCCGAAAACGACGGCGATGCTCCGACTGCAAAACGCAAGGCGCCGCGCCAGGAAGAAATTTTAAAGACATTACGCGCGGCCGGCGGTATACTGAGCGATGCAGATTCGCAAAGTTTTTCGCCGGCGGTCGTGGCGGCCTTAAAACAAAAGGGGTTGATCACGGTTGAAGCAACCGACCGGACGTTATCGGATTTGTGGCGGGAATTCGGCGAGCGCCGGAAGGTAGTCACCTTTAACGACGATCAGAATTTAGTCAACGATAAAATCGGCGCCTCGCTCCGGGAAGCAGTTTTTGCGCCCTATTTATTGGAAGGCGTCACCGGGAGTGGCAAGACGGAAATTTATCTTCAGGCGATCAGGGATACGCTGAGTCTCGGCCGCACGGCTTTGGTGCTGGTTCCTGAGATTACATTGACGACTCATCTGGCCGCACGATTTCGCGGCGAATTTCCGGATCAGATCGCGATCTGGCACAGCACCCTGACACCGGCTCAGCGCAGTGTTATCTGGGGAGCGGTTCTGCGTGGTGAATTTCCGGTGGTCATCGGGGCCCGCAGTGCGGTGCTTTTACCTTTGCCGAACCTCGGACTGATTATCGTCGATGAAGAGCAGGATAATTCCTATAAACAAAAAAGCCCGGAGCCACGCTATCACGCCCGGGACGCCGCCCTACTACGAGGCGTAGAAAGCAAAGCCACCGTCGTTCTCGGCTCGGCTACACCCAGCCTGGAAAGTCAGTACAATGCCGTCATCGGTAAACTGACCAAACTGACCCTGCCGCGCCGTTATTCCAAGGCCCCGACCGCGATTATCCAGGTCGTCGATATGAAAACCGAAATTAAGGAAACCGGTGATGTTCAAAATCCGATCTCGAGACTGCTGGCGGAAAAGATCAGGGCCAAAGTCAACGCAGGACAACAGGTGCTCCTCCTTCAAAACCGGCGCGGCTATTCGCCCGTTCTGCTTTGCCCGGATTGCGGCTGGGTGCCGGAATGCCGTAATTGCGATATCTCGCTGACCTTTCATAAAAAGTCCGGAACCCTGCAATGCCATTATTGCAATCTCCACGAAACCCCGCCGGCGATCTGTCCGCGCTGTAGCGGAACTAATTTTTTATATCCGGGTGTCGGTACACAAAAAGTCGAATTCTATTTAAAAGCGTCCTATCCGGATTACCGGTTCGAACGCTTGGACATGGATTCCAGTCGAATCAAAGACCGGACATCGCAAATATTGCAACAGTTTGAAGACAATCAAATCCAGGTACTGCTCGGCACTCAAATGATTGCCAAAGGACTGGATTTCCCGAACGTCACCTTAGTCGGTGTAATCAACGCCGATCTCGGTTTGTACATGCCGGATTTCCGGGCCCGCGAACGGGTTTTTCAACTGCTTTATCAGGTTTCCGGGCGCGCCGGACGCGGTGATGTTCAGGGCGAAATCATTATTCAGACCTATAATCCGCAGGATTTTACTATCCGGTGCGCTCTTCAGCAGAATCTGGTTGGGTTTTCCAATTTTGAACTGAATGAACGCAATCCGCTCAACTATCCGCCATTCAGCCGCCTGGCAATGATTCAGATTTCAGATCTGAATAACCAGCGCGCCAATCAGGTGGCTGGTGCGGCCGCGGATTTTCTGAATTCCCGGCGTGGAAAGATCGATCTGCTTGGCCCGGCCGCGGCGCCCCTGGCCCGCTTGGTCAATCGTTATAGGTTCCAGATCGTTCTGAAATCCCGGCGCGATCACGATCCACACGGCAGTAATTTGCACCGTCTGTTGAACACTTTTCTGAATTCCCGCGAGTATCAAACGCTCAGCCGGCAGGCGCGGATCGCGATTGACATCGATCCGCTCGATTTGTTGTAATGGGCATCCGGCTGCTGATCGGGTCGTTGGTTCTGGCACAGGCGTTGACGGCCGGCTATCCGCTCATCGAGATCGAATCTCCGCCAGATTATCACCGGTTAAATGATTTTACGAGAACAACAATATCGAATGCCCTGCCGGATTTGAAAAACCTGGTATTGTCAGACACGATCCATATCCGGTATAAAATAGTCTCGAGCCAGGCCGGTTTCCGGTCGGCAGTCGGCGCCGGATTACCACATTGGGCCAATGCCGTGACACTTTTTCCGCAAAAGCTGGTGGTCATTCAAACGCCCGACCTGAGTCGTACGACTCTGCGCGATTACCGCACGACCGTCATACATGAACTCGTTCATTTATTACAAGGACAGAGCGTGCCGCTGAATCTGACGCCGGTCTGGCTTAATGAAGGGTTGGCGGAATTTTACGCCGGTGAATTCGATTACTCCGAGCGGGTCGTATTATCCCGGGCGCTTTTCCGGCGAAGGTTGATCCCCCTCAATAATCTCGAGCGAGTGTTGACATTCAGCCACCCGCGGGCCGAACTGGCTTATGCCGAGAGCGCCGCCGCAGTGGAATTTCTGATCGATGTTTACGGTACAGAGACGATCCGGGCAATTTTGAGAGGAATGCGCGACGGATCGGATTTCGGGAAAGCTCTGGAGCAGACCACCGGCAGCGAATATGCCGATTTTCAGGATCACTGGCGAACATATTTGGCTCACAAGTATAACTGGATATTTCTTCTGGACATTCAGAATATTTTGTGGTTAATTATACCCGGATTGGCCTTTTTGGCTTTTGTGAGTATTCGGCGGCGGAACAAACGAACTATCAGACAGTGGAATGATGAAGAAACGCAAGCAGGAATGGATGAAGAAAATAATTAGTTTGATTTTGATCGGAATAGCAATTTATGTTCCGGTGCGATCTCAGGGATTGTATCAGGGCCTGAGCCAGCCGATCGACGCTCGCGGGTGGGGAATGGGTGCGGCAATCGTGGCCCAGACCCGCAGTTCGTCCGGTGTGGCCTATAATCCGGCAATTCTACCGCTTGTTCCCGGAAAATGGCAGTTGAGTTATACGCGTTACGTTCTGGATATTCAGGCGACCAACGGTTTGATCGTCTGGCCGGCGCCCTGGAAGGGTAATCTGGCGGCCATGGTCGGCTATCTGGATTATGGCCGGTTTAACGAGCTGGACGAAAACCGAAACGATCTGGGTGAATTCACCGTCAGCGATCTGGCGCTTCGCCTGGGTTACGGAGTACCGGTGACCCGCAAACTCAGCGCTGGTTTTATGGCGACAATGGTGAGTTCCGATCTGGCGGAATATCGTTCACAGGCCTTGCTCGGCTCACTCGGATTGCTGTATTATGACGCGGCTTCGACTCTTTCGATTGGTTTAGCATACACGAATTTCGGCAAGCTGATTTCCGGTTATTTAAATGATGATGAGCCGATTCAGCCGCAGATAATGGCCGGCGTCTCAAAGAAATTAGACCATTTACCGATGGTGATCGCGGCCGATCTGATGCATTATTCCGCCGGTGATTATATCCTGAAAATTGGCGGTGAATTCATTTTTCGGGAGAATTATTTTATCCGCTGGGGAACCTCGAGCCGGCGCTTTGAGATTGGCACCCGGGAGACTATGACCAATTTTTTCCGTTCATCGTCGGTCGGCGGCGGCCTGATAATCAAGCAGATGCAAATCGACCTGACCTGGTTGAGTCTCGGGCACGCCGGTAGTATTTTTGCCTTTAGCATTGCTCAAAATATTTAAGCAAGGAGTAATCATGAAAAAGTTAATGGTAATTACCCTGATGTTAATAATCGCAGCTGTTTTAACGCCCGTTCTGATGAACTGTGACGGAAATGAGGCCTCTCAGCCCAGTTACGCCAGCGATATCGATCCGCTTTTCGGTACTGGCAGGTACAACTGCAAATTCTGTCATACGAGTGCCAGTACGGTGCATCTCGATCTGACTACTTATGATGGTTTAATGCGCGGGAGTGATAACGGCGTGGTTGTAATAGCCGGAGATGCCGACAACAGCCTGCTGTATCAGAAAATTTCCACAGACACGCCTCCAACCGGAGAGCGTATGCCCCAGGGTGGTACCCGCATGACCTCGACCGAGATCAGCCTGATTGAAGATTGGATTAACCAGGGCGCCAAGGATAACTGATTCCGGTTGAACCGATGCTGGTCGGGTTTTGTAATTTTGCTCCCGAACCGGTGTCCACCTTTTTTGCTGGTTGTATTGATTCAATAGAAGATTTCATATATAACCGCGTAAAGATAAATCTATCTGGTAATTCACTGAAGACTATGGCGCACTTTCAAATTTCGCCGATGGTTAATCGGACGGTACGTAATTAATAAAGTAGAAATGCGAGAGAAAGGGACCAGGATGAAAAAATCCGCCGTTTATGTGATTTGTTATTTTATCGCCGGAATTACGGCCGTCTGTTTTAGTCAGAACATTCCGGTCAATCCCGATATCGAGCAAAAAATCGACGACATGCTCGGCAGGATGAGAATAGATGAGAAGATTGGCCAGATGACGCAATTGAGCGGCGCCGGACCGCATATTGAAGGTTTGGTTAGGGGTGGAAAGATCGGTTCACTGCTGAATATTCGGGGCGCGAGCGAAGTCAACCGCCTGCAACGCATCGCAGTGCAGGAAACACGGCTCGGCATTCCGCTGATTATCGGCAACGATGTCATTCATGGTTATCGGACGGTTTATCCGATACCGCTGGGATGTGCCGCCAGCTGGGATACAATGCTGATTCGCCAGGTGTCGGAAATGGCCGCCGGGGAAGCCGCGGCGGCGGGAACACACTGGACATTTGCGCCGATGGTCGATATAGCGCGCGATCCGCGCTGGGGGCGGATTGCCGAAGGTAATGGCGAAGACCCGTTTCTGGGTTCGGCGATTGCGCATTCGGCGGTAAACGGTTTCCAGGGTAAAAATCTGGCCGACCCGCTGACGATTCTGGCCTGTCCGAAACATTACGTCGCCTATGGCGCAGCGGAAGGTGGTCGCGACTACAATACCACCGAGGTTTCGGAACGGACTTTACGGGAAATATACTTACCGCCGTTCAAGGCCGCCATCAATGCCGGTGCCGGTTCGATAATGAGTGCGTTCAACGATCTAAACGGCATCCCGGCTTCAGCTAATTCTTTTACGTTGCGTGAGGTTCTGAAAAGTGAATGGCGCTTCCAGGGTTTCGTGGTTAGCGACTGGAGCTCGATTGCCGAATTGATTAGTCACGGAATTGCCGGTAACAATGTCGAGGCCGGAGTCGCCGCCCTGAAAGCCGGGGTCGATATGGATATGGAAGGTTATGCTTACGGCTCGGAACTGGAAGTCCTGGTGAAAGAGGGAAAAGTTCCGGTCGCTTTGGTAGATGAAGCCGTGCGCCGGATTCTGCGAATGAAATATTGCCTCGGCCTGTTTGAACATCCGTATATCGATGAAACCCTGGCCGGGAAAATTATTTTAAGCGAGCAAAATATAGCCCTGGCGCTCCAGATGGCCCGTGAATCCATCGTGTTAT
This sequence comes from Fidelibacterota bacterium, assembly GCA_043808945.1. Lineage (GTDB taxonomy): Bacteria > Fidelibacterota > UBA2242 > UBA2242 > UBA2242 > JAGNGI01. The sequence continues at coordinate 22,415 of JAZDEI010000082.1, read as the reverse complement.
TGAAAAATAGTAAAAACGTTCTGCCATTAGACAAGAATCTGAAAACACTGGCGGTCATCGGTCCGCTGGCAGATGATCAGGATGCCCTGCTGGGCACCTGGTCGTGCGAAGGCCAGGCCGGTGACGTAATCTCTGTTTTGAAGGGCGTACAAGCGGCTGTCGATAAAAACACGAAAGTCGTTTATCGGAAAGGCTGTGAAATCGATTCGGATAAATCTTCCGGTATTGAAGAAGCTGTGGCCGCCGCCAGGGGCGCCGACGCCGTTATCCTGGTGCTTGGCGAAAGCCGCGAGATGAGTGGTGAAGCCGCCTCGCGCTCCAACCTGGATTTGCCCGGAATGCAGAACGAACTCGCCCGGTCGGTCATCGCTGCCGGCAAACCGACGGTTGTCGTCTTAATTGACGGCAGACCTCTTATGATCGCTGATTTGCACAAGAACGCTTCGGCGATCCTGGAATGTTGGGCGCCGGGAATTCAGGGCGGAAGAGCGATTGCCGATGTCATTTTTGGGGATTATAATCCGAGCGGCAAACTGCCGGTCACTTTCCCGCTGGTGGTCGGGCAGGTTCCGATTTATTACAATCATAAAAACACCGGCCGGCCGGGTGATGCCAATATTAAATTTACTTCGAAGTATCGCGACCTGTCGCTTGAACCGCTTTATCCTTTTGGATACGGCCTGAGCTATACGACTTTTAAGTATTCCGATTTGAAGGTGGTCAATAACAAACTGCTACCGAACGATGTTCTGAAAGTTCAGGTCAACCTGGAAAATACCGATAAGCGGTCCGGGACGGAAGTCGCCCAGGTTTATCTGCGTGATCCGGTTGCCTCGGTGACCCGTCCGGTAAAGGAACTCAAGGGGTTTAAGCGGGTCGATCTTCAACCGGGTGAGAAAAAAACGATTACTTTCGAAATTCCGGTTCGGGAAATGGGTTTTTACAATCAGGCATTGAAATATGTAATCGAACCGGGTGTTTTTGACATCATGGTCGGCGGAAGTTCCGAAGATTTGTTAAAAACCTCCTTCGAAGTAATCGGAGTACCGCCAAAGTAGCCGAAATATATTGTCATTACCCTGATCAGTCTAATTGAAGACCGGATTAACCAGGGCGTCAAGGATAATTAAAACGCGGTAAAACTTCCTGCCGGAAAAAACCAGCAGAGCATTTTACCGCGTCAAATGTCCCGGTGGACGGCCGAAATAGTTTTTGCTAATTACTGTTTCGTGAAAGTGAAAATCGCCTTAACGTATTCTACTGATGCCGCATAGGTGGCAAGTAATGGCGATGATCCGAAAAAGTATCCGAGTGCTTTGGCGTTGAAAGCCATCGAGAATGTCAGCGTGCTTCCGGAAATAGTATAAGTCTGACCTATTCCGATTTGTTGCAGCGCTACTGTCGGGTAAAGTAATAAATAACCGGAATTAGTCGTCCATGAATACGTTACCGGCGTCGCGTCCAGTACGAATGAACCCGTGCCGGTGGCGGCGTTTAATGTAAAAGACGCACCCTGTGGAATTAACTGCGATGGAAGGGGAAAACTGTTGACTGTCAAACCGGTGAGATTCCACGTTCCGGTCAAGGCGTCGTCTTTCTCTCCACTGTCCTTGATAAAAGTAGAGATGTATTCTTTGCCGTCATCATAATACTCTTTGACTGCCACCAACGGCGCCGTAAGAGTGTATTCGAGCCCCGTCCACATGTCGCCGGTTATCAGGCTGTTTAGGAGATAATTGCCGGAAGTCGTCCAGGTAAAAGCCTGCGGTATGATTGTCGTAGAATCGGTATAATAGGCAATCGCTGCGCCATCCGCTCCGAACGTCACGGTCTGGGCGGGAACCTTATCGACACCGTCTAACGTTGACCGAACGCCGACCCATTTGCCGACAAGACTGGCATTGCGGTCGCCGGTGTATTTGGCATATTTCTCGACATAGGTCTCGCCGTTATCTACATAAGACAGAGTCACGGTATTGCCACTAAACTGGTAGGATGCGGAGAAACTGTTGTTTTCGCCGGTTATTACATTCAGGGCGCTGTCTTCTGTGTTCCATGTAAAAGAATCACTCTCTCCACTCGTTTGGTGTATGCCGGTCCCGTCTTCATTCATGGTGATGATCGTACCATAAGTGGCCTTGATGCCATTTACGGTTTGGGTAACCATGTACCATTGTCCAACAAATGAGTTGTCGGTAGTATCGGGCTTTTCCTCTTCTGTTGAGTTAAAAAGGTTTTCTAAACAGGCCGAAAAAGTCAGCATGACCGCCAAACCGATTGTTCCCAATAATTTCACGTTCATATTTTCCTCCAAGTATAAATTGTTTTCCAGAATATAACGATTATATTTGTTACAATAAAGTGATCCAAATCAGATCGGATAAAATTGCGTCGTTTTGGTCTATTTCTTTACCCGCAGAGCATCCCAGTAGAGATAGGTACACAGCACCGCGAACATCGCGAACCCGAGAATTTCACCACCGGATGATTCAACCCAATGCATTGTTCCAATACCTTGTGCCAGCGTCCAGCCATCGCCGAAGAACTTTTGTCCGATGAAGATGATAAATGCCGAAATGACGCCCATTATCGCTCCGCCGGCGATAAATCCGGACGCGATCAGGGTTCCCCGCTCGCTGCGTTCTTTGGCAAGCGTTTCGTTTTTGGTGCTTTTCGAGACAAAATGAGCAATGAGTCCACCGAACAGTAAAGGAGTGTTCAGCTGGATCGGCAGGTAAATACCAAGGGCGAATGCTAAAGGCGGAACGTGGATGATTTCGAGGATAATGGCGATGAATACTCCGGCTAAGTAAAGCGGCCAGGGCGCCTGAGCTCCGGTCATTAACGGTTTAATGACCGCCGCCATGGCCGAGGCCTGCGGCGCCTGAAGCGGAGAGTTGCCGCCGAAGCCGAAGGTTTTATTCAAAAGTAAAATTACCAATCCAACCGAGGCCGCCGAAAAAATTGAACCCAGGAACTTGTATCCCTCCTGTTTTATGGGCGTCGTTCCCAACCAGTAGCCGGTTTTCAGATCCGAGATAAAACCGCCGGCCATTGACAGGGCCGTGCAAACAACACCGCCGATCAGCAGAGCCGCCAGCATTCCATGATCGCCGTTCAGACCGACTTTTACCAAGATGGCGGATGATAACAGAAGTGTCATTAGCGTCATCCCTGAGACCGGATTGCTGCCGACTATCGCGATTGCCCGCGCGGCGACGGTCGTAAACAGAAATGAAATTACGGTAACGATCAGCAGTCCGACTACAGCCTGTTTCAACGTTACCTGAACGCCGAACAGGAAAAATAAAAAGATCACGATAAGCGTCAGCGCCAGAATAATGGTTACCCATTTCATCGGAATGTCTTTTTGAGTGCGGGAATTTTCGGCCGAAACAACTCCTTTGGAACCGCCGAATAACTCTTTGCCGGCCAATTTGAAAGCGCCGCCGATAATTTTGGATGATTTCAAAATTCCAATGATTCCGGCCGCCGCGATCGCGCCGATGCCGACCGGCCGGACATAAGCGAAGAAGATCGCATCCGGTGTTTGAGCGCCCAGACCGGCTACGTAACTCACCACCGGCACAATTACCCACCAGGCTAAAAATGAACCGCTGGCGATGATCGCAGAATAGCGCAGGCCGATAATATAACCGAGGCCGGTCACAGCCGCACCAATATTGATCTTGAGCACCCATTTGAATTTATCGGAAAGAAAAGCGCCCCAATGGAAAACCGAGGTTGAAACGACTTCCTTCCAGAATCCGAACCCGGCCACGCAGAAATCATACAATCCGCCGACCAGCGCCGCCGAGACCAACACCCGGGCCTGGTCGCCGCCGCCCTCACCCGCGATCAATACTTCGGTGGTGGCCGTGGCTTCCGGGAAGGGAAATTCGCCGTGCATATCCTTGACGAAATATTTGCGGAAAGGGATCAGGAACAGGATGCCCAGGAATCCGCCCAGCAGAGAGGCCAGAAATATCTGGATGTAATTGGCATTCAGACCGAGAATATAAAGCCCCGGAATCGTGAAAATGGCGCCGGCCACGATCACGCCCGAACTGGAACCGATCGACTGAATGATGACATTTTCCTGCAGGGCGTTCTTGCGCTTCACTAAAACCGACATTCCGGCCGCCAGGATGGCAATCGGAATTGCGGCTTCGAAGACCTGGCCGATCTTTAAACCCAGATAGGCCGCGGCCATCGAGAACAGTACGGCATAAAAGAGACCCCATCCGAGAGAATAGGGGGTGACTTCCGGAACGATCTTCGCATCGGGTATGACGGGAATGTACTCCTCGCCCGACTTGAGCTGGCGATAGGCATTTTCCGGTAATTTAGTGGTGGCAGAGTGCGTTGATTCCATTAGTCTTCCTCCGCAGTTTTTTAGTGATTGGTTATAGGATCTTCCGGTAAACAAAGCTGGCAAGCCGAATGAAAGATCGCCCGGCTAATGTGCTTTTTCCTGAATATAATTTTTAATTCGGTCGGATATTGTCTGAAAAAGACGGTCGATCTCGTTATCAGGCAGAGACTCAAGCCATTCGCGCACCTTCCGGCCGTACTTTTGAGTCCACTCAAAATAGGCGATCTTACCGATGTCGTACCCCTGATTTTGACTGCAGATCCACTTGTATTTTTCCATCTCCGCAATCTGGATGCCCATCTCCTTTTCGTGGCGGGAAAGGTTTTTGGTAATATTTTCCGGGGAGACTCCGTTCGGCATATACTTTATTCTGACTGACTATGCTCTACCATAATTGACTGGCAAATATAGAACAGCCGGACAATAATTGCAAACAGGAAGTAGGGGATGATATAATAAGTAACCATTTTTAATTTTGGAATGAATGTCAGTTTGTAACATATAAGATAAAAAAGGGGGCACCCGCCCCCTTTTATCAGAATCAATTGGCAATGAAATTTTTATCGCATGAGAACCATCTTCCGGGTTTTGACAAAGTTATGGCTGGCCGATTCAGCGGTCATGCGGATAAAATAAATGCCGCTGGCGACAGAACCGCCGCGGTTATCGAGTCCATCCCAGACTAATTGATAAGCGTTGGAAGCAATGACTCCTTCCACTAAAGTGCGCACGTCCTGCCCGAGATAGTTATAAACTTTGATCGAAACCTTACTTTGTTCTGGCAGGTAATAGAACATTTTCGTAGTCGGGTTGAATGGATTGGGATAGTTCTGGGTCAGCAGGAACTGATCCGGGCGAAACTCCGATGGATCAATACCGACATTGGGAATGACGGAAATATGGAAAGTCATTCCACCTTCTGGTAGATCGGGATGATTGGTAGTGAATTTCAAGGTATCATCATACCATCCAATTGCGAAGCCGGTCAGGTCGATGTGATAAGGCAATTTCAGCGATTCTCCCACCGACAGGATTGTATCGATCCTATTGCAGAACAGGTAGGTTTCGTTAGTCGAAAAAGTCAGTTCGAGATCGACATTGCCGGTGTTTGTCACCAGTACCGTGTCGTTGATGATTTGACCAACGAAAAGGGAATCATCATAGTATCCGGGCTCGAATTCCACCCAGGGCATCTCCCAATCAATCGTGAAGACCACGGAATCGATCGCAACCGGATCGAGATTCTGGCCGTCATTATCTACTAACCAGAGCCGAACGACATGCCGGCCGTCGCGCAGATCGCCGAATGACAAGGATGTGACGCTATACAAAATACTGTCCGGCTGAGTGTCTATGTTGAATTTTATGTATCCATCGCCTGACGGTGGGACGGCAGTAATAAAATTATTAACCTGGAAAACAACATCTACGGTAGCAGAATCTATAACGGCATAGTTTGCAGGCGAATTGATCACAATGGCCGGCCCGTTAATGATCGTCACCAGAATCGGTATATTTACCGACGGTTCGTCAGGATCGTTGGAATTGACGAAGCAGACACCCGGATGATCGCCAACACCGAGAACATTGGAGATCGTTACCGTAACTATCACCGAATCTCCGGGCGCAATGTCGGAAGGATTACGCGGACTGGGATTCAGCCAGTTGCTTTCGAAACTGTTCGCAACGCTCAATCCGTTCAAGTTAGCCGAACCGTCATTACGGATGACAAAGGAGGTCGTACCGGTTTGGTCCTTATTCAGAGTAACGTGAATGGAATCGGGAATGATGGTCATTTCAGCCTCTTCAACCACTGTAATGGACACGGGAAGTGTAATGCTTGGATTGTCAATTGCATCAGAGGTGAAACCAAATTCCTCGTTATATAATTGCCCCATCTTGTGGCGGGCGTCGATTGTGTAAATAATTACTGTCGTCGATTTGGCCGGGGTCACTCCCATAGTATCCGAGAGATCGATCCAATCTATTGATCGGGCGGCGTCCCAGTGTAAATCTTTAGTACCATTGTTGGTTATCCGGATAGTATCCTGAATTACTTCGTGTGCTTTTACGGTGACAGCAATGGATCCCGGCGATATACTCATCCGCGGACCGGGTTCTACGATTTCAACTGAGACAGGAATTCCAACGCTGGTATGATTCGGATCGTTGGTATGCAACCACAAATTCGTTGAATAAGAACCTATAGCAATCCCGGTTACGTCAAGCGTTACAACAATAGTGTCCTTCCCGCCGGAAACAATGGCGCTGGTATCCGGATCCGGAATTACCCAGCCATCGGGACACGATGCTGACCAGGTCAATAGCTCCGATCCCGGATTTTCCAGAATTAAATCATAGGTTTCGCTTCTATTTAGTTCGATAACTGCTGATATCTGATTGGGAGAATATTCCAGTACTGGTCCTTCCGGGGCGACCGTGATCGTCAATGGGATCGTAATGCTTGACTGGTCGGGATCGTTGTGATCGACCCGTACCCATTCCGAGTAAGTGCCGTTTGCAAGACTACTGGCGTCGAGTGAAATGAGAATGGTATCTCGCTCGCCGGACAAGGCTCTGCCCCAGTCAGGAGTCAGGGTAATCCAGTCGGAACTGCGGTGCAGGTAATATTCCAGCAATGTATTTCCGGCATTGGCGACATAAAGAGTTTCGATCTTTGTGCTGCCGGGACTTAACATAGTCGAGATGTCAGACGGCTGGACCGCAACCCGGGCCGAACCAACGATGGTCATGCTAACCGAGACATCTACAACTGGTTCATCAGTATCATCGGAAGCGATGCTGACAGTTCCGGTAAAGGTTCCTGCCAGCATGCCTTGCGGGTCGACTGTCACATTAATTACATCGGATTTTCCGGCGCCGGTCGTGTCGCTTTTTACATCGATCCGCATCCAAGTTTCGGAAACTGAAGCCGTCCATCTCAGGGTAAATGTCCCGGTGTTCTGGATCGTGATCGCCTCTGACAGCATTTGAGTCGGATTTAATGTAAAGTCAATTGTCAGTGGCGAAACATTAATCTCGGGATAATAAGTCAGACTGGTTACCCGCACGATATTTGAAAACTCCGATGTATTGTTACCCGGATCGGTTGCAGTCGCCGTGATAAAGGTTCCAGGATCAAGCGCTACAGTCAGGGTTACGTCAATCGACGCGTTTCCAGACGCATTAGTCGTAACATCCCGGTACCCAAGAAAATGTTGCCCCTGCCCGAAGCCGAATTGGTCTTCCACCTCATTATTAAAAAACTCGACCCGAAAAGTTGTACTGGCAGTACTGTTCAGGCTACCCAATATATGGGTTTGCCCCTCATCGCTCTGAGCGCTGGTCAATTCCGGAAAATTTTGCAGGTTGTTTGGACCGGTGTCTACATCGCCAGCATCATTCTCGGTAACTAACCAGGGATACAAATCGATGCCGAATCCGTTTTCGTAAATTGAATTGCCAAGGATGGCATTACCATTCCCGGCGTCTCCTTCCAGGCCGACCGCGATGCCGGAATTCCAGGCGATGATATTGCCGTCGCCGGGATTGGTTCCGCCGATGAAATTATTGGCCGCCGCATCGAAAATCTGAATGGCCGGCTGACCATTGGCCAATTCCAGCGTGCCGGACGTATCGGTTCCAATGAAATTATCTTTGATATAATTGGATTCCGTACCCGCGCCTTTAAGCATTATTCCGGCGCCTTCCCACGATCCGATGACATTGCCTTTGATCTCGTTGTATTTCGGGCCGTTTTCAATGAAGATGCCGATCAATCCCTGATCCATGTGTTGGGTACCGGTCAGATCAACACCGAGCAGATTATTATGAATCCAGTTTCCATCTGTACCGGAGCCAATCATCTCGATTCCCCGATAAGTACCGGAAATGACGTTCGGAACCGTTGTCGTGCCAATGAAATTTTGATTGGCGCCGCTTTGAATGGTCACCGTTCCGGAGCCGACGGTTGTCGCCCCGGTGGCATTGGTTCCGATATAGTTACCATAGATGTAATTCCCGGTTGAAGTTGTTCCCTGAACGATTAACTGGCCGGTGATCACATTCTGGTCGGCCGGATTGGGGCCGCCGATGACATTGGCCGAAGCATCCGCGATGGTAATTCCAAGATCATTGCCCTGTGCCGTTCCGCTTGCATCCAGTCCGAGGTAACAACCCTGAATCACGCAGTTGCCTTCATCGCTAATGCCGATTCCGGAGCCAAAGCCGTAGATCGCCAATCCTTTAATGGTTGTCTGGCCGCCATAAAGATTCAGAGCCGTAGCGCCGCCCGAACTGGCTCCATCTAAGGCTATTTTTATAACGGCATTATTGCCTTGGTTGAAGGCATTGGTGTTCGTGCTGGCGCCGGGTTGACTATAACCGTCAATAATCAGCGGACGATCCGGTTCGGGTAAAAAGTAACCGACGTCAATGACGTGCAGTCCTTCGCCGGGAATGTCGAAATTGATGGTAAAAACGTAATCGGGATCGGGGCTGGCCAAAGCCTCATGCATGGCCGAGCGCAGGGTCACTTCCGGATCGCCGGCGGAATTTGTTCCTCCGGTACTGGCGGTTCCGTCGCCGATATTTTCTCCCGCCAGATCACCGGTAGAGTTCACGGTAAACGCGCTGACCACATTCTCATTGAAACGAATCGGAATGCGGATCAGATCGCGATCAAGGCTTCCGGAATTCCACCGCGTAAAATACAGATAGGCTTCACGTCCGGGCCGTTGAAAGTTGCGGGTCGTGTCACTGTGATCGATAATCGCCGGATAGTAAATGCCGCCGACCTCCCAGCCGGTTTTCGGCGATTCATAAACCAGAATCGGGGCGCTCCAGTTGATTAAATCATCGGAAAGCGAATAATAAATACCATACACAGTTACATTGGTATTCAGATTTTTCTTGTTATGGAATCCGACGACCATGAACTTATTCAAATAGGTGTTGTAGGTAAGATTATCACACATTTTACCGATGTTCGCCCGTGATACCGGCGCAAGAATATGATTCGCCGGATTATCGACGGTTTCATTATAGGGGTCAATGAATTGGACATTATATCCCTCGCCGTCCCAGCCGCGCCAGCTGTCCGGGTCATCCAGGGTCTGGGTGCGAATGATTCCAACGCCCCAATTCTGTAGGTTGTATGCTTCCAGGTGAACCATGGCATAATAATAACCGTCGTTGGGATTATATATCGGCCGACTGCCACCAAATATTCCCATCGGCCCGCTGGCCTGATAACGATAAGGAATCCCCGCTAAAAAGTGATTCGGTGGAGTCGCATGCGTATAATTTCGTCCTGTGTCGGTCGATGTTGCGAAGGTCAGCGTATTATACCAGGCAATTTGCCAGTTGGCGTCGCCAAGCGGTTTATATTCATTATGGACAATCGAATATATTGTTTTACCATCAGAAGTATAGACACCGGCCAACCATTCCTGGTTATTATAGGAACCAGCTACACTGCTTTCATCCGATGTAAATACCGGCCCGTTGCTGCAATCGCGAACCAGCGAATTAAAATCGTTGCCGATCATCCGGTATGCGATTTTATGAGCAGCGATCATCTGGATTTTCCCATCGGCATCGCGGAATGCCTGGGCGGGACCGTCGGGAATATCTTCAGTATAACAGGCATCGGCAGAATAATCAAACACGATCTCTTCAGCACCAATTACTTCGACTCGCCCCGGATAATGTACCTGTCCGAATACATTACAAGAAACAAACAAAAGGATTAATAAGAAAACGTTACGAATCTTTCTCATGGCCGCCTCTCCTGTATTTTCTGGTTTCATACATGAATATTTACGAATAGAATATAATAAATTTTTCCTAACTCATCTCGTGAGGTAAATCAACGGAGTAGATTTTAGTCGATATTCAATGCTTTTTCGACGAGTTTCCTGTTTCCGGCAATCAGCCCGCTATGAATGATTGGTTTTTTTCGGTTGTAGGTTACCGGCAGACCGTCGCGACCGATCAGCTCAGCATCGGCCTCGTTGAGCAGGCAATGCGCGGCGCAGATGTCCCATTCGTTTTTCGGTTTCAGGCTGATGTGCAGATCGGCGATGCCGGTGGCGACTTTGGTAAGTTTGTAGGCGACACTGCCGCTGGGCTCCAGTGTTCCGAAATGACGGCGATATTTTTGCCATAGATTGTCGGCCAGCTCCGTACGGCTGACGATCAACTTTGCATCGGCGAGATTGGCGGTCTGAGTGCAATGAATTCTTTTACCATTCAGAAATGCACCCCGTCCGGTCTGGGCTGAGAACAGCTCGTTGGTGATTGGATTAAAGAGTACGCCGAGAATTGGCAGGCCGTCTTCAACTAATCCGATTGAGACCACGAATTCCGCCCGCCCGGCGATGAATTCTTTGGTTCCGTCCAGCGGATCGACGATCCAAACCCGCCGTTTGTTCAGGCGGGCGAGCGAATCGGCGCTCTCTTCTGAAAGCCAGCCGTAGTCCGGGCAGGCGTCCAGTAAAATGGTTTTTAGCAGAGCATCGGCTTCCAAATCCGCACTGGTGACCGGGTTGTCCGGGCCTTTTGAGCCGATTGTGTATGCTTGCCGGAAATAATTGCGGATAAGTTCACCGCCGGCCAGCGCAGCCGCTTCGGCTAACTTTATAAGGTTGTTAATCAATGGCGGTTGATCTTCGCCGGTTACAATTTGGTTTTAAATATCAGAATATCTTTCAGCTGATCGGCGGACTGAATCTTGCCAGCCCGATCCAGATTGTTGATCTGGCTATTGGCAATATAATAAAAGGTCTTCCCATCAATGACACCGGTCGTAGGCATGTCGAAATCGGGATTGTTGGACTCGACAATTTTGTACCCCGTGACGCCACTGAAATCCGGGTTCAACTCGAGGCGCACCACCCGATTAAGGAAATTCTGAATGGCAATCAGAGAATTATTGTAAAAATAGAGTCCGTCACAACCGGCGAGCAGAATATTTTCGGGGTGATTCAGTGGATTGATTTTCAGGGTGGCGAGTTCGATGTTCAGAATGCCGTTGCCGTATGCGGCGAACAGGAATTTTCCGTCCGGCGAAATGGTCAGTCCGGTGATCTGAGGATAATTGCGCATATTGATGAATTTTTCTACAGAATCCTTTTGAGCGTCAAGGCGGAAAATGATGCGCAAGCCGGCATCGGCAATATAAAGATTGCCGGCCTGATCGTCGACCAGTTCGGTAAGAAAGTGCCCGCGCGGCTTGAGCAGATCATATTTTTTAATCAGTTTACCGTCGTTCAAATTGTATTTGTAAATATAAGACGTACCGGCAATATCGCGCGGAGTGTTTTCATTCGGAGCGCCGAACGAGCTTAATGCCCAAAGGATTCGCCGTTTCGGGTCAATACGGAGAGCCGTAACGGGGCCGATACCGTCCTGTTTTTCCGTCATAAAATCTGTGACTTTACCCTTGCGGTCGATCCGAACGATTTTGGATTTATAAAGACTGCTCAGATAAAGAGATTTTGTCTGCGGATCGCAGGCAACACCCCGCGGAAAGAGGTCTTTTTCGGCGACAATGAAAGCCTTTTTACTGGATTTGACTGGTTCCTTGGTTTTTATAATTTTCTTGACCAGGGCGCGGAATTCTGGCGTGTTTTGCAATTCGGTGAAGTCGGGATCGTTTTCCGCCACCAATCCCAGGCCTTTATCCACGAGAGAGTTTAAGGTTTCAATAGCCTTAAGAGTATCCTTGTTCAGGGCGTAGGCGCTGGCCAGATTATACAGTAAAGTATAATTTTCAGGATATACTTGCAGGGCCTTCTGAGTATAGGTGAGATATTGGTCGTATTGCTGGGTGCTGTAAGCCTGGATGCTCATTTTGTAAAAAAACCCGACGCTGTCCTGCCTGACATTATTTGACCGCGGGCTGTTAGGTTGAGCGTAAACCGCAGAAATCAGAATTAAAATAACCAGAGTTTTCTTCAACATAATTAGACTACTTTCCTTTGTTTAGAATTTGGACTTCACATTCCGCCAAACGTTTGAATTTTTCCGCATCGCTGCGTGAGCCGCAGACTGTTCCCCAATGGATCGGTACGGCGACCTGTGGCCGGATGTCTTTGGCCGCCAGAGCGGCTTCGGCCGCATCCATCGTGAAAATACCGCTGACCGGCAGGAAGGCCACATCTGCATGGAAGGTTTTCATTTCCGGAATATGGTCGCTATCTCCGGCATGGTAATAAGTCAGATTGTTGGTATTGATTATATAACCAACGTTTTGATGCTCACGTGGATGGAAATTTTTATTAATGTTATAGGCGGGCACAGCCTTAATGGTTATTGTGTCGATCACGATTTGATCGCCCGGCCGGACCGTTCGCACCGGATCGGAAATCTTTTGACGGGCGCCGACCGGTGCGACGATGACCGTATGCGGCCGGCGGACTTTGTCAATGTCGCCGGTATCCAGGTGGTCGTAATGTCCGTGAGTGATCAGGATAATGTCGGCCGCTATTCCGGGTGCGATCCGGAAAGGATCGATGTAGATTGTTTTTTCGCCAGTGATACGAATGGCCGAGTGTCCCAACCAAACCACATTGTCGAGATAATTCAGATTGCCCCCGGACGGTTTACCAGTTCGCCACCGGGCCGAACGACCAAACGAAATTCAGACTGAGTATTTCGCCGGGCGCCTTGGCTTTTTCAAAAAGGCGCAGGGTGTCTCGCAGAATGGCGGTGTGCAAAGTGACATGACTGGCTTTGCCAAAAGGACGCCCGAATGGAAAATTGATGAAGGCACAGCGCGGCGGAGCCAGGGTGAGCACCTGTTCGTAAAACTGCGTCAGGAGCACCGTCGGGAAACCTTTTTTTTCCAGGAACAAGGCGATCTGACAACCGGTTTCGGAGGTCATGGCCGAGCAGGGCAGAATCAGCACACCGTCCACTTCGGCTTTCTTCAGGGATTCGCTGGTTTTATCGAGAAATTTACCGAACATTTTCTCGCTCCGCCTGAAACCGGCGATGCTGATAATTGTCTCGTGAATTTTTCCGATCATGCCTTCTTTTTGTAAGAGCACCAGCCGGTCGACCGGTATAACCACATTGAAATCTTCCTGTACTTCCCCGGGCTCCCAATCCGTCGCAAAGAAACGCAGATCTTCACGCTTGAAATTGAGTGAAATTTCCCGGCATTTATAATCGTTTTCGGTCTCACGATTGGTAAAGGGCTTTTGGTCAGCCAGATAAGCTCCGGCGATCGAAATGATGGCAATTTTACTCTCTATCAGACGTTTATCAAAAACTGTCCAGGGGGTGTTTTTCGGACGTTCATGGACGCGATAGCCACGGGCCATTTGTTCGTAAAGCAATTGTTTTCTCTCGGGTAGGGGCGCAAAATTCGTTTTTCTCATACTCGTAATATAAGAAATTTTAAGATAATCACAAGTTGGAATTTGGTTATTTCAGGACGGGGAAACGTGATATTTGGTCCGTTTCATCTCCTGAATCGTACGGAATCCGAGGTCGCGCAATTCATCGGCTGAGAGATACACATATTGGGAATAGGGAATCGGATGCCCGAAAGATAAGCTGACATTGGCCGAACGCAGGTGCCAATCACCACGGGTTTTGGCACGCCACAAACCGTTGATAGCGAGGGGCAGGATATCAGCCCGGGCATTTTGCGCTAAATGAAAAGCCCCCTTTTTAAATGACTGCATTTTGCCGTTCAAAGTGCGAGTGCCCTCGGGAAAAATCAGGATTGAGCGGCCGGATTTCAGCAGGGCTGCGGCCTTGTCCAGGCTTTCCAGAGAGGCGTTCAGATTACCTCTGGTGATTGGTATGTGACCCCATTTTCGGATCAGCCAGCCCCAGAGCGGCCACGAAAAATGTTCGGCCAGTTCCAACGTCGTGAAATACATTGGAATATAAGCCGGGCAGATGAAGGCGTCCAGCAGACTTTCATGATTACAGATAATCAGATAAGCATGGCGATGATCGAAGCGTTTCAGGCCGGTAATTTTGATCCGGACGCCCAGCGAGCGCAACGCGAGCCGGCAAATCGGCTGAATCAAAATATAGACCTGGGCCGGTCTCCAGATTATCAGTCCGGTGAAAATTGTCGCGGCCAGCAGTAAAAAAAAGACGAATCCGATGATCCAGCGTCCGATATAGACCAGGTTTTTCATGTTCAGGAGTAGTCACCGTACAGATTCACGATGCTAATCTGCCAAATTTTGCTACTTTTTACAATGAAATTTTAATGAGATTATGCCAGAACGGAAAATGACCGGATTTGCTTCCTATTTTTAAAAAGAGTAAAATATTCAGGATTTGTTTGGTACAAAGGAGTATGTGAATGTCGTCAGTCGGGAGCGGACGGTGAAAATCCGCAATATAATTGTAATCCTTGGCAATCTTTTCGTTGTGCTGGGACTGTTTTTAATCCTGCCGCTGATAATCAGTCTTTTTAAACGTGATACGGCCGCGCCGGCTTTTTTGACGAGCATAATCATAGCGACGGGTATCGGCCTGCTAATGCAAATTCGCAGGCCACGAAGATTCAATATACAGCGCTGGGAAGCAATGGTGATCGTGGTTGTCGGATGGGTCGGGGCTTCCGTGATCGGTGCTCTGCCATTTTACTTTTCAGGATATTTCAGCGGTTTCCTGGATTCGCTATTCGAATCGGTCTCCGGTTTTACAACGACGGGCGCTTCGATTCTGAATAATATCGAAGCCCTGCCGGTCAGTCTGCTGGTCTGGCGAAGCCTAACACATTGGATCGGCGGCATGGGAATCATCATATTGGCGCTCGTGGTTTTACCGGCCATTAATGTCAGCGGGCGCAATTTGTACAACTTTGAATCATCATCGCTCGCCAATGAGCAAATCACTCCTAAAATCAAAGACACGGCACGGTTGCTTTGGACGGTCTATTTTGTTTTCACCGCCGCCGAAACAGTGCTGTTATTGATACTGGGACTGCCGTTTTTCGACGCCTCGCTTACTGCAATGGCGACAATTGCCACCGGTGGTTTTTCACCGAAGAATGCCAGCATTGCCGCCTACAATAACATTTACGTCGAAATCGTCGTCGTGGTTTTTATGGTTCTTTCCGGGATCAATTTTACATTATATCCGAAATTATTACGCCCGGGAAAAAGCTGGCGTTTTTATTCAGAGGTGTTTTACATCTATCTGCTGATTATGGCTGGCGCGTCCCTGATCGTAGTGATCGATCTGCGTCTGCATACTTACGGCACCTGGCTGGAAGCGATCCGCTACGGCGTGTTTCAGGTCGCCTCGATCAATACAACCACCGGTTTTGTGACGGCCGACTGGGACAGGTGGTTGCCGGTGACTCACGTTGTTTTACTGGTTTTAATGTTGGTCGGCGCCTGCCCCGGATCAACGAGCGGGGCTATCAAAAACTCGCGGATCATTCTGCTTTTTAAAGGAATTTACCGCGAGATCATTCAGCTGATTCATCCGCGGGTGGTTACGACTATCCAGCTAAATAACCGGACGATGGATGAAAAAACAATCCAAAACGCTATCATCTATGTCGGCATGTATCTGGGCTTTTGGCTGATCGCAAGTATGATAGTGGCTATAGGTGGCGTGCCGCCGGAGTCAGCTCTCATGGCGGTGGCTACGACCCTGGGCGGCGTCGGACCGGGCGTCGGCCTGTTTGGACCAATCGAGAGTTTTGCCGGGCTGACTGTTCTGAATAAAATAGTCCTGATTGCCAGCATGTTGTTTGGCCGGCTGGAGTTTTATTCGATCTTCGTTGTTTTTATTCCGGCATTATGGCGTCGGGCCCGCTAGAATCCGATCGGCATACGATGCTTCCCGGATAAACGGCCTTTTAATCTTGTTTTTTAGAGTGGGTGGGGTTTAAATTTGCAAAGCTTTTTAAAAACGTTTAATATCTGAAAATATATTGATATTATTTAATTTAATCCAAATTATATGCAAAAGATAATCACCATTGCCAATCAAAAGGGCGGAGTCGGGAAAACCACCACAGCGGTCAACGTCGCCGCCGGACTGGCCGTATCCGAAGTCGAAACTCTGTTGATTGATATGGATCCGCAATCCAATGCGACTTTGGGGTGCGGAATTGATTATCGCAGTCTGGAAAAGACAGTCTACGAAGTTCTGATTGAAGGCATAGACATTAATTCGGCAATCTCGGCTACTGAAATTCCGTATCTGGATATTTTACCGGCCTCACCGCGTTTAGTCGGCGCTGAAATTGAAATGGTATCGTTGATCGGGCGGGAGTTGGTTTTAAAGAAAGCGCTCGAGATGATGGGCCGGGATTATAAGTATGTAATTATTGACTGCCCGCCGTCGCTCGGCCTGCTGACGATTAATAGCCTGGCCGCCTGCCATTCGGTGCTGATTCCGATTCAGTGCGAATATTATGCAATGGAAGGACTCGGACAATTACTGCATACCATTCGTCTGATTCAGCGGAATTTGAACCGCAGCCTGGCGATCGAAGGAGTACTGATTACTATGTATGACGGCCGCCTGCGTCTTTCTCAGGAAGTCTCGGAACAGGTGCGCAGTCATTTCAAGGGCAAGGTCTATCAAACCAAGGTGCGGCGGAATGTCCGGTTGGGCGAATCGCCCAGTTTTGGCAAGCCGATCATCCTCTACGATGCCTCCTCGGCCGGCGCACAGGATTATATGAATCTGGTAGGAGAACTGCTGAAAGATGATGAGCAAGCGATTGGGTAAAGGCATCAGCGCGATCATCCCTGAATTTCCGGAAGGGGTGGAGCAGGTTTATACAACGGCCGAGATCGATGTGGCCAAAATAAAATTTAATCCCCATCAGCCGCGCAAAGACTTCGGACCACAGGCCATGACGGAATTGATCATGTCTATCCGTGAAAAAGGCGTGATTCAGCCGATCACGGTGCGCCAGATCGATAACGGCTTCGAGCTGATTGCCGGTGAACGGCGCCTGCGTGCTTGCCAGAAACTGGGTAAACCCACTATCCCGGCCTATATCATGCCGGTTACCAGTGAAGTCGAAATGCTCGAACTGGCCTTGATCGAAAATGTCCAGCGCGAAGATCTGAATCCGGTCGATGAAGCCCGGGCTTACCAGATTCTGGCCAATACCTTCGATTTGTCACACGAGGTAATTGCTCAAAAAGTCGGCAAAGAGCGACCGACAATTACTAATTCCCTGCGACTGCTTAACCTGCCCGAAGCGATTCTGAACGATCTGCGGGCCGGAGAACTCAGCGCCGGACACGCGCGTCCGCTTTTAACGGTCGGCAATGCCCAGCAGCAGATCAATCTCTGGCAAAAGATCCGGCGCGAAGGCCTGAGTGTCCGTGAGGTCGAAAAGATCGCAAAAAAATTCCAGGCTACCCCGGATTTGTCCAAAAAAACTCCGGTTCCGAAGCCGCCGGCCATTAAAACACTCGAAGAAAGCCTGATGCATATCCTGGGTACCAAAGTAAAAATCAAAGGCGCCGAAACCAAGGGCAGCATCGAAGTGGAATTCTATTCGCGAGACGACCTGACGCGCCTGATTGAGATGTTTGAAAGCATCGGAGAAAAATCGTGAAAAAGAAAATATATACCCTGCATTTATTATCGGAAAGCCGCGAAAAACCCTTCATTTTAACCTTCAGCCATGCGACCGCCCGGCTGATAATTATCGGTATGGCGACTTTTCTGGCGTTGTTGATTATCACCATTTTGGTTACCCTGCCCAAGGCAATTCAGTACCGGAAGGTCACCCTGGAAAACGCCCAGTTGGTGCAGGATCGTTTGAAAGTATCCCAGATTCTCAGCGATTATAACCAAATCAGACAGATGGATCAATATATCCGTTCGGTGCTGGGCGCTGACCTGGTGTTGCCCTCAGCCGATTCGTCCGCGGCGGTTAATTATCTGAAGAACAATCCGGATCGTGGACGCTTTGTCAAAATCAGTTACCTGGAAAACGTTCCGATCTATCCACCGGTTACCGGCTATATCACACGTGGTTTTATCGACGACAAAGTTCTGACCAGTGAGAATCACTATGGAGTCGATGTGGCGGCGGCCGAAGGCACTCCGATCAAAGCTGCGGCGGCCGGTGTCGTGGTTTTTTCCAACTGGACCTACAATCTGGGCAATATGATCATTCTCTATCATTCCGGCGGCTACTTTAGTATTTACGGGCATAATCAGCGCAACAGTGTCGTCGAACACCAATATGTCGCGCGCGGATCGGTTATCGGCTATCTCGGCAATACCGGTAAAAGCGAAGGCCCGCATCTGCATCTGGAAATTTGGCGGGAAGGGAATCCGATCGACCCGCAGGATTTAATTTACTCCTATAAAAAAGCCGATATTTCCCTGAAAAGCGAAGGAGGCGATTGATATGACTACGGTGATTAAGAAGAAAGAACAAGCCATTAATACCATCATCGGCGAAAAAACGGTCATAACCGGTAATCTGCATCTCGAAGGCGATATCATCATCTATGGCAAAATTAATGGCGATATCGACACCGATGGCACGATCACCATTTTCTCCGGCTCCGAGATCAAAGGCAAACTGAAAGGCGCATATCTGAATATCGGCGGGCACGTCGAGGGCAATATCAACGCCGTCGGCAAAGTCGCCCTCGGCGACCGGGCTTTTTTACGCGGTGATATCAAAGCCGCTCAGATCGTTATCGAAGACGGAGCAGTATTCGAAGGCCGCTGTGAAATGCATTTTGCCCATCCATCGGAACCGGCACCGCTGACCGAATCCCAATTACCGGTTGGTGATGATCGACTGGCCCAGAAATGATTCGTTAATCGAAATTCTCCTCCAATCCGAATTACCTGTGAATGCAGTTATATATTATTCCGCGATAAAAATAAATACGAACGGCCGGACAGCACCCATTTCAAATCGGAAAATTATCCTGCTCTCCGGCATAATCAACAAATGTTAACACGGGAGGCGCTATGAAATTAGTCAGCCTGATCAATAATAATCTCATCCGCATCGGCCGGGAAGATTGGGATTACCCGACCGCCATCAATCAATTGATCGAAGATATGCATGCTCACTATCGTTTCACAGTCGATCTGTCGAAAATCAGCGATGCGGTCTGGATGCGCGAAAACCTGGGCGGTACGATCTTTGAAACCGGCATTGCTATTCCGCATGCCCGCCTGGAGAATTTCAACGATATTTTAATCGGCATCTATTTACCCGGCGAACCCATCCGGACGCAGAACTATCCGGTAAAAATGATTGCATTGATATTGACGTCCCAAACCGAATCAACTCTCTATCTGAACACCCTGGCCGCGTTGATCAAATTATCCCAAAAAACGGAAATTTTCGGACAAATCTGTGATGCAAATACCAGCCATGAATTCTTAAGTCTGCTCGGCCGGGCCGATATGGAAGTCAAGAAAGAGCTATGCGTCGGCGACATTATGGCAACCGATCTGGTTCTGCTCTCCGAAGATCTGACTTTGCGGGAAGTTGCCGATATTTTTTATAAAAATCAGATCAGTTATGCGCCGGTGGTCGATAAAAATCACGAATTGCAGGGTGAAATGAATGTGCTGGATCTGATCCAGCTGGGCATTCCGAATTATGCTATGATGTTCAGTAATCTCAGCTTTCTCAATCGCTTCGAGCCATTCGAGGAATTTCTTATGAAAGAAGATAAAATTCTGGTTAAGGATGTCATGCGCAAGGCCTCCCTTTTTCTGGAACCGAATACTTCAATCATCGAAGCGACTTTTGAACTGACCCGCAATAAACGGCGGCATTTGCCAGTCGTAACCGGCAATAAACTGGTCGGCATCCTGAGCTTCATGGACATTTTAACCAAAATTTTGAGGGGTTGAAATGGGTTTCCAGATCGTTTTTGCGCTATCGATTTTCATTGCCGTTTTCGTTTTTGTGGCCACGGAGACGGTCAATAAAAGCATTGCGGCTTTACTGGGCGCATCTCTGTTCCTGGTACTGAAAATAATAGATCAGAAATCGGCCTTTGAATATATCGACTGGAATGTGATCTTTCTGCTGATCAGCATGATGATTATTGTCGGAATTACCAAAAAGACCGGCTTGTTTGAATATATCGCTATTCGGGCCGCTAAAATTGCCAGAGGAGAACCGATCAGAATCATGCTTTCCTTTGCCGTAATCACGGCGGTCGTATCCGCTTTTCTGGATAATGTTACGACGGTAATGATTCTGACCCCGATCTGTATCCTGATCGCCAGGGAACTTGAGCTCAGCCCGAATCCGTTTGTTATTAGCGCAGCCATGGCTTCCAACATCGGCGGTACCGCGACCCTGATCGGCGATCCACCCAATATCATGATCGGCAGCGCCGCCAACCTGTCATTCATGGATTTTGTAATTAATTTGTCGCCAATCGTCATAATTAATATGCTGGTGTTTTTGGTCATTATTTATTTTATCTGGCATAAAAAAATGTGGGTTTCGAACCAATTAAAGGCCCGTATTATGGATTTCGATGAAAAACGGTCGATCCACAATAAAGCCATGCTGTTCAGAGCAATCGCTGTTTTAGGATTGGTTATTATCGGATTTTTACTGCACGGATATTTTGGGCTGGAACCGGCGACTGTCGGACTTGGGGGAGCGTCGATTCTGATGATAATTACCAACCGCAAAACTGTCGAGGAATTTTTCCACGAGGTTGAATGGGAAACGATTTTTTTCTTTATCGGTTTGTTCATTATTGTCGGCGGTCTCGTGCATCTCGGGATCATCGAAAAATTAGCCCGCGCGATCATGGGCCTGACCAAAGGCAATATCCCGGTTACTGCCGTAGCGATCATCTGGATTTCCGGTATATTTTCCTCGTTCCTGGATAATATTCCCTTTGTGGCCACGATGGTACCGTTGATCCGGGATATTGGTAATACCGTCGGTGCCGATAAAATCCTGCCTCTCTGGTGGGCGCTTTCACTGGGCGCCTGTCTGGGCGGCAATGGTACCCTGATCGGCGCTTCTGCCAATGTCGTGTCAGCGGGCATTTCCGGCAGGAGCGGACATCGCATTTCCTTTATGGAATTCACTAAGTACGGGGCCGGTATCACTGTCGTGACCCTGCTGATTTCAACGGTTCTGCTCTGGGTGTTTTTTCTATGATCCGAATCTCTCGCTGACTTTCGGTTCGCGGAGATCGTTTTTATACTGGTGAAAACTGAGCGGAATAGTTAATTTTGCTGGTTGTGAAAGCTGTTTAACTAATGGAAATATTTCAATGTTGAAACGTACTCTGACCTGCGGCGATCTGCGCCTGGAACATGTTGATCAAATCGTCGTGCTCAACGGCTGGGTCAATCGTCGCCGTGACCACGGCGGGCTGATTTTTGTGGATTTACGCGACCGCTACGGATTATCACAGGTGGTTTTCGATCCGCAGTCCGGCGCGGAATTGATCGAAAGCGCTCACAAACTCGGTTTGGAAGATGTTATTGCTGTGCGCGGCCGGGTGCGTCAACGCCCCGCCAATGCCGCCAATTCCGAAATGGCGACCGGTGCGGTCGAACTATTGGCCGTAGAACTGGAAATCCTGAACGAATCGCGTCCTCAGCCTTTCCTGGTGACCGACCGTTCGACCGGCCTGGAGGATTTACGCCTGAAATATCGCTACCTCGATCTGCGGACAAAGGAACTCCAGCGCAATCTGGCGATCCGGCATAAAACCTACCAGAGCGTCAGAAATTTTTATAACGAAAATAACTTTTATGAGATCGAAACGCCCTGCCTGATGAAAAGCACTCCTGAAGGCGCCCGGGATTTCCTGGTGCCCAGCCGCCTGAGCAGAGGACATTTTTATGCTTTGCCGCAATCCCCTCAGCAATACAAGCAGATATTGATGATTGCCGGATTCGACCGCTATTTCCAGATCGTGCGCTGTTTCCGCGATGAGGATTTGCGCGCCGATCGCCAGCCGGAATTTACCCAGATCGACGTGGAAATGGCCTTCGTCGATGAAGAAGACATCCTGCAGATGACGGAAAATATGCTCGTGCGGGTCTTCCGGGAGGTCAT
>JAZDEI010000081.1:0-19642 GCA_043808945.1 Fidelibacterota bacterium | reverse complement strand
CTGGATCGTAATGCCTTGATTCAATACCAGATTGCCGGTGCGATAAATGCCGCCCCGCAGGATAATGGCATCGCCGGTCTTCACTTGATCGATGGCGGTTTCCAGAGTTGTAGGATTCGTCAGTTTATCTCCGGCCACTTCGGCTTTTCCATCGGTTGCGACGTAATAGATTTTACCTTTGACCACCGCTAAATCGTAGGTTTTATGAACCGGGCCATAAGGTCCGCCGGAGGGTTGAGCCAATGCCATTGAACCGGCCAACAGGAGAAGCAGGTAACCCGTAGAAAACCGTTTACGGCAGTTCCGGGATTGGGATTCAATTTCTTTCGTGGGATTTAATTGCATATCAATTCCTATTATAATTCCTCACTAAGTGCGCAAAATTACAAAGTATTTTCTCTCATGCTGGAATAAATTTGATCCTCAAATTGTTCATTTCAATAAAACGAATTTCTTCGTTTCCACATGATTCCCGGCCTTCAATTGATACAGATAAATCCCACCAGCCATTCTACTGGCATCAAAGGTAACCGAGTAATTTCCGGCTGACCGAACGCCATCGAACACCGTTGCAACTTCCCGCCCGAGCAGATCGTAAACCTTTATACACACGTCACTCGTCACTAGTAACTTGTAACTAATCACGGTCGTCGGATTGAAGGGATTGGGATAATTCTGATTAAGAACATATTCGTTGGCATACGCATTATCAAACTTATCTACTGAGACGATAGGCATACCATATTTAATAATAGCACCTTGATTTGTCAGAGCCCACCCGTTTCTGTCATCCAAAAAGTAAATATCTCTTATCCAGTCTAAACTGTCACATTCAAATTGACACATCCAGGATTTACCGTTATCGAGGGTATAGTAGATTTTATCAACCACCGAAAGCCAACCTTCAAAAGAGTCAAAAAAAACGATATTGGTTAAAGATTTGCCTTCCAATGTTGACTGCCGGGTCCAGGTCTTCCCACCATCCAGAGTTAAGTATAACGATACACTATCATGCCACGCACTACTTATTATCCAATCTTCACTGACCCAACCGATGCTGTCATTTAAAAAATAAATGTCACTGGAATACTCTATGGGTATGGACAATTTCTCCCAAACTTTTCCTCCATCAGTTGATTTATAGAAAGATTTAAGTAAGATTTGCATAGCAAAACAAGTAGGACTATTTGAGCAATCCAGGTAGGAGAATCCATACTTATTAAAGTTATAAGATTTTGACCAGCTGCCACCATAATCGCTTGAACAATGAACCTCGCCAAAATTTGAGATAAAGTAGATACTATCGCCTACACCGGGACCTAAACTACTGTAGATTAATCCGCTATCACCATTAACTTCAACCGTTGTCCAGGTATCACCACCATTATTTGTACGGATGAGTGTTCTATCATATCCGGTAGCAAATCCAGTCTGATTATCCATAAAATAAATTGATACAAGTTTGTTCTCAGTCTCACTGACCTGAGACAACCAGGTAGTGCCCCCATCATCTGTAGCAAATATTCTCCCACTATCTCCAACAATCCAACCTTTTGTAGAATCAACGAAAAATACTTTATTCATATCGCTGGTTACTTCTGAAATAATTTTCCACTCACAATTTTGCTGAATATTAGATGTACTATTGTTATTTTGACAATAGCCACTTATGAAAGCTGTGTTATCGATTTCATGTTTACTGTAATTAAACCTACTAAAAAGAATACAAAAAAGGAGAAACAAACGAAAAAACTTATTTCTTTTTTTCATATCTTTCCTCCTTTTTTTAGATTATTTTACGCCTAAAATTATAGAGCGTAAGTTGATATTACGTGGTTTAAACCTTATAACATTAACGACCTCGTTTATTTCAAGGTCAATACTAAATATCCGAGAAAAATAGCTGGATACATAGGCTTTCTTTGCATCCGGCATAATTACAATGTCATCAGTTATTGTGTACGCCTGACCGGCTGCTTTATTGACATCAATATAACCGGTGTACTCAGCCCTTCCATCAGGTCTTGTATTAAAAATGCTGATATGTCCGCTCGGTATTGGTTCCGGTATTAGATAAGCTCCGGGATCAGTTACATACAAATATTGACTATCAAATGTCTGGGCAATGGAGCCGCGATAGTTTGCCGTAATCCACCCAACTATTGAATCTGCAACGATCTCAACTATCGGACCATTTGAACAATAGATATATTTTCCATCGGCAGAAATTGTCATACGATAAAATTGGGAAATACTGTTGAAGTAACGGACAATACTTTGATTCTGATAATTATATGCGAAAAATTGGTTTCGGCTATTTAAGGTATAAAAAATTGGCGCGTTAGGATCGAAAACTATTGGTTGAGGTGAATCAAGGACTACATCAAGGCTGTCAAAAAAGGTGATCGCATCTGTTAAGGTATCAAGCGTACCGATTTGTCTATCGAAAAATACAAGAGGCACACCGTTTGACGTCATCTTAATTAGAGGCGATCCATTATATATCACATTTTTTAAACCTGTTTGAAGGTTTACAGAATATACCACCGCCGGGTAGGTTGTATCATAGGGATAGACCGAATATTTAAAAGTTGAAACATAAAGTTTCTTTCCTCCCTTTGTCGGAACAACATCTTTAACAGAGATAAATCCCTTAAGAGTATCAATCACTGTGTCATCGTCTGTATCAATGACATATATTTGATCGTATCCATAGTTGCCAACATAAAGATTCATATTGTAATGCGTTATTTCCTTTACCGATAAGCTTATGATAGTATCTTGTCGAATACTTATCTCATAGAACTCTCGAGTTGAGATTCTCGGATATGTCTCGTTGGTATTTTCTATTCGGATAGTATAAAGAATAGAGTCGTCCCATTCATCTTGCTGATCATTTCGTTTGTCAAGTTTGTTTCTATGAGAATAAATATTTTTAATAGCCGATGAACTACTGGTAGAAGAACCATATCCTTTAAAAAGCATTTTACCTACAAGGACTTCCTTACCTGCCCGTAATCGATAGAAATATATACCTGCGGCTACTTTTTGTCCCTGTTTATTACAGCCATCCCAGTGAGCAAAGTATTCTCCAGGCGATTTAACTCCAGTAACCAGTTTTTTTATTTCTCTTCCGAGAAGATCATAAACCGCAACTTCTACATCGGATTTTATATTGAGTTTATAGGAGATAGAAGTTGATGCTGAAAAGGGATTGGGATAATTCTGAGACAATTCAATATTGGAAGGCAACTTGTAATCAAAATGATCGATCCCGGTCGTCACTGTCAACCGGTAGTAACCAGAGGTATCAGTAACAGCTGAATATTTTTGGGTAGTATCGTTCTGGTTAGTGAAAGTGATGGAAGCATATTTAACCGGTATCAGATTAGAAGTAGTAACAGTGCCCTGGATGATTACCGATTGGGCAGGAAGGAATTTAAAAGTCAAAGCAATCCAAAAGTAACAGATTACTGTTGACCAAAATAGCCACTCTTTTTGTGACTTTTGCGGGCTTTTCGTGAAAGTCACGCAACGAATTTTAATCGCACCGCTCTGTTTCCAATCCCCATTTCTGTTAGTTTTCATCGGCCTCCCTTCCAAAAAACCACCTTGTTGATTTTATAAAATCGCCCTCAATTTTCCAGCCTTACTTGATCAATATCAGTTTTTTCGTCTCCACGAAATTCCCGGCTTTCAATTGATACAGATATATTCCTCCAGATAGTTCACTGGCATCAAAGTTTACCGTAAAAATCCCAATCGGTTTGACACCTTCGAATAACGTCGCCACTTCTCTTCCCAACAGATTATAGACCTTGATGGTCAGGTAACTGGTTACGGGTAACTGGTAACGGATAGTCGTGATCGGATTAAAAGGATTGGGATAGTTCTGAAATAATGAAAATTGACCTGGTGCATTATCGGTGGTATTTTCGATTGCAGTAGATTGAATCAAGCTATCCCGCGCAGAAATGAGGTCATTATAAGCTTCCACCAGAGTGTCGGCGGCTGAAACGGCATAGGAATAATTCCGGTCCATCGCATTTTCGGCAACAGACAGTGCCGACTCAAAAACTGCCCATGATCCGGCTGTGTAATCAGCTTCTTCGAGAGTATCGACCGCCGCGATCAGCGAATCGATAGCATTATAGTAGACGCCGACCTTCACTGTCGCATAAAAAGCCGGTTTGCATTTATTATTGGAATTCCAGAGCGAGGCATTGGGTTTGAAAGCATACTGATCGTTCAATCCGTCCTTGGAAACGCTGATAAGTTTACCGCGACCTGAAAAGTAACTGCGCTCGACAAAACATTTGAAAAGCGCGGCATACTGATTGGCCTGGGTTGTTAATTTTGTAGTTGAATTATCACTCGGAGTGACATCCAGTTCGGTTACGGAAATTTCGCTGCAGATCGGGACAAACTTCTCGTAAGATGCAATCCATTGTTCCGCTGTCGGATAATTGTAGCCATCGTGATCCTGCATGCCGATACCGTCGAGATAGCCGGCTTCAAAAATAGGTTTGCATATCCGAACGATCCCATCCGCTTTTGCGGCAATGTGAGCGTTGTAATCGTTATAGTAAAGTTTGATCTGGGGCTCACCGTAATAGACCGTCCACTTGCGGGTCAGTTCAAAGGCTTTCATGATATAACTGCTGTCTCCGAAGACTGTATACCAATCGCTGGAAATGTTGTCGTAACCGTCGTCGTTCACGGCTTCATTCACCACGTCGATGGCGGAAACCATGCCAGGCCAGCCTTCATGAAGCAGGCGGATAATTTCGCTGATATAATTATCCATGCGTTCGATCATTTTGGCTTTGGTTAAAAAGCCTCCGGCCTGGGTATATCCGGAGTAAAATAATTCATGGGGAGTCTGATTATGCCAGACCAGAGTATGTCCGCGAAAGGTAAATCCTTGTCTCTGGGCCCAATTGAGTTGTGCAATCAGATTGGGATTAAACCTTACTATCGGATGAGTATTGACTGAGTCCTTGTCAGCCGGTGAAGCCGATGTATAAGCCACAGCGCTATTATAAGTATCTACTGTGGCAATCGGTTTCATATTGTTGCCCGGCGACATGCTGTTCATGTGAAACTGGATTAAATACCCACCGTTCGGAGCAATAACTGTGCCCTGACCATCTACTGGTGGATCGTCAGGTAAACCGATATGAGGATAGGACAACAGGCACCCGAAATAAAAATCGTTGGCGAAAACATCCTTCAGCGCCGGAACGGTGGTCTCGATTGTATCTGATTGAGCGAAAGCGAATACTGAAAACAGCAAAACGAAAGCGATCGGAAGAAACAGAAACATATTTTTAATGTGTTTGCTTTGAAAAAATATCATGAAATAACTCCTAAAAAAGTTTACACGTTTTCAGTTTGACACGTATGTAGTAATACTCGACGGTTCCAAAGTAACCGTGAAGGTTCCGTTCGTCACGTAAATATCTTCACCCTCCGTGCAATTCTTTTGGGCCGTGGTCGCATACGGTGTAAATCTCATAAAATTTCCGTTGCCAATCGTAAAGGTTTGCTGAATCGCCGATGTGCCGGTATTCAGCGCCACGATCACAATCCGGGAGGACAAACTGTCTATATAGGCAGAAGCAAACACATTTCTTTGCGGTGTCTTTGTACAGAAGACGCGATGATAACCAGGCCGAATAAAACGGGAAAATTGCGACATGACATATCCTTTTTTAGTCACAGCGCCTTTCGAACCGTTATGTTCTCCATCACTGATCGGGCCGTAAAAGCGAACGATATACCACCAGATATAAGCGCTCATCCCGGCATTCATGCAATCATTGATTTCAGTGCCCACGGCGAATGCTTCCGACCAGGGCATCGGATAAATGCTGTTATTCGTCAGATGCTCAGTCATCCAGATTTCTTTACCCTTTTCTTCGGCTAACGGATAAGATTCCAATCCGCCGCCGTAAATGTGGCCGCCGATAATATCCAGGTTGGCGCAGGCGGCCGAGTCATTCAGGATCGGATCGGACATATTTTTCTTGAATTGAAAAGATTCCGGCGCGATAGCTTTCGTCTTAATCCCACCGGCATAATTCGCCACAAAATTCTGCATCTGATCGGGAGTGTAATCACAGGATTCATAAGATACTTCAATATCCGGTTCATTCTGCACCGAAACCGCATACAAGGGAGCGCCATTATCCGCCATATAATCAATAAAGGAATTCAAATGATCCACGAAATCCTGGTAATGACTTTCCAGCAGGTAGCCGCCCGTGGTATTATTATTGCTTTTTAACGCCGCCGGTGGCGACCAGGGTGACGCGAAAACCAGAACGCCCATATCATAGGCTTTCTTGGCAGTCGCCACCTGGATAGAAAAATCCCAGCCGGTACTCGACGGCAATCTGAGACGCAGCATTGAAAAGCCCAACTGACCGTCACCGGTTCCAAAGGCGGTCTGAATCTCAGAGTCCGTCATATCTCCCCGCCAGGGCATAATATTCGCAGCGCCAAATCCGCGGATATACTGAAAGACGCTATCCACATTGACAACTGCCTCCGGTATCTTTGTGACTGTAAAGTTTAAAGTCGTATCGTCCTGAATCAGTACATTATCGAACTGCTTGGCAACTATCTGCGGGTAAGTACCGCTCGTATTTTCAATCAGAACATTGAAGTCCCATCCTGAAGATACTCCAACACTTTCACTTGCCTTGGACAACCGGGCGGTGGTGGCCTGAGGCAAGGAAATCATACCACTCCCTCCAGCGGTATAAAGCATCTTTCTGACCTTTAATTCGCCGCCGGCATCTAATCTGTAGAGATAAATTCCAGTCGCCACTTTCTGACCCATATTATTACAACCGTCCCAAAATACTTTATACGAGCCAACCGGTTTGGCGCCCACATTAATTTTCCGCACTTCCCTTCCAAGCAGGTCATAAATAGTCATATTTACGTCAGAGTGTTGATTCAGAGCGTATGGAATAGTCGTCGAGGATGAAAAAGGATTGGGGTAATTCTGTTCCAGGTCAAATTTTGCCGGGACATTATTTTGTGGTTTGATCGCAATGGCTGGCACTTCAACCTGATAGTTACCCAGCGAGTCGGTCAGCCCTAAATACTTGTTGGCGGTATCGAGGTTATCCGTAAAAGTAATCATGGCGTTTTGCACCGCGACGCTTGAGGCAGTGACAGTACCTTTAACCGTTAACACCTGCGAAAATACCCTTGAAATAAAAATGATCTGGATCAGCCCCAAGATCCATAAACTTAAATGATAATTTCTCTTCTTTAAATTATTCCGAATCATTTTTAGTCTCCTCTACACCTTTTTGAGAACATTTCTACAACATCCTGCTATTTAGAACCTACTTATATAAAGCATAGGATTATACCACATATAAAACGGTCATTTCTTTAATATTCATCCGTTCTGAATGGCGAGGCCGGCAATCCGCCTTTATTATATAAATTCACTCCGGCCGGATTATCGGCCCAGGCGTACCGCACCGCTACCGGATTTGAAATTTCGTCGCTCCAGACGACAACTTTATCATTTTCGATTCGGGCCTGCGCCCACACAAAATGTTTATCGGCTCCGGCAATCGCAAAGCCCTTCAGTTTCTGACCATCTTTGGCAATCAACCCGCCGTCAATATTGTCAAACGATAGAATTATTTTATTTCCGCTAACTTTCATTGACTTATAAATCGGTCCCGAATAGTTGACGGTATTGTCATCGTAAGCAACTTTTTGGGCGGCCAGAAATAATCGTTTGCCGACATCCTTTTTATTAAGCGGGTGAATGTCGTTCCATTCGCCGATGTCGATCGCCACAGCCATAGCCGTATTTGGCACTGTTAGGATTTTCAACTGAGCTTCCCGTATTAATGCCCAGTTGCTTTCGGAAGGTTCAGATTTGGCTTCCATAAAATTTGGCAACTGCACAAATAAAAACGGGAAATCGCCAAGATCCCATTTTTTACGCCAATCTTTTATTAATGCCTGCATAAGCGCACTATAATCAACCGGTTTTTTGGCATTCGCTTCTCCCTGATACCAAATTACTCCTTTTATTGGATAGTTGATCAGCGGGGCAATCATCGCATTGTATAAACCCAACGGCTTCCATCGGATAAAGGTTTCTCCTTTTAACGGTTCCATTTTGGCGCCCAGACGATATTGCCAGTCGCCATTTAAATCTATTCTTTCATCTCCGGCAATCAGTTCATACGGTTTATCTTCGACAAAGCCGCCCCGTCCTTCACTGTTTGTGACCCTGATGACTATAACGTTCTGACCGCTTTTCAGGATTCCTGCGGGAATGGAATACCTGCGTGGCGGATACTGATAGCTCGTCGTCCCAACGAAAATTCCGTTTACGTAAACGGAATCGGCATCGACAATTCGGCCGAGATTAAGTTGGACCGGTTTTCCGGTCATTGTTTCCGGAACATCGATTTCTTTCCGAAACCAGACGACGCCATTAACAGAACCCAGATCGCCATCTGCCCAGTAGCCGGGAATTTTCATGGTCTGCCACGCGGAAGCATTATACTTCGGACTGTACCAGAGATTTTTCGGATTTTTATAACCTTCATCATTCCGCGTTGATCGGCGGTACCATTCATCTATCCTGGTTCTGTCCTCGTTCTGAATTTGCTGAATCAACGAAGCATCTTTGAATCTCCTGGCTTCGTTATAATATTCCGGGAATTCCCTGAGACTTTCCTCGCTAATCCATGATTCGGCCGGCGAACCGCCCAAAGCCGCATTAACCAGTCCGACCGGAACTTTATATTTTTCGTACACCTCTTTTCCGAAAAAGTAGGACACTGCCGAAAAGTTTAAAACGCTCCTGGGATTGGCCTTCTCCCAGCGTCCGGACGACAAATCTTTTTGCGGATTATTAAAATCGTATTTATCAGGCACTTCAAAATACCGGATCAGGGGATTTTCGGAATTGGCGATTTCCGTTCCGTACAACGGGCTAACTCTCTCCATGGTCAATTCCATATTCGACTGCCCGGAACAAACCCAGACATCGCCGATCATGATATTGTGAATTGTAACCGAATTGGACGCCTTCAGGTTCATTTCGTACGGCCCGCCGGCACTTAATTTCGGAAGTACAATACTCCAATCGCCTTTATTGTCGGCCGTAATATTATATGTCGAACCGATAAATTCGATTGAGATTTTTTCTCCTACAGCCGCCCAGCCCCAGATTTTTAATTCGGCATCGCGCTGTAATACCATGCCGTCGCTTATCAGTTTTGGCAATCTTACCTGGCTAAAGGCTGTAACGGAAATAACGAGTGCGAGAAAAATAATCATCTTATTTGATCGAGTGCTATTAATCATTTTTCACCTTCTATATAAAGTTAGAATCATATGGCGCTATTTCAGGAGTACCAGCTTCTTTGTCTCCATAAAATTTCCTGACTCCATTCTGTAAAAGTAAACGCCGCTCGTTAGTTTACTGCCATCTAATATGGCCGTGTAATTTCCTGCTGGGCGGACACCTTCGAATAAGGTCGCGACTTCCTGCCCGAGAAGGTTAAAAACCTTGAGGCTGATGTTACTATTTTGGGGTACTGAATAACAAATTTGCGTCTTCGGATTAAACGGATTCGGATAATTTTGAGATACAGAGAACTCAAGCGGGACACTCCGGTACTTATTCTCCTCTAAGGAGACCAGTATGGAATTTAACATCCCGGGTGTCCCATGGCCTATAGAAACCCTCCAGTTTTCGGCTTTTGAATTATCGCTTCCCGCATCAAATAATTCTAAAGTTACGCCGGAACCATCAGCTTCTACCGGCCAGGGAGAGTTGTTGTCATAAGTCAGCGAGTCGACAATCTGTTCCCAGTTATCCACTAACCGCAAATATTCTCCGGAACTACTTAAGCCGAAGCCAGTTTCGCCGACATAATTTTCTACATTCGGAAAACACGCGAAAAACGCGCTGTCATTTTCGACTAAAACCAAATAACTGTCAGGTTCAACAACCGTTCCGGTAGCGAAAATGAATTTATGGTTATCGTCGCTGTCTGAAAAGTACCAGCCGCTAATGTCGACCGAATGGTCGCTTCGGTTATACAATTCAATCCAGTCACCGGAATCGAAATCGTCCGCCGAATTATAGTTTATTTCGTTGATGACGATATCTTTAACAAGGCTCGTATCGGGAGAAAAAGTAGCCGTGATACTGCTGGTATTGCCAACCGAAAATGTCACGGAGTATTCGTCAGACGTGAGTGCACCGCTCCAACCGTCAAATACATAACCGGGAGCCGGAATTGCCTTCAAATGAACAGCATTGCCCTGGAAATATATACCGCTAAACGGCAGATCTGCTGATTGTAGCGTAAGAGTATTTAGCTGCACCGAACCACCTTCTGTCGCATTGACAGTAAGCGTACCGTCTTTTCCACAGCCGAAATAACTACGGACGTGAGTGCGTAAATAGGCCGGACGCTGTTGTGCAAAAGTCGTCATTTTATCGGTATTTTCACCGTAAATGTTCCACTTAGTTCTGTGTCTGGTGATATCACTGGAGATATGATTTGCCAATGTGTTAATCACATTGACGACCCGCGTGCTTGTGAAATTCGTATTCAGTAAATCTGCAATCTGGTTGATGAATCGGTTTTTTATTGTCGGATTTTCTATCAGTTTACGTTGAAATAATGTCGCCCAGGGTGGATTCGAGTAACGCGTTTCTACCGGTGAAAACATGAATGTAATATGATCTTCCGAGGCATTATGGGCATAAAGACCGAATCCGAAATCCAGACCGAAAAGAATCCAGCGCCATTTACCGGACGCACTGCGTTCCCGCCAAAACTTGATATTGGTCCCGGGCCAATCCATGTTATCGTAATAGGCCTGCGCCGCAAAATAAAGGATGCATTCATCCAGATCGATTGCCGAATCGAGATAGGCGTAAGCGGCCTCTGTTGACATATCATTGGTGCTCATATAATCGATCAGTTGCTGGTAACTCTGAGCATCCCCCTGAATGACATCCATATTGTTTTCCAGCAGGTCGATATTATCCGGATCTACGCCCGGATGTCTGTTAGCGATGTAATGCTCATTGATCTTTTCGCGGATATTGTAAATTCCCCAGTATTCGCCATTGATAAAAGTGGTCGCGGGACGATATTCGAGATAATCGATATCCAGATCCTTAACAAGGGTCTGCATTACCGCGTCACGAATATGGGTATATTGCCAATCGTTGCCGGAATTTCTGAGCACAAATGCTTTGAAGTCAGTGATGCGAAAATCCGGGAATAGCGGGTAGGTGATACCGGAGACGCCGTACTGTTCTTTAAATTTTATCGACATAGACTTCTGCGCCCAAGTTGCACTCTGACTGCCAAAAATCTCGATCCCGCAATTTTCCGAAAATCCCGACCTTTTATCGTCTTCAAAAAATTCCACATGCGCCGGGCGCTCCCAATCCATCGTATAATTGGAATAGATACCCGAATCGGCATCAAAAAGGTCAAAGGGATCAGCCGAAAGAGAAATGACCGGCAGAAGTGTGTTTTCGTTGATAAAGTAGGTATTACAAATCACGGGTCCCGGCAAATGATTTTCCTTAAAGCTGATAGCTTTGAGGACTTTCGTTTGTTGAATGCTGATCGGTGCGGAATATGCAGTCGAACCGGAATCCGGATTACTACCGTCGAGAGTATAGAAAATCCGGCTGTCACCGGCGGTCAATTCAACCGAAACTGCTGACGAATAAAATCCGCTGGGCAATGAAACGGTAACCGAATCGGAATAAATCGGAATCTCCTTTCCGGTATTCTCCGAACCCGGTGAAGGTTCCTGGAAAATCCAGGGCAGTGCCCCGTCACTAATTCGGCCATAAGATATGTCGGATTCCGAGGCCGGCACAAATATCTTGTCAATAATTGCCCCGCTGCTATCACTGAGTACAATTTCCTCACCGGAGGCGCTGATCTTGAAGTTGGTATGCCAATAATCAGCAAATTTGTCCTTATTCGAGGCGAAAACTATCAGGTGTTCTCCCGGTTCGATAATGACATTACCGAACTGCCATTTATCAACATTCAGCGAATCATCGCTAAGATGATACCCTTCGAGATTTATCGGCACCGAATCGCTATTGAATAATTCAAGCCAGTCCGATGCATCACCGTCTTCATCAAAAATCGTAATGTCATTGGATGACATCACTTCATTAATGACAATTCCACCTGAGAATAATAGTTGCGGAATGACGATCAGCAAGAGTATCAATAATTTTTTCATTTTCCAGATCCAGTTTTTTGGTTCGACTTCATTTCATTATATCAGTAGCCCGTAACGGTATCATCTCTATTTTAGCACCACAAGTTTTTTAGTTTGAATAAAATCTTCCGCCTTCATCCGGCAAAAATATATTCCGCTCACCAATTTGCTTCCATCAAACAAAACAGCATAATTCCCGGCATCACGATATCCATCAAATAATGACGCCACCTCTCTACCGGTAAGATCAAAAACTTTTAAAGACACGTAACTATTCCTGAAAATCGAATATTTTATTACAGTGGTCGGATTAAATGGATTCGGATAATTCTGTCCCAGTTCAAATTTATACGGCAGTAAACTCGGATTTAGTTTATCCTCAGAAGTATCGGGATTGGATTTTTCTATAAAATTCAACCATTTCAGCATGAAGAGTTTGTCCGTACCGGTTCCTTTAAATTTCAGGTAAACATCGTGATTTCCGATTACCGGTGAAATTATGTTCGTAGAAAAGGTCATAAATGTAGACCAACTGCTGGTGTTGGAAATATTACGTTCCGCTATCTTAGTACCCGAGTCCAATGAATCAATCCAAACCTCGATTACTCCCCCGGAAGCACCACACGAGGCGGTAAACGAAAGCGAATCCGGACTTTTTTCATATTCATCATTTCCGAATTCCACTCCGGCATAGAGCGCCCAGTCCCCGTGGTGAATATTATCTAAAGAACAAATCCCATCGGTCTTTCGGGATAATGCCGTACCATATTGATTGGCCGGGCATTCTGCCAATATCGGCGTATAAGCATCGCGGTAAATATAAAAATCGAAATCAGCCGAAGCCGATATGGCCTTTATGAACAAACCCTGGCGATTGCCCGTCCATGAATTATAATCATCCTGGAGGCCATCCAGATCGGTGACATCGATACTGTTACCCACCTGAAGCCAGTCATAACCGTTGGCACTGCAATATCCGGTTATTATATGGTTAACTCGCACCAGTTTCAGCCAGAGCAAACTGTCCGTCGCCACCGACGGATCGCTCACAGTATAAACCACATCAGTATAGCTAAAACCGACCGCCTTATTTCCGTTGCTGTCCATGCAACCGTACAGCTTCACATATTTCGTCTGCAAACCGTTATAAATCCAGATTCCGGCCTGATCGTAAGAATAATTCTGAGATTCAAAATCCAGCCTGGTGATGATCGCATAATTATGCTCGCCGTCGTTCTTCACGACCGTATTCGCTTGCCGGCTTCTCGGCGACAATGTTAACCAACCGCTGCGCTTGGAGAGAGAATAGGTACTGGTGGCCGTATATCCGGAAAACGACCATTCCGGATTTAGCTTTTCGGAGTTAAAAAAGTCCGAATGCGGTACCATCCACGGAATGCCGCTGCTTGGCAATTGGGGAGCGGTTTTGGGAATATTGGATGGATAATCGGCGGTCGGTTTGCTGTTGGAATCATACGTAACCTGATTTAACAACCCCTGGCGTCCCTGTCCGTACCACTCGTTATTATTGGCATTACGCCATAATGGATGAACGACCCAGCTGGTGCTGTCATCCAGCATTATCGCGGCCGAGGAATGGTTGGGATTCTGGAATAAAGCCGCGGTTTTATTGGGATCGCTTTCATTAAAGAAATTGCCCAGGTTGACCCACGAAGACTGGTTGTCGGTCAGCGAATCGCTCCTGAAAACTTTCTGTCCGCCGGCAACATTCCGGGCGAATGAATAATAATAGCGCCCGCCGTATTTCCACATTACCGGACCTTCCGCCCAGCTAAAGGGATAATCTGGCGAAGGATTAAGCCAGGTCAGATTATAAACAGCACCACTGGGCTGGCCGTTATCGCCCAGCTGCACAATCCAGTTATTCACCTGCCCGTTTTTCACCAAGAGATACCATTTGCCATTATCGTCGATGAAAACAGAATTATCGTAGCCCAAACCGGGAACGATCGAAGGACAATTCATTTGGGTTGGCATCGTCCAGGTTCCTGTGATGTCGTCGGCAGTAACAAAATACATGGTGTTGGAACGCGAGAAAAAATGCCAGTATTTATTGTTGTAATAAACCACCTGCCCACCCCAGCATCCGCCCGCCGGAGCATTGCCGTAATTCGACCAGGCGGCGCTGACGGGTTGAGCAATGGCTTCCCAATGCACCAGATCGGTAGAGTGATAAATGACCGGTGTGATATTGAACGACGAACCGGTCGTGTAAAAGTCATTACCTATTCTCGATAAGGTACAATCCGGGTGATCTCCCGGAATTACCGGATTCATAAACGTATCAAAGGAAGGTGACCGCCCAAACAACAGATTTGTAGTTAGTAACAATAAACAGATTTTTACGGATAATCTGAACATTATTTTCACCTGAATTTTAGATTATAAAAATTTCTGGCCGGTTTGCGTTTATGCAAAGGCTCGTCCAATTTTCCCGCCGGTGATTTCCGGTAACAGGACTGACAATCCTGTGAAAGTAAGACCACAGCTTTGATATTAAAGACATCAATCAAATTGTCACCACCCGGCATAAAAAGCCATCGTTTGGCTTCAACGAAATTTTCAAAGGCTGAGTTATATTAATATTGTCGTTGTTGATCTCAAACGACCGGTTATCCTCACCCCGGGTAATAAGCATACAGTTCCGGGAATTTCCGATAAAGCCGCGAGGAATCGAAAAGGTCTTATCGGTCTGCCCGCCGTTGATACCTGCTATATACCAGGTATTCGCTTTTCTTCTGGCAATGATAACGTGACTCCCTGGATACCCGTCAATGAATTTCGTTTCATCCCAACTAACGGGAATATCTCTTAAGAGTTGTCTCACCTCAGTCGGGACTTTTTTCATTCCTTCCGGCACTTCCGCATAATGCTGGATACCGGAAAGAAATAACACGGACAACGCCAGTTCAAAGCTGTTGGTTGTTCTCCTTTGAATATTCGGCACCTCACTGAAGCAAACCGGCGTGAAGTCCATCGGATCGAAAAGGTTGCGGGTAAACGGGATCACCGAGCAATGGCTGGCCTGTTTATCGGCATTCGTCTGGTCAAAAGTGACATATTCAAAACCTTTGATCGATTCCATAGAAACAAGATTAGGATACGTTCTTTGCCAGCCGCGGGGAAGGGTGGCGCCATGACAATTTACCATTAAGCCGTACCGCGCGGCATCTGCAATTACATCCTGATAGTACGACATCACCGATTGTCCGTCGCCGCCGAAAAAATCAACTTTTATTCCTTTTACGCCAAGCGTCGTTAAGATTTTGAATTCGGCATCGCGCGATTCTTTCGTCAGCATTTTATCTCGCGGTGTGTATGGTGTCGTGTTCCAGCTGCCCGCAGAATTATACCACACCAGGATTCCGACATTTCTGGAAACGGCATAGGCACAGAGCTCGCCCATCTTTTTATAGCCGATTTTACGATCCCAGTCGGCATCGACAAGACAGTATTCCCAACCCATTTCGGAAGCATAATCGACGAATTTTTTTTGCACGAAATAAACTGTCGAATCATCTTTATACAACACCCAGCTCCAGGATGAACGCCCCGGTTTGACAAATGAGATATCGGATAGAACGGAAGGTTTCGCCAAATCGGTGCCGAGTGTTGATTCGACCAGAGTTGCCAGATCATCGCCGAGAACGATAATACGCCACGGCGAATACCACGGCAGAGTCGATTCAGGTTTCAAAGCGCCTCCTGGCATAATTTCGGCGTCTTGCGGAAATCCTATTTTAAATGAAGTGCTTCCGTTCTCGTGCAGGAGCCGACACCCGCAGTAGTCTCTGTCCGGCGCGGTCTCCGTGAGCGCAATCCAGTATTTGCCCGATTTAAACAAGGCCGGAAAAGCCCATCCCGGTTGGCTGAAAGCGATTTCCGTAACGATACCGTCCTGATAATGTTCTTCGTAGCCCGGATTGACGGCGTTCCAGCCGGACTTCGCCGCCGCGATCGGTTGAATCCATGCGTGGGTCACCTTGTTGAAATTATAACAGGTTGTCTCATCGATAATTCTTTTTACTCCCTCGCTTTGTCCTCCGGGAAAGAAATACCGGAAAGCCGCACCGTCATTGGATAGCTGGAAGATAATATTAAGATCCTCGCCTTCTTTATTTTTAAAGTGAAAGACCTTTCTATTCGCCTTGTACGTACAGTTGCTTTTCTTCCCGTGAAGCAGAGTGTAATTGTCTTCAACGTTTTCCGTCTCCGAGACCGATGTCAGCACGAGGTTCCTCGAAAAGTCGGCATTTTCTCTTATGATGCCCAGCCGATTTTCTTTCATTACCGGCTTTCTTTTAAACAATAAAGAAAACTCCGGTATCCCCTCGCAGTTCAAACGTAAGACAGCTGCAATCCTTCCGTCCGGACTCTTGACAATACCATTTTTAAATTCCGCACAAGTATTTGAGAAGAATAAGAGCAGTGAAATACAGAATATTTTCTTCATACCATAATAATTTAGAATTGGGTTCATCATATCATTCCGCTTTTAATTGCCGGCCTTAATCCATACAAAGCATGAACCATCCTTTCTGTCCGGTCTGGTACCGCGAGAATCTGCCGAGCAGAGACTTCCGGCATTGGGATCGACAAAAAGATAACGGTGCGTTTTCAAAGACATGAGCATTAAATCACCGCGCTGCATGTCAATCCACTGAAAGGTTGAAGCGTCGTCCATATCACTTTTTTCAATCCGCACCTCGCTCATTCCGCCTGTTCCCCTAACCGTGACAAAACATCCGTCGAGCTCCGATTGAAGCGCAATCCGGCCATTATCTTTATCAATAACTTTAAAATGAGAAGCCGCGCTTTTAGCTAACTCGCTTGAGGCCGATACCGGTTTGAGAAAATTCTTCCAGTTTACCAGCACGGTGCTGTCGGCGAGATTTGTCAATATTATTGTTTCGCCGAAGGGTATGGGCTTCGTAAGTCCGTGCGGGCGTGGTTCATCGACGCTAAAGTCATTGAATGCTGCGATTCCGCCCTCAACGCCTTTCAGATTATAATTGAACAACGCAAAACGCACTCCCTGGAAGGTTTTTAACTGGTATGCCATGAGAAATTTTTCGCCGACGACCTCAAAGGTTTTGCCATCGCTGCTGTAACTGAACCAGGCAAATTCGGTATCGAAATTACAATGGACACGCAACCAAATTCGCGAATTTCCGATTTTTCTTCTCTCAAGTTTATCGGTTTTCTGATCGAATTGTTGGATTTCATAGCCTTCGCCATGACAAGCTATTCCGATCCAGGCATACGGAAAATTTAACAGGGCGAGACCGGCGATATCGCCGTCCTTTAATTCTCCGCCGTCTAATTCCGTCGTGGCGATGGATTCCGGACCAATCGCTCGTTGGGTAAGCGAATTCCGCGCATGCCAAAATTCTTCAGCCGGCAACGCCTGCAAACAGAGGTAACCTTTGCGTCTTGTCAACGACCAGTTTTTGTCTACCGGCACATGATTCCATTGCCAGATGGGTTTGAGCTTTATGGCTGAAAAATCATCATTGCGTTCGTATGGCGCGCCGGGTGCGGCAGAAAACCCGGTTCTGGGTTTAATCCAGGTAAGCGGAGATCTGGTCAGGTTGCCGGGCAATCCCAGGCACGGGAAACCATCATTCCACATCACCGGCGATAAACATAAAAGCCGACCGACCGAATTATGATCCATCATTGAGAATCCCCACCATTCTCCGGTCTGGGTTTGTATTATCCCGCCCTGATGCATTGTAACACAACCGACATAATTTCCGCGCGGGTGGACTTCGATGAATTTTCCATCTTTTTCTGAATAGGGCAGTCGCCAACCCGTCCCGATGCCGAAATTTTCTTCGGCGCTAATTAATGCAATTTCATAAGGGCCATAAGGCTTTTCAGCCCGGGCGCAAACCTGATAACAAACCGGGTCCCAATTGGTAAGCGTAATGAAATACTTACCGTTGATTTTGTAAAAATGGCTGCCTTCCCCGGCTCCGTTTCCTTTGGGAATAATTATTTGCCCGGTACCCGGTTTAATATCGGTCAGGTCTTCATTCAGTTCTGCCAATCTTATTTCGTCATATCCCCAGACAACATATACTTTCCCTTCGTCGTCAAAAAGGACGGATAAATCGTGCAGCGAAACCTTCATCTCAGTACGAGTCCACGGGCCGGCCGGATCAGTCGCGGTAAAGAGCTGGGTCTTTTGTTTATTGACATTGGAAAAAATATAAAACTTCCCTTCATGAAAACGTAAACAGGGCGCCCAGATTCCCTGACCGTAAACATCTTTGCCACCCTCTAATCTAAACTCCGGACCCAAATCCAGCTTGTCCATTGCATAACTGACAAATTCCCAATTAACAAGGTCGCGGGAATGTAACACCGGCAAACCCGGCATGGCATGCATCGTGGTGCCTGTCAAATAGTAATCATCACCAACCCGTATCAAATCAGGGTCGGAAAATTCATCATAAAAAATGGGGTTGGTGAATGTGCCGTTTCCGTTATCGGCCGTCCAGGTCCGCTTCTCAGAATTAATAGATGTATTCTGCCCCTTCAATTGACTAATCAATGACAAAACAATGATAACAGAAATCTTTATCATTTTCATTTGAATAATCGATTTCTTATTCATTGTTTTGATATCACTTATTCCTATAAAATATTCCCTGATTATC
Source organism: Fidelibacterota bacterium (assembly GCA_043808945.1). Lineage (GTDB taxonomy): Bacteria > Fidelibacterota > UBA2242 > UBA2242 > UBA2242 > JAGNGI01. Next base: position 686 of record JAZDEI010000081.1, on the reverse strand, counting down.
GACTTTTAACGACTATTTGAGTTTCTCTGAGTCCCGGCGATTTCGCTGTAACTGTTATCGAACCGGCTTCACCCGGTTTGGAGCGAACAATGACTAAAGCCAAACCGCTGAATGCCTTTCTTTCAGGCGAAGGAAACGGCATGAAGTCGGTCGGATCGCCGTTATCGGTCGCGATAATCTCGCCGCAACCTTCGACTTCAAACTTGATCAGATTGGTAGCGGTCGGCACAGTCAGTCCGTTTTTATCAGTTACCCGCACCGTGATAAAAGCCAAATCTTTTCCGTCGGCTTGAATTTCACTGTGATCGACGGATGCTAACAGGCTGGCTGGTTCACTCGTGGTTTTTAAAATATCTTCAGCCCATTTCTTACCGTTTTTGTATGCCACGACTTTCAGTTCGCCCGCCTCGTATTTTACCTCGTCCCAGCGCAGACGATATTCAAACTGGCCTATTTTTTTTCTGCCAAGCGACTTTCCATTGAGGAACAGCTCCGCCTCGTCACCGGAAGTGAATACATGCACCGGCGTTACCAAACCAACCCGTTCCGGCCAGTTCCAGTGCGGCAGAATGTGCGCCATCGGCATTTCCGGACGCCAATGCGACTGATAAAGATAAAAACGATCCTTCTTGAACCCGGCCAGGTCGAATATCCCGCCATACGAACTACGCGACTCGTAATAGGGA
>JAZDEI010000080.1:0-8981 GCA_043808945.1 Fidelibacterota bacterium | reverse complement strand
CCAGCAGATTGCCGGCCGTAAACGGCGTATGACGATTATTTCCCTCCGGCAATGGGAAACCGAATTACAGGCCAGCGGTTTGAAGATTGTTTGTCAGCGGCGGGCGTTGCGGTTTTTTCACGCCCAGAATATCTTCTGGTTAGAGAAGATTATCACGCAGACCGGCTGATTTTTAGAAATAATATTTGGCAATTTTTAGATTGAGGTGACGGATGAAAAGAATTTTAGCAATAATGCTGACCTGTGGAATGCTGGCCGCCGCCGGAGAGCCACTGGATTTACAGGCGATTTTCAGCCAGCCGTATATGACCGGGGCGACACCGACAGGCATCGCCTGGTCACCCAATGATTCGCTGATTGCCTTTCTCTGGAACGAGCAGGGCGCTGAATTTCGCAATCTCTACGTGGCTAATCCTCAGACCGGTCAAATCGAACAAATAACTAATTTTAATCCGGAAATCAATATGAATACGCCGGCGATCGGTTCGGTCAGCTGGCTCACAAACCAATGCGTGTACTTTACTTTTGGAGGCGATGTCTGGGAAGCCGGGCTTAGCCGGGAACGCACATTGAAGCGGATCGCCGGCATTGCGTCCTGCGATGGAATCGTGACAAAATCCCCAGATGGAAAATATCTGTTATATTTCCGGAATGGCCGGATGATGCTGTTCGACCGGGCGACCAGCAAAGAGCAGGCGCTCCTGCCGGATGAAAATTTTCAGCCGCGGGCCATTCCCCGGTTATCAGAGCAGCAGACTGCCTACCGCTGGTCGAACCGGAGCGACCGGATCGCCGTTTACATTCGGCCGGAATCCGACGCAACCAGCGTGCATTTTAAAGTGCTGAACGTGAATAACGGAGCTCTGGATGAGGTTATAATCGACAGTCCGCAGAAACGGGGCTCGATAGTCCGTGATTTTATCTGGTCACCGGACGATCAGTCTCTCGTGTTTGAAACCGTTACCGACGATCTGTTGGGACGATTTCTGGTTCGGGTTAACCTGGTCGCAAGTCGAATGGACACGCTCTATCGTGAAAAGCGCGACACCTGGGTCCCTGATTTCGGCTACAATTTGTTCTGGCTGGAACCGGACAATAAAATTCTTTTCGGCATCGAGAATAATACATTCAACCATTTATATACGATCGATCCGGAAACGCATCGTTTCAATGCCCTGACCCGCGGAAAATGGAGCGTGAAGGATTACACGGTTGACGCATCCGGACAGGCGGTCTATTTTAGCGGGACGAAAGATCAGCCCGATCAGCTGCAATTATATGTCGCCCGTTTGAAAACCAATGACATCACCAATATTTCTTACCGCGGCGGCGATTACGGTTTTTATTTGGCCAACAACGGCAAATTCATTGCCGAGGTCTTCTCCGGTGCGGTCACACCGCCTGATTTGTACTGGATCGAAACCGCCCCGCAGAGTAAAATGAACCGGCTGACAACCCGTTCCGCCACACCGGTCAGTGAATTGCGTTTGAAAACACCGCAATCCGCGGCCGTTCGCAATGAACTCACCGGCCGGGAAATCAGTTACCGGATCTGGCTGCCGGACGGTAATTTAGTCGCCCAAAAATACCCGGTGATCGTAGCTTTGAACGGCATTAATTGTGTCACGCCGACCATTGATTCGTGGCGACCGGACAGATTTGCGAATCAATGTCTGAGCGAAAAAGGCTATTTAGTCATCGAGGTGGATTATACCGCATTAAGAACAGCGGCCGGTTTGTCCGGTAAACCGAAGATTCCCGATCCGCTGTCCGTACAGTTGTCGGATATTAAAGCCGTCGTCGCTGAAGTCGGCAAATTAAACTACGTGGACATGACCCGTGCCGGGATATATGGCTGGGGTTACGGCGGCTACTTAGCGGCAATGGCCATGTTCAAAGAAGCCGCCACTTTCCGGACCGGCGCGGCCATCACGGGAGACCTGGCCGGTTCGCAACCGGACCGGGATTATCTGCATAATCAAACGCAACGGCTCGCGGCGGACAACCGGCTGTTTCCAAATATCGATCCGCAAAAATTCTATCATTATCTCGGCGGCCGATTCCTTGTTATTCAGGGAGCCGCAGGCTCCATACCGGAATTAATCGAGGCCAATCGCCTGATTCCGGATTTATTGGCCGGTCATAAAAAAGTCGAGTTTATTATTTATCCGTGGGAAGGAAGCGTTATCCGGCAAGCCGCTGATCATTACGATCTGTTTCGCAAAATGATCCGCTTTTTTCAGGAGAATCTGTAATTCCGGTTCGGACCGGCGCCGGAAAGGCGTTTAGTTGGGCAGTTTTTCCCGGCCCGGCACGGGCATCCCGAACGACAGGGCCGCATCATTATCCGGTAGTTTGATTTCGCCGAATTTGGACTCGAACTTGGCCAGATTGTCCTGCAGGGTGTAAAGCAATGTCTTGGCATGAATCGGAGTGAGTATGATTCGGCTCTGCACGACTGCCTTGGGAGTGCCGGGCATAACCCGTGCAAAATCCAGGACAAACTCGGCGCCGGAATGAGAAATTACCGTAAAATTACTGTAGTTGCCTTCGGCTTTGGATTCCGGCAGTTCTATCTGTAGTTGGGTAACCGGTTTGGGAGAATTCATTGGTTTTCCTTTGATGGTTGCGGCCGATTATTAATAATCACCGTCTTTATGTTTTTCTTCATCATCGCCCCAATCGTCTTCAAAAGGGATGTCATTGCCCGACAGATTCCAGGGGTCTTCGGTGTCTGCGGCTTCTTCGGAGAGGCTTTCGTTTAATTCGATATCGTCTTCGAATTCATCCCAGACTTCTTTACGTTTTTCAAATTTCGAGGGATCGATCTCCGGTTCGTCATAATCTTCACGCTCGTTTTTAAGCATTTCTTCGCCGTACAGACTCATATCGAAGAAATCGATGTCGTCAACAATATCGTAAAAAACCAGCAGTTCCAGAAAATCGAGATACTTGGAATCGCGCAGGTTAGTCTTGCAATTCGGACATGTCAAAGATTGCTTCAATCCCTCTTCTGTCAGGGGCGAATTACAAACGGGGCAAACTAAATCTTCCATATAATATCACCTTGTATTATGGCGCTAAATATACACGCCGAAGGTTTGTGCGTCAAGTAAATTTTAATGTGATTTCGATATTTCCGGTTGAACCAAATTCCAGATGCGGTTATAAGCATTTTCGACCAGGTTTTCTTTTTTAAAAGTGATTATCAGGTTAAATAAATCCTCGGAAAACTCAGTCTGAAAACCAGCCTTGATATGCGCGCGGCTCCGGGTAACGATGAAAGCTGTCGGGACAGTCGGGATTACATTGAGATCGACCGCTACCGCCAGATCGGTTCCGGTCAATGCCAGAACTTCCGGATCGGTCGGAAAGCCCTGCGCGTCGCTTCGGCTCGTTATCAGCGGAATCAGCAGATCGGGATCGATCTCTTTGATCAATGGGAAAAGCGCCTGCGGCACCAGTAATCTGGTAATTGCATGGTGTTGCCGGATGACCGGCAAAAAGACTTTCAGCGCGGTGTAAAACTGGGCATAATCAAAGGGCAGGCATAACAGAAACCTGACAGTATCGGCCGGAGCGTTGCTGGCAGTCGGTGGAAAATCGTTAATTTTATTCACGATTTTCCGGTTCAGTAATCTTTGCAATTGAGGATCGGTATTATTCATAAGTATCGGAATCTGTAAAAATCGAACTGAAAATAACCTTTTATTTAAAAATATCCAATGCCGAAAAAAATTGTTTTCCATCCGCACAGAAATTAAACTATGTTCGTAATGAGAAAAATGTACGAAAAACAGATCGGAACACACAGCCGGGTAATTGTCTTAAGCGTCTTGCTGGCTTTCTGCATTGCGCATTGTGACCGTGACCCGCAGCTGGTGGAATTGAACAAAGTGATCCCCGGCGTCGCGCTCGATATTCGATACGCCACGGAAAATAATTTCGTCGGGAAAGTGCTTTATCCCTCGGCGCGTTGTTTCCTGATAGAACCGGCCGCTAAAGCGCTCGCCAAAGTTCAGCGCGATTTGAAGAACCAGGGCTTCCAGCTGATCGTCTACGATGGTTACCGGCCGCTCTCCGTTCAGAAACAAATGTGGGTGATTCTGCCGAATCCGGATTTCGTGGCCGATCCGTCTAAAGGTTCGCGCCACAATCGCGGCTATGCCGTTGATGTCAGCCTGCTGGATTTGAACGGCAATCCGGTATTGATGCCGACCGAATTCGACAATTTCACGGAAAAAGCGCGGTGCGACTACCAGGATTTGCCGGCCGAGGCAATTCGGCATCGCCGGATTCTGGAAGAAACAATGGTACGGCACGGATTTATCCCGATGCCGAGCGAGTGGTGGCATTTCGATTACAAAGGTTACGAAGGTCGTCCGATCCTGGATGTGCCGATAGATTCTCTGCCATAAATTGAATCTGAAATATTTATTACGGGAGAATGAGAATGAAATTGAGATATAAAATGACAGGCGGAATAATCCTGGCAATTTTAGCCTCGTTCGCCTTCGGACAGGCGGAAAACGGCCGGACACTACAATACCAACCGACCGGGAAAACCGGTGTCGATGAAACGCGCCTGCGAAAGATCGACGACGCGGTCGCAGTTGAAATACAGGCCGGTCATGTTCCCGGCGCGGTCGTGCTCGTGGCGCGCAATGGCAATGTCGTTTTCCGCAAGGCTTACGGCAATGCTCAAACCATGCTGCAGAAAGAGCCGATGACGACCGACCGGATGTTCGACATGGCATCGGTCACCAAACCGGTCGCCACGGCGACTTCCGTGATGATGCTGGTGGAAGAAGGACGTCTGCGCCTGACCGACAAGGTGACGGAATTTATCCCGGAATTCACGCCGTTCATTTCAGAGAAAGGCGATACCGCCGCAGTTCCGACTATCGCGCATCTGCTGACCCATACGTCCGGCCTGCCGCCCTACACGAATGCCGCCGCTCTGCGCGAGAAGTACGGCGAGCCGTGCTCCGATCGACTGATTCAAACCATCGCCTCTATTAAAAAGCAGAGCGCTCCGGGCGAAAAATACGTCTACAGCTGTCTCGGCTTCATCACGCTGGGCGAAATCGTCCGGCGCGTCACCGGGCAGAACATCGCACAGTTTTCCAGCGAACGGATTTTTAAACCGCTCGGCATGCAAAGTACGATGTACTGTCCACCGGCCGACCTGCTTCCACGAGTTGTCCCGACGGAGGTCATGAACGGCAAGCCGCTGAGAGGCAAAGTCCACGATCCGCTGGCGCAACTGCTGGGCGGCGTTTCCGGTAACGCCGGACTCTTTTCGACGGTCGATGACCTGGCGATCTACTGCCAGATGATATTGAACGGCGGAACTTATGGTAAAGCGCATATCCTCTCGCCGCTGACCGTCCGCCTGATGACAACCGTTTATCCCGATTTTGCCTTCTCCGAACGGAGCCTGGGCTGGGGCGTGAATGTTTCGCATTATTCGTTGATGGGCGATCTCCTGCCGAAGACGGCTTTCGGGCATACCGGTTTTACAGGGACTTCGGTCGTGATCGATCCGTCCACGCAGACCTTCATCATTATCCTGACCAACCGCGTGCATCTGCCAGACGGAGACGCCGGTCCTCTGCGTGCCAAAGTCGCCAATATCGTGGCGGGTAGTCTGACGGAGTAAGAAATCCTGGTAAGAAGTTGCGAGTTGCGAGTTGGCGAGTTAAACTCGTCTCAATGCTCCTGCGTTGAGACGAAAGAAGTATGGAATTCTAACAGGCGGGCAGGGAGTGCTTCAACAATGTTGAAGCCTGCCTGCGCAGCTGACAGAAGACTCCTTCCAAATTCTCAAATACGCCAACGCTTTTGGCGCACTCCTTTCTTTTCCAATTTCCCGTATAGGCATCGTTCTTTTCCCGCACAGAGGGAATCGGAATACATCTGGCAAATAATTCTCCGTGTTCCTCCGGATTTCCTTTCTGCCCTCGTTACTAAAATAATTCCTTGCGGTTTGTGCAGGAGTTGCGTACAATAACAGTGTTACGTTTTTGATATGTGTTGTGCGCCGGAATTTTTTATTGAGGGAACGAATATAGAATGTGCTTTCGGGGAAAAGAGATGATACAGACCAACTTGGAAATGGAGAGAATGTGCAAGATATAAATTTATTGGATGGGTAGGAGGTAGGATGGCCACTCTCTGGCTATTTGGCGACGAAGCTGGCGTTATGCCCAGAGCAGACAAGGACGAGGTTTTCGTAGCGGCAACCATTGGTTTCTTGGGGGCACCCCCTCAGATTGAGTTTTCGGGCCACAGGGATGCCGTGATCGCCGCACTCGTGGCCACCCGGGCGCTCCCGTGTGTCGCCTTCGTTAAGCCCTCGCCGGGATACGCCCAAAAGCTCAACGCCAGGTTCGCCAGAATGAACACGATGGCGCGAGCTACTCGTCTTCTGACTGGCGCCAACGCCAAATACCTCACACCTATTGGCTTCTCGCCTAGGAATATGGTCTGGCTATCCGCTATGCATCAAGCACTCGGTCAAACCCTTCTCTCCGCTGTCGAGCGCTCCCTGATAGACGAGATCGTGGTCACTCTCGATGAGAAGACTCTTGCTGCCACGACTCGAACATTTTTCATCGACCAAGTACTCGCGACCCCGGAGCATATGCTTCCCGTCTTTCGCGAGGCCCTCGCCCGTGGTTTGCCTGGTTCCGAGCATCACCTCGGTCGTCTTGCCCTTACTCGCGGCTCAATTAGTATTCGCTGGAGCGATGAACCGTTAGATCCGGAGGCGCGTGTTGGGCTCTTTCTAGCCCATCACCTTGCGAGTCACACCTTTGCTGACACAAAGCGGGGCATGCCGCCAATGTTTCTTGCAGACTTGCTAGACGCGGGGTTGCCCTGCAAGGAGATTGACGTCACTCACATCCTCACCGCTGCTCTTGCGGACAGTACCGTGAGAGAGTGGGAGCGCAGAACTGGTCTGCGTGCTCCAAAGTGATCCTCCCATAAAGCAGATCAACAACCGCTTGCACTCGGCGGCGGGCGCTGTGATGATGTCGGACGGGATGAAATTTAAATCTGCGCGGGCCGCAGTTTATGACGAGCATTATATGTTAAAATAATCTCTTCCAATATCAGATAAAATCATGAAATCCTGCTCTGTAACGGAGATTGAGTTTTTGGAAGTACTTTCCATTCTCATTATCCTTTCTTGGATATTCTGAAGAAATATTTATCTTATCGTTACTTATATTGTGCATCATTCAATTCCCAGTACTGGGCAGTGCCTTTGATATTTTCATTATCTTCTGCATAATCGAAGGCGGTCTTACCTTCATTGTCTTTTAATTTTCCATCGGCGTCGGATTTTAACAGAATAGTTATCACCTCAGGATTTTGATTGAAACGAGCGGCGAACATCAAAGGAGTCCATCCTGTGGAATCACGATCATTGATTTTCGCCCCTGCCTTAATTAAAGTCGTAATCAAATCAGGATTTTGATTGTTACTGGCGGCGAACATTAGAGGAGTCACTCCCTTAGAATCACGATCATTGACTTTCGCTCCAGCCTTGATTAAAGTCGTGGCCACCTCAGGTTTTTGATTGTCGCAGGCGGCGTACATTAAAGGAGTATTCCCCTTAGAAGTCCGACCATTTACATTTGCTCCTACTTTGATTAAAGTCGTAATCAAATCAGGATTTTCATTGTTACTGGCGGCGAACATTAGAGGAGTCACTCCCTTAGAATCACGATCATTGACTTTCGCTCCAGCCTTGATTAAAGCCGTAATCAAATCAGGATTTTCATTGTTACTGGCGGCGCTCATTAAAGGAGTCCATCCCTTGGAATCCCGCTCATTGACATTCGCTCCTGCTTTGATTAAAGCCGTGACCACCTCAGGATTTTGATGGTTTTTGACGAAGTCCATCAGAGGAGTCAATCCCTCGGAATCCCGCTCATTGATATTCGCCCCTCCTTTGATTAAAGCCATGACAACCTCAGGATTTTGATTGTTACTTACGGCGTACATTAAAGGAGTCAATCCTTCGTAATCCCGCTCATTGACAGTCGCTCCCGCTTTGATTAAAGCTGTGACAACCTCAGGATTTTGATTTTTACCAGCGGCGCACATTAAAGGAGTCAATCCTATGGTAGTCCGATCATTAACAGTCACCCCCGCCTTAATTAAAGCAGTGACTACTTCAGGATTTTCATTGTTACGAGCGGCATACATTAAAGGAGTCAATCCTATGGAATCCTGATCGTTGACATTCGCTCCTGCTTCTATAGCTTTTTGGACTTCCTCAGGTTTTCCTTTTGACACAATATCAAAAAAACTCTGTGAAAAAACAGAAGAAAAGAGAATTAATAAAATGACTGTTGCCTTCAAAATCTTACGCATTTTCAGTCTCCCGTTTAAGCCAGATTTTAAACCTATTTGATGGAGATTTGCCATTTGTCGAATATTAGCGCATTTTCTTTGATTTGTCAATCAGATTCTATTTTTAATCTCATCTCTTCGCTCCCCGCCTGCCCGGGAGGGCAAGCCAGGGAATGACGCAATCGGGCAGGTACGTTAAGACGCCAATAGTCCGATTCATCGTCATAATCTATCCATAGTTTCCTATGGTAACCGCTTTCCAGTCGATCCCATTCCCCATACCCTTTGTAGGCACCCACAATAACGCTTGTGGTCATCCACAAATACCAGCACAATTGTCCTATTCGAGACGGACAGACTAAAGCGCTGAGGCTTCGCTCCTTAAATGCATTAAATGTGGCAGAATTTATGTCAATAATTACGTTGGGGCAATTCATGAATTGCCCGCGCCGCCTGTCATCCCACCAGCGCCCGCGGCGCGTCTCCATTCCAATCTGAGGCAACGCCTCAGGAAAACAAATGCCAATCTTTAAAAAGGGCTGAAGGCCCGGTTTATCCTTTCCGCCGAATTGAGCTTTCAGTCTTTGCTTCGGCTGTCTTCATTGGCCGGGGCG
>JAZDEI010000079.1:0-20412 GCA_043808945.1 Fidelibacterota bacterium | reverse complement strand
CTTTGAATCGGAAACGATCACCGCTCAGATAATTTCCGACGGCATACATCTCCATCCGGCAATCATTAATTTGCTCTGGAAAAATCTGGGTAAGAACCGATGCATCTGTATCAGCGATGGCATCCAGGCAATTGGACTTCCCAATGGCCGATATTTATATAACGGACGTGAATATGAATCGTGCAACGGTTCGGCCCGTTATGACGATGGAACACTGATCGGTACCGCTATCGGAGTAAATGAAATCAGCCGAAGATTCCAACAATTTACGGGATGTTCGACGATCGACGCGATAAAAACAATTACAATCAATCCGGCCAAAGTAATAAACGATGCCGATCATATCGGCAGGATTTCAGTTCATGCTGATGCCGACCTGGTTATTCTCGATTCTGACGAATCAGTTTTTATGACGATTGTAAAAGGCCGGATCGTTTATCACAAAAATTCAAGCGAATGATAAAAGAGGATTAGCATTTTGTCAGTAATAATTGTGACCGCAGCGTATATCGCCGCTCAGATGCTGTCGGATATCAGCAGTTTAAAAATTATAACCTTTTTAGGCTTCTCGATGGACGCCGGTACATTGATCTATCCGCTGACCTTTACTCTGCGCGATCTCGTTCATAAAACTGTCGGTATTAAAGGCGCCCGCACGGTAATTGTCAGTGCGGCAGTAATCAACCTGTTTATGGCGTTTCTGTTCTGGATTATCGCGCGGATGCCGGGCGATCCGGCTGTCGGCGTACAATCCGAATTTGCCGCGGTCTTATCGCCGGTCTGGCGGATAGTCATCGCGAGTATAATCGCCGAAGTCGTGTCCGAATTAATCGATACGGAAATCTATCGGCTCTGGGTTGAAAAAATCACGATGCGTTATCAATGGATGCGCGTTTTAGTCAGCAACTCATTTAGCATTCCGGTTGACAGCCTGATATTTGTCTGGGGTGCTTTCGGTGGCGTCTACAGTCAACCGGTCATTTGGTCAATATTTATTGCCAATCTCATCCTAAAAGGAGCCGTCACACTAATCGGCATGCCATTAATATACCTTGTAAAAGAACAAAATCACTAAATCGATGATCATTTTAGCAAAACACATTTTTTCGTCTGATTGAAGTGATTGGCAGTAAACCGATAAAAATAAATTCCTGACGGTAATTTTTCCGCATTCCAGTCAATTGTATAGAATCCGGCCGGTTGTTGTTCGGATACCAATCGCTGTACCAACTGTCCCCGGAAATTGAAAATGCTGAGTTCGACCGATGATCTTTCAGGTAATTGATAGCTGAATCTCGTAGTCGGATTAAAGGGATTTGGGTAGTTTTGTTCAAGTTTGTAATAATCCGGGATTAATTCGTCATTAGCGGCGATCCGGATTCCAGTGATATTTTCCGGATATATTTCAACGTCATCGAACAGAAAACCCACACCGGTTCCGGAAGCATCCGAAACGAAATGAAACCGCACCCAGACTTTTTGAGCGCCGGCCGTTATGTAATCATTCAAACTTATTTGAAATTGCTTCCAGGTCTTCTGAATCCCCGTAAAAGTATAAACCGTGGTCCAGTTTGAACTATCCTGGCTCAGATCAACATAACAGAAATCCTTATTGAGTTCGATTTGATATATTGACCATAACTTCAGTGTCGCATACTGGCAATTCGAGATATCAAATCCTGGCAGGAATGTTAAGGTCGCATCCATATTGTTCGCATACGGAGAATTCCCATTATTGACATGCGCCGCTCGCGCTCCCGAATGGTGATCGATCCTGGTAGTCGCTCCCCAACCACCCCGATAATCCCAGAATCCGTTATCCAGTTCAAAACCATCGACAAAATTAGTTGTCCTGATTGTCGCAGAATAACTGTTATTATACAAATATTTATCCGCAGGACATTCAAGGATTTTCATGTTGAAATTATAACAACCGGTATCCTGAATTGTAAGTGGTTTAAATTTTACGAACAGCATCGAATCGGCCGCCAAACTTTCGACTGAGACCGTATCGCTAAATGGTGAGGTAATTCCATCTGCCAGCGTACAGGCGACCTTGAAATTGCTCTCTGTATTTTTGCCACGATTATAGATTTTTGCACTAACCGAACCCGGCACCATGATCGGAAATTTTTCACCTGGTAAACTAATATCAGTCACCGCCAGATCATGTTCAGGCGTCAGGACAGTCAGATTTATTACAACAAAAGGATTTGTCGATGTCTGATCGTTTGAAAATAAAAAGAGACTGATATCATAATTGTCTGGTTCAAGACCAACGGCGTCTATTGAAACGCGGACGTCTATACTGTCACCCGGAAGGATCGCATAACCATCACTGCTAACCTTTACCCAACTGGCCGGATCACCACCAAAACCCTTTACCCGCATATCACCTTTAGTGTTGCCGTCATTTGAAAAGATTGTCGTGGCTCCATCATTTACCAGGATATCATCAACTAATAATCCAAACAGGCTGGCATCATTGGGAGTGCTGTAAGCCAGATCTGAAGCCAATCCCCAGCGAATGATGACACTATCTTCGCGGAAATCCGATAAATTGAATTCCACCGGCACCCAACCACCGCTACTACCGCCCCAGCCCGCAATGTTATTTCCCAGATTCCAGCCTTCAACCGGGTCGCTGAAACTGTACAGATTCTCACAATTATATACCGGGAAAGTCGGTGATATTACTGCGAAGTTCTGCCCGCCATCAGTAGAAATCCAGACATTACACCCATCCCATCCATCATAAGGCGCAGTGGCACCGGCCGGATTTTCGACAGCCCAATTCCCCTTCCAGGTTAATTTTGGATTTGAAGTGGCAGATAAATCAATCACCGGAGTTTCCAGAAACTGGAGCCAGTGATCCGAATAGCCACCGATATCAGGAGAACCACACCACCAGGAACTATCATCATAAGATTGAAAATCGTCCGGATGGAATGCAAATGTCGAAAGATAATCGATCATCGCACATTCCAGCGTTCCACTGCCGGTATTTTTCACAGTAAATGTAATCTCAGTCGAATCACCCGAATACACAGAACTCTCGACATTTTCAGGGTAAAATGTCAACGACGGTGTATCCAACAATTCATCATAAATAAATGGAATATAGGTTCCTATCCCGCAATTTGCCCACTTTATCCGAAAATAGCCGCTGAGGCCCCAATTCGGCCCCCAACTGTTTTTACAAATCCAGCATTCCTCAGTATCATCCCAGCCAACGATCAATATGGCGTGCCCGCCTTCATATGATCCGGTAGTATGTTCATATGTACCACCTGAATAATAAAAAAAATCACCATAAACATCAAATGAAGCCGATACCGGATGCCGTAAAAGAGCGTTTTTAATATTATCTACAATTTCCTTATCTTTTGTAACGTACCCCCACCCCGGAATGTTAGTGACATTGGATTGCCAATCCGGACTGGCATCTGTACAAGGAATCGAATCAGACGCCTGGTAGACCAAACACGTTTCGGGCGGGATACCGGTCAACATGGCAAAGTCCAGAACGGTTTCGATATTATCGCCGCTACATCCGCCATTGTCACTGCATGAAATGATGAATTGCTCGGACAGATCCGGCATGGCTGTTATATTGTCATTATAAATATTCCACCATGATTCGATCTGGGCAACGCCAGAAAAATCCCAGCAACTTCCACAACCGCCCTGATTTCTGACCGGAGTAATCCAATTACCGTTATTATCACGCCAGTCGAATGCTGCGGGTAAAGTTTTTAACGACGGCAATTCGATCATCGGAACATTTTCGTATCGCGAATGATCTGAATTATTACCCAGTAATTTGCGGCGTTCGGTTACAGTCAGATCAGTCACCCAGTTTTCAGCTGCTTGCCACTTGACGGACTTCTGTGCAATTGCTTCTCTGACTTTCTCCAATTCTTCAGAAGCATACGATACTCCTGTTAATCCAGCAATTATGATTGACCCAAATATCAATGCACGCAAAATTATAGTTTTCATTTAATTTAATCCTGAATTACTTATTTTATGATTGGCAACTTGATTTATGGTAAAAAGCCATACTACAAAAATAAATACTATACCTATGTCGTTTAATCTTTTTCATTTAACTACGTTTTCTCTCTTCAACAATTAAGAAGAGAGTTGAATAATAAATTCCAATTATTAATATTTACTCTTTTTTCTGGCAGACAGATTGGCAGAGAATGCTGACGATAGCATAAAGAGCACACACCGCAGCAAACATCAAGTACCTAGACGGTTTGAGGTCAAATAACATGAAGCCGAATAACTTTTCAAGAATTCCCATGACCATACTGATGATTCCGAGGTAATAAAATACATGACACGCAATCTTGTGACACATAAGACCATCCTCCTTTACATATTTTTAATTCGCTTTTCAATACCAAACAGATCAAATATACCTCAACATTTAAATAATAACAAGGATCGACATTGTTGATAATTAGTCAAATGGTCGTCTCGATTTGGTTGCAGTGACTTTACCGGAATTATGCGTCTTCAGCCGCTGGCTGACATCTTCTGACATACCAACGTAATGTAGGCTATCCTTTCGACTAACCAATACGTATACCGACCACATATTTTGTAGCGCATAGGGGATTCGAACCCCTGTTACCGACGTGAGAGGCCAGCGTCCTGGGCCACTAGACGAATGCGCCATTTCAATTAAGCCGCTCTGTGCGGCTTTCGCTGGGAAGCAGGGATTCGAACCCCGATATTCAGATCCAGAGTCTGACGTCCTGCCGTTGGACGACTTCCCAATCTACAAAAAGCGGGCTAAATTTACGACCGGGACATCCTAAAGAGCAAGTTATTCAACGGATAAATCCGGCAAATACAAATGCGCCTGCTAATAAAGTCGTCATTAAGAACTGAAAACTTATCGTTTCAGCACTTAGTGGTAATAATTCTTTGATGTGAACAAATGATCTGGTTGATATTCGAATCATGCGTATTATTTTCGGTAATAAAATTATTAAAATAAAAGTCCAGTAGGGAAAATATGATAACAGTGTTAATCCTAATATCCAGATAAGAACGGCAAAGATTATTATACGATAAAGTGTCAGTGCTTTCTGCGGATTACCAATGTTTACAATGAGTGTATTTTTCTCTGCACACCGGTCAGCATTTTCATCCTGCAGTTCATTCACATAAAGGATCAATGCTACAAGCAATCCGGCGGGAATTGACGTCAGAAATACTAACCAGGAAATATGACCGGTTTGGACAAAATATGCTCCCAACACGGTTACGGGCCCGAATGCCAGAAAGATTGTCAATTCACCAAGCCCGCGATAGGCCAATTTCACTGGTATTGCAGAATAAATATATCCGAGTATAATTCCAATCACTCCAAAAATAATTAATGCCGGACGCCCGGAATATCCAATCAGAATTATCCCGATTACAGCCGTGATTACAAATGCGATCAAACCTGCCCGAGAAACCTGTCTCGGCGTTAAAATTCCATTCTGGATCATACGACTGCCACCCGAAAATGGCGTAAAATCCGGATTATTATCATCATTCCCGGTCAGATGATCGTAATAATCATTGAAAATATTGGCCCCGAGATGGGCAAAGATTGTCCCAAACAACGCTAATAAGAATATGACTACATTGAATTGGTGTAATTCATACCAGGCAACCGCTGTTCCCAGAAAAACTGGAGCGATGCTGGCTGTTAAAAATGGGGCTCGATAGGCTTTAAACCATAACAGTAGGAATTTTTTCATAGATCGTTTATCCGTTTATTATTTACCATCTGGTGTTTACAGATTTCGTCGGATAAATTCAAGAAACATTTCGTACATGTGAATCTGCCCTTCCGTATCCGAGACGCCGTGTTTTCGCCCGGGATAGGTCATCATCTCAAAATGCTTGTCTTTTTTAATAAGTTCATTGATCAATACCATACTTTGCTGAAGATGAACGTTATCGTCATAGGTACCATGAATCAGTAGAAAATTCCCTTTTATCTGATCAATGTAATTTATGGGTGAACTTTCCTTGTATTCCGTCTGATGGTCTTTCGGCAATCCCATATATCGCTCGGAATAAATCGCATCGTAATATTTCCAGTGCGATACGGGTGCGACCGCCACTCCGGTTTTAAACACGTCGGCTGCTTTTCCGAGTGCGTACAAAGTCAAATAACCGCCATAACTCGCACCCCAAATTCCAATCCGGTTTGGGTCGACATACGGCAGACTTTTCAGGTATTTAACACCATCCAACTGATCCTGCAATTCCAATTTTCCGAGTTGCAGGTAAATCCGTCGCTCCCAATTCCGACCACGTCCGAGTGAACCCCGGTTATCCACCCGAAATACCAAATAACCTTGCTGTGCCAATAACTGCGGAAAAACTCCTCCGAAACGATTAACGACAGTCTGTACGCCCGGCCCGCTATACACATAAACCATTACCGGATATTTTTTTTGGGCGTCAAAATCGCTCGGATAAAGAATACTGGCATGCAGAATCTCTCCATCCATCGCCGGAATATCCACAAACCTGGTGACGCCGAAATTATACTTCGCATGACTAAAACCAGTATTCCGGTACAATTCTTTGATCGGTCGCCCATCCACAGCATTTATTGAAATCCTGGTCGGGTAATCGATATTAGAATATAAATCTAAGTAATAATCGAAGACGGGCGAAAAAATGGCGGAATGCTCACCATCTCCGCTATCGATCTGGGTCGTAATTCCGGAGTTCAGGTTGATGCCGTAGACATGCCGCTCGAGCACTGATTTTTTAGTTGCGGTAAAGTAAACAAGACTATCCCGCTCATTCACGCCATTCAGATCGGTGACCATCCAATTGCCCTGGGTAATCTGTTTAATTAATTTCCCTGAAAAATCGTACAGATATAAATGCATATATCCATCATTTTCAGAGTAATAAATAAAATTGCGGGATTTTTTTAGGAAATAGTACAGATCAGTGACATTTAGCCAGTACGGGTCTTTTTGTTCCAGGATTAATTTTATTTCACCGGTTGTCGGATTGCCATATGATAATTTTTTATAATTCTGGAGGCGATTGATTGATTGAATCGCAACTAAACTTGTATCGCCCAACCAGTCGATCCGCACAATATATTCGTTCTTCGGTTGAGGGCGTTCCAACCAGACGACCTTCTTTGTAGAAATATCGACAACATAGGCTTTAGCTTCCGGGATTTTCTCGCCGGCGTTGGGATAATATTGCCATTTTACTTCCGGATTGGTCAGTGACCAATCGACCAATGGATAACGGCTTACTCCATTCTCATTGATCTGCAAAAAGGCAATCATCCTGCTGTCGGGAGACCATTGATAAGCCTGTTGCAAATCAAATTCTTCCGCATAAACCCAATCCGGTTCTCCATATAAAAGCGATTCACTGCCGTCGGTGGTCAACTGAATGGTATTTTTCGTCTCACAATTGATAATCCAAAGATTGTGATCACGAACGTAACTGATCCATTTGGCATCGGGTGAAAATTTAAACTGACTCTTGGCTATTCCATCGGTTGTCAAACGTACAATTGCCGTGTCACGACTTTTCACAAGAAACAGATCATTTCCGCCGGTGAACATGAAATAAATGCCTTTCGGAGCCATGATATAACTCGCCGGATCGAGTTGAGTTGTCCGCTCACCTTCAATCCATTTTAATTGACGGTATTTAAAAACGGTATCGACCTGCATCGAATCAATCGAAACTCTGAGTAAATCATTCTGTTCCTGTATGTTTTTCTCGAGATAAAGGACTGCCTTGCCATCCGGTGTCCAGCGATATTGCTTCGCCCGATAAGCAATCGAGTTTAATCCCGGATCGGCGACCATCTCGCGTACAGTCAATTTTCTGGGTTCCTGAGCAAACGCCGTGCAAATAATCAGCGCCGTGCAGGTTATTATTCTGGAGAGATGCATTTCATTTTCCTATTCTAAAAAATTTCCGGACGGCGAAGAGCAATTCATCTTCGCCGACGATTGAGACCGGTTCGACCGGAAGTGATTGTTTAAAATAACGGCCGTAGGCTTTTTTATCGATGCGCCCATCGAGATTAATCACGACTCCGACGTCGTTGATCGAGCGAATTAAACGCCCGACACCCTGACGAAATTTCAGCACCGATTCCGGTACATAATACTCGTTAAACGGGTCTTTCCCATCATTTTTAAGTTTTTCGACATTAGCTTCGATGATCGGTTCGGAAGGCACCGGAAACGGCAGTTTGGTAATCACCAGAATCTCCAACGCCGAACCGATCACATCCACCCCTTCCCAAAAACTATCAGTTCCGAACAGCACGGAATTATTTTCGACCCGGAATTGTTCCAGAATCGCCGTACGGGAAGCGCCCTGTCCCTGAGCTAAAAGAGTTATTCCCATTTCCATGAAAGTCGGCAGACATAATTGGTAGACCTCGTGTAAGAAATTATACGACGTAAACAACACCAACATGCCTTTGCCGGTTTCACTTGCGAGGCGCTTAATCAGGCGGGCTGTCGCAAATATTTCGCTGATTTCCGTCTCATTTTGGTGATAAGTGTAAAAAGCCATCTGATCGTTATAAAAAAACGGCGATCCGAGCGACTTGGTCACGACCGGATTCTCTTCTATTAAATTCAACCCGCTGCGGTTTAAAACGTAATCAAACGATTCGGCAACCTGCAAAGTCGCCGACGTCAGAATAGAACTCGTAACCTGTTTGAACACTTTTTCAAAAATATCCGTGGCAATATTGAGTGGCGTGCAAACAAGTTCAACACTGTTTTCCTTACCGTTGGCCGCGATCTCATACCAAAATATCAACTTATCATTTTTACCGGTCGTGACTGTCCGTAGTGTCTCGAGATACATTTCGAACATCGCTTTTTGATTCACTAACCGAATACGCATTTCTTCATATTCTTCCGAGTAATCAGCGCACAATTCTTCCATTTTAATGTTCAGTTCGGCCAGTAAAATTTTAAAAGTATTCAGTTCGTAAATAAAACTATTGGTTTCAGTTTCAAAATCCGGGAACTCGGTGGCAAATTCTTTGTAGCGCTTCTTAACGCCGAACGATTTCTGTCCGTTGGGAACCATCCCAAATTTATGAGTCACGATTTTCCTGAAAAACGCTTCCGCCGCGATTTTTACGTCAGATATTTTTTCAATAATTGTCTGCCGGATTTGTTCGATTTTATCACGGACTTTTAATTGTTGAGCCAAAACGGTCATATCCACCAGAACACCTCGTTCGGGTGTCGAGCCGCTGTACAAACCGGTCAGAAAATAAGTCAGCATCGGCAGATTGACCCGTTCAGCAAAATAATTGTATGAGTTTTTTTCAAGATTATGGGCTTCATCGACGATCAAAGCATTAAAATCAGGTAAAATCTGGTTATCCGCGGCCGAATCCGCTAATAGCAGAGAATGGTTGACGACCATGACGTCGGAGTTGATCGCATGAAAGCGCACCTTTCCGAGAAAACAGCCCCCGTATTTCTGGCAAATGCTGGTCGTACAATAACCTGGTTCGGAGCAGATTTCATTCCAGACATAGCGATACTGGCCGAGTTTAAAACCGTTGTTTTCGGAAATATCGCCGGTACATGTGTGCTTAAGCCAGATGATTATCGGAATAATCGCCGAGCGGGCGGCGAGATGCAATTGTTGCGGCAGATTATTAAGATAGCGATGCCAGCGGGTCATACAAATGTAATTTGTGCGACCTTTTAGTAATACGGCTTTGAATGGCAGACCCAATTTGTCAGCAACAAACGGAATCTCTTTATAGAAAACCTGCTCCTGTAAAGTCTTGGTATTGCTGGCGATCAGGATGCGCTTTTTTTCTTTTTTCTGCTGGTTCAGCCAGATTACGGCCGGAATCAGATACGCCAGCGATTTACCAACACCGGTTCCGGCCTCGATGATGGCTGAACTTTCATTCTGCAGGCATTCGAGCACCAGTTTAGCCATCTCTTTTTGTTGAGGACGAATTTCAAATCCATCCAGATTTCTTGCCACCGGCCCGGCAATATCAAAATATTGATCGACCGCCAAAAGGTCTTTACCATGACTGCTCTTCTTATCAATTGCCGCACCGAATACATTATCTTTCGCTTTCCAGCCAATTTCCGGAGCCTGGTCCGATCCCAGACTTTTTCTGAGCAATAAAACTTCCGCAGCATTTTTGTACAGCAGTTTATTCGGATCTTCCGTATCCTTTAAAATCATGTTGATTGTCTGCAATGTTTCGAGGTCGTAATTCCGCACTTCCTCAATCAATTTGAGGAATATCAGTCCGGTGTTCAGGGCATCCGCTTCCGCCCGATGAGCACCTTTGCGATCTAATCCGTAAAACTCGGCTACGGTCGTCAACCGATGACTATACAGGAAAAAGAGGAAAGCCTGAGCTAATAAGAGAGTATCATAGATCGGATTGTACAGGCTTCTCTTTTTATGTCCCCGGAAATTCTTCAGGTACTCTTTCAGAAATCCAAGGTCGAAGCCGATATTATGACCGATGAGCGGAGTCTGGCCGATGAATTCAAGCACTTCATCGAGGTGTTTTTCGAAGGGCAACATCCCGATCAGCATCGCGTCGTTAACTCCGGTCAATTGTTCGATTTCAGACGGGATCGGAAATCCCGGATTGCACAGAAAGGTTAGCGTCTCGGTCGGTTTACCGTCATTAAATCTGACTGCGGCAAATTCGATCAAAGCATCCCGTTGCGGACTTAATCCCGTCGTTTCCACGTCGAAGACAATGAATTCGTGCAGGTTAATTTTTCCCAGATAATTCAACATCAGATCATTTTCGCAAATAATTTCACTGCGTCCAGCACCAAAGCCGGTTTTTTCCGCAATGCGATCTTAAAAATAGTCAGGAGATTTACCTCTGACGGTGGTATTTTATGAAGCATTTCGGCAATTTCGTTATAATATTCATCGGATAGTTGGGTAATCCATCCCTTGATATGGTAAAATAGCGTGTAATCTTTCCCGGCTCCTTTATCCCACTCAGTCTGATATTCCTTCAGAACCTTCAGACTCCAGTCGTTTATATTAATTGCTTTGGCGGCAACTGCACCGGCTATTTTTCCGGCTGTGATGGCCGCCAATATTCCACCACCGGAAACCGGATTGACCTGTCGGGCGGCGTCACCGACAATCAGCAATCCATCCGCGGCGATCTTTTTTAAAGATTTAGCGACCGGCACGCCCCCGGCAACCGTTGTGAGACGGGCGGTACCCGGAAATTTCTCGTCGATAAAATCGTTCAATAAATCCAGAGAACATTTTTGAAGAGTTTGAGCGCCGTTCACCCCCAACCCGACATTGGCTGTGCGGTTGCCTTTCGGAAAAACCCAGACATATCCGCCGGGCGCTAATTTACTGGAGATATAAAAATCGATCCGCTCATCGACTACATCGACGTTACCGAGTAAAACCTGAGCGCAGGATTCGATATCTTTCAATAATGTCTGAGACTTAATTCCCGCCCAGCGGGCAACCCGCGATTCCACTCCATCGGCTGCAATAACGATTTTAGCTTTGATCAGGTATTCACGGTCAAGATGCCTGACAAAAACTTTCCAACGCTGGTTTTCGTCCGGTTCGATCCGATGAACGTAGGCTTTTGTAAAAACCTCCACTCCCAGATTGGCAGCGATCTCTGCCAGACCACTGTCGAATAAACGCCGGTGTAAAATAATTCCACCAACCGGCAAATTAAGATTGACTTCTTTTCCATCCGGGGCGATGAGACGAGCTTTAGTAATTGTATTAGCGATCCATTTAGGATCCAACGGGACGAGATTGCGTAGACAGAGTTCGGAAGTTGCCTCGGCACATCTGACCGGAATACCGATTTCACGATCTTTTTCAAATAATGCAACCGAATTATTTTCTGTCTTTGAGAAGCGAGCGGTCGTACTACCAGCCGGACCACCGCCAACCACTACAATATCGTATTCAGTACGCATCTTTTCTCCTTACCCTACTAATTTAAGAGCTTTGAACGGGCAAATCCTGACGCAGAGTTGACATTTTGTACAGGCTGACTCGTCAATATTCAATTTCGTTTCGGTCAACTCGATGCAATCTACCGGACAAACTGAAAGACACGTACCACACAAATCACAATGGTCGGAATTAATTTGGATCATGGCCATTACTCCTCGACCTGAAAAGTCGGATAATCCAGATTGAATCGGCTGATGTAATAGAAACGACATAAGTAGAAATTTATCAGAATCGCAATAAAAAATAACGGAAACTCAACACAAAGTGTCAGGGCAATAAACAAAATCGGATAGCGAACCGAACGTAATACCCATGCTTCCGTCGGCCGGAATAGCATAATGATGTAAACCGGCATAGCCAGCAAACAAGACAAACTGATGACCGGATCATGGAAGTACATACCAGATGCAAAGCTTAATACCAGGCAGACAAACGCCGTCCAGATCGTCACTTTATTTTCATATTTTAACGAAATAGTCTTCTTACCGGTTTTTTTATCACCCTGCTTATCGGGAATCGTAGTTAAAATTGCAACTGAGGTCCATGCTAAAAGGTACGGCAAGGAATAAAACAATGCTCTCCATTGTCCATGTCCGGCAATTATCCAGCCACAGAGAAAAAGACATAAACCACTAATAAAATTTATCAGAACACCCAGAATCGGTTTATCCTTCCACACGAATGGTTTGTAATTATAAACGTAACCGCCAAATAATACACAAACCGCAAGAGCAATAAATAATTGCCAATTAAGAATTAGTGCAATCAATAAAGATACGACGATTGCACCAATGGCAATTTTCAATGCCACAGCGGCTTTGATATACTCTTCGGATATCAGAAACAACTTCTTGTTCTCTTTGTCGCTCTCGATATCTTTGAGCTGATTCAGGATAAATGTAGCCCCTGTTGCGAGCGTAATTAGCACAAAATATAAAATGACCTTCCAATCGATATTTACCGACCACCAGATTGGTTTATCGTTAAAAATCGAAAACGCGCTGTAACCGGCCAACGTCATGATCCAGACCGGAAAAAATAGGGTCGGTCGGAATATGAACAGATAATCGAGCCAGGCGATGGATTTTGATGGTACTTTTAACATGAGGCCTCCATTTCATTGGTGATTTGTTCGCAGTATTGGCCGGTAAAACAGGCTGTACAGAAGTGATCCGCCGGTAAACTCACCGATCCGAGTAACCCTTCCGTACTGATATATTCAAGACTATCAACATCCAAATAAGACCGGATTTCTTCCGTCGTTTTTTGGTTGGCGATCAACTCCTGCGGCGATGGGAAATCCATCCCGAAATAACATGGAAATTTTACCGGCGGCGAACCGATCCGGATGTGAATCTGATTGGCTCCCGCTTCGCGTAACATCCGGACTAATTTCCGCAGGGTCGTTCCTCGAACAATCGAATCATCGACAACGACTACGTTCCGGTCTTTTAAAACTCCGCCGATCGGGTTGAATTTTATCTTGGCGGTGAAATCCCGCAGAGTCTGAGTCGGATGAATAAATGTTCGGCCGATGTAATGATTCCTGATCAGACCGATCTCGAACCGGGCGGTCGATCTTTGCGAAAATCCGATAGCGGTCGTATTGCTCGAATCCGGTACGGAGATTACGATATCCGCATCCGGCACAGGTTTTTCGATAGCCAGGTTTTTACCGAGTTTCCGACGGGTTTTATCGACATATTCGCCGAAAATCCGGCTGTCGGGACGCGAAAAATATACGTACTCGAAAATACAGTGTTTTGGTTCAGGTGGTGCGATCTGAAACGATTCAACCTTTTCATGGCTATAGACCAGCATTTCACCCGGATTAACATCCCGTAGATAGGTCGCTCCGATCAGGTCAAGAGCACAGGTTTCCGAGGCAAATACATAAGAACCGTTCAATGTCCCGATGCAGAGCGGCCGGTAACCGCGCCGATCGCGCGCTACTACCAATTTGTCGTCATACATTATCAACACGGAAAAAGCTCCATCGATCCGGCGAAAGGCTTTCAGCATACTGGCTTCAAATGATTCTTCCGTCGCATGGGCAAATAGATGAATGATGTATTCCGTATCGGACGTCGTCTGAAAAAGTGTTCCTTGAGCCTCGAGTTCTTTTCTGATTCCTGCCAGGTTGATCAGATTACCATTATGGACAATGCTGATATGACTACTCTTATACTTGAATCTGAGAGGCTGAATATTTTCGTTAAGACTGCCGCCGTGTGTCGAGTAACGAACATGCCCGATTGCGATTTTTCCGGTTAAACTGACGAGAGATTCACGGTTAGCAAAAACATCTGCGACCAGTCCTTTTCCCTTTATAATATGGCAATGGTCTCCGTCGAACGAAGCGATACCGACGCCTTCCTGTCCCCGGTGCTGTAATGCGTACAGTCCGAGATAAGTCAGGGTAGCCGCTTCTATATGATTATAAATTCCTACAATTCCACACATTTTTAACCATTGATTAATTTGATATGATTTGAATAAATCCAGCCGCGCTGACCGCGCTCTACTTCAACCCTGTAAATGCCTTCCGGAACGTCGATTTCCAGATGATCGGTTATTTCCGAGTGATAAATCTCTCCGTCGCGAAATACCTTGCAGAAGGCTTTGCGCGGCAGACAATCAATCAGGATTCCGCTGCTGAATCCGCCAGTGTCGCCCATCTGTAATTCAGTCGGACCAGATAGAATATAAAAACGAAAACCGCGGGCATCGCCGCGTCGAAAATTGGAGATAAAACAACGGCCGGATTTAATCGACTTGCAGAGCTCAGATTCAGTCTCTTTCGTATTTAAATTTTTAATATCCAAATCACTCAGAATATGGGTACGGATGGATTTGAACATTATTTTATAATCGAAAATGGCTTTGGAAAAGATGCCCAGTACTTTGACTTTGGTAGCATGAACATCGACTGATCCGATACCGACCACTTTGCGTGTCAGATTGGCTTTGTCCCACCATTCCAGTAAATTTTCGGCCGGAGATGTCGAAAAACTGCGTGGATGCAGAACGTTCCAATATTTGTTTTTAATAGTTGTCGCCTCTAACCAGTGTGACATCATATTCCAGATTTCGACGACTTCTATTTCCGGATAATCCAGACTGCTCCAGGTGATTGCCGGAAATCCGGGGAGAGAATTCTTTTCTCGTTGTTCCAACGGATGCGCCGCAATCCCCAAAATGCCGAGATCATGAACGGCTTTGATATATTCCTGGTGCGAATAAGTCTCCGGCAAAATTTCATCCAGACCGAACACCAAATAATGATGTTTGTCGTCACTGTCCTGTATTTCATAACCGACGCTAACAAACAGATCGTCATGCCATTTCGTATATCCTTCCGCCCTGCCACGCAATGTCTGGTGGTCGCTGACCATTAAATAATCCAGGCCAGCATCTTCCGCCGCCCGGATTATTTCCGGAAACGTTCCGCTCCCATCCGAGTAAACGGTGTGGACATGAATACAGCCGATATATTCGTTAAATTCTTTCATTCGATCCTGTTCAATATCAACATAGCCACGCCAGCACCCAGAACATCCGCCGTCAGATCGCGCCAACTGAAATAATTGTTCTTTCGACTGCCGTCCCTGACCTCTTTCAGAATACCCAGTGATATGGTTATCCCAATGGAATTTAGAGCGGCATTTTTCTGACGCATTTCAATAATCCTTCGTTGAGTATAAAACATCGTCGTCGTCATATATAGCGATGTGCTGAAATGTTTGAGTTTATCCATGGCAAACCATTTATCGGAAGTTTTACGGTCAAAAACATTTACAGGTGCAACCGCGGAGAGTCCGGTACAAATCAATAATATCAGAATTAATGGTCGCCAGATTTTCATAATATTCCGATTGAATTTAACAAAACGATTGCCACTAATCCCGGTGCTATATAACGAATTAAAAAATACCAGGATTTTAAAATCCATGCGGATACATTTCCGGCACCTTTATTAATTTCAGAAATAACATTTTCCCGACTCCAAAACCATCCGACAAATATCGTAATAAATAATCCACCAACCGGTAATAAAATATTTGCGGCCAAATAATCAAAGAAATTGAAAAAGGATAAATTCATGATGCGGATGGCTGACCATCGGCCAAAAGATAATGCACTGGGTACACCCAGTAAAAAAATTACTGTCCCGGCAATAATTGCTATCCGCTTGCGACTGAGATTATATTCATCCACAAAATAAGCCGTGACGACTTCCAATAAAGAAATAGTCGAGGTCAATGCGGCTACTCCCATTAAAATGAAAAACAGAATTCTAAACCAGTAACCGCCCGGAATCTGATTGAACAGGATCGGTAAAGTGTTAAATAGCAATGCCGGCCCTTGATCCGGTTTCATACCCAGGGCAAATATTGCCGGAAAAATCATAAATCCTGCCAGTAAAGCCACAACCGTGTCGATTACGACGATATTCGTGGCACTGCTCGGGATATTATCTTTTTTTGACAGGTAACTGCCATAGGTAATCATAACTCCCATCCCGATACTTAGCGAGAAAAATGCCTGGCCAAGTGCCATCAAAACAGTCCGGCCGGTAACGTAAGTAAAATCGGGTTTGAGCAAATATACGATTCCGGCGCGGGAATTTTCCAGCGTTATCCCCCTGACGATCAGGATCAAAATGATGATTATCAGGCTCGGCATGAGAATTTTGCTGGATTTCTCGATACCATTTGTAACGCCGAAATATATTATGCTAACCGTCAAAGCCATGAAGATCGCATGATAAGTCAGACTCCAACGCCCGCTACCGGATAAGCGATTGAATAGCTGAGCCGCCTGGTTTGTATTATTCATCGCCTGGAACGATCCTTTCAAAGATTCGACGACATAGCCCAAACACCAACCGGCGATCACATTGTAATACGAAAGTATAATGAAACCCGTAATGACACCGAGTATTCCGACTCCCATCCAGAAGGGATTACCTTTTGAGAGTAGCTTAAAACTGCCGACTGGATTCTTCTGAGCAGTCCGTCCTATGAGAGTTTCGGCAATCACCACGGGCAGACCGATTATGATAACACAGATTAAATAAAGAAAGATGAAGACGGCGCCCCCATTCTCTCCTACCAAATACGGAAATTTCCAGATATTACCCAGTCCGACCGCGGAGCCGGCCGCGGCTAAAATAAATCCGACTCTGGAGGTCCATTGTTCGCGTAATTGCGCCATTCTACAACCCGAAACTTATTGAATAATTGATTGTTTGACCGTTCATACTCAATTCGACATCTCCATGCGGGAAATTTATCAGATGCGCATCCACAACCGCATCCAGCATGCCGAAAATATAGGTTCCCAGACACCACCAGCCGTTTTTATTCCGTTTTTCTCTGGGACGCCAGGTATTCATTCCCAGATTCTGGCCGGTAGTTTCAAATATTTTAGTCTTCTTTTCGGCTTCAGATAGTAAGAGCCAGGCATCCAGACCTACAGTTTCTTTTGTGTCTTTTACATAACCGTAAAGCCGATTGAAGTAGACGAAATTATAAACAAAATAGACCTCGGCTGAAAAGAAAACCAAACCTTTCAGCGGCTTTTTATTATAGACTTGTCCCCAACCCGGTACGAATGCCGACCGGATTAATGCCGCTTTGGGCGAAATATGAAAAACTGTATCGGAAAGCGCCGGACTCTCGCTTCTGCCAATATTAAAAAGCAGAAGCATCAACACGATCAAATATCCGGTTTTCTTCAGAAATGACTCCTTGAAATATCACCAACCGCCAATAACCATCGCAGATTGAGGCACGATTCCAATTTCGATGTTGCGGGCGGCAGTCTGATCATAAATTTCACCATCAAAATGCACCGGGAGCGGATTTTCACTGTTAATCCGAATCGATTGACAGCGCATCGTCAGAACTTCCGGGACTTCCGCAATTGTACCGGTTTTTAAGCGGCCGAGATTCATAAACAATTTCCAAACCGGCATTTCCGGTATTAAACAAATATCGAATAATGAATCGTGAATATCGGCCAGCGGATTGAGTTTCAGACCGCCGCCACAGGCCCAACCATTGCCGATTGCCAGCAGAAATGAACGGTCATTACTGATCGGACAGCCATCGATTTCAATTTCCATCGGCAATGATCTCCAAAACGCCAGACTCGATAAAACCGAATACAAATAGGCCAGACTACCTTTCAGCACTTTAATACTTTTAGATTTTAGATTGACATAGGCGTCGAAGCCAACGCCCACCCCATTCATAAAAATGCGGTTGCCGATCGTTCCCAGATCCATTACGCGGGTTTTATATTCTGTCAGTATCTGAATGGCTTTCTCGAACGTTCGCGGCACATTGATGCAACGCGCAAAATCGTTACCCGTTCCATCCGGAATTACGCCGAATGGCGTCGTAGTGCCGGCTAATCCGTTCATGACTTCATTGGCGGTTCCGTCGCCACCATAGGCGATCACCGCGTCATATTCTGTGTGAATTTCGTCTGCAATTCTGGTGGCATGTAAAGGCGCCTCAGTAAAATAATAATCAAATCGCGTCCCGCTTTTTTCAGCGATTTCCCTGAGTAGCGGCAAACGCTTGATGGTGCGACCTTTCCCGGCGACCGGATTGACAATGACGGCGAATTTGTACGGCAATTAATCTTCCTCCAGCGCTGCAATAGCTTCGATTTCAACCAGAACATCCAAAGGTAAACGACTAACTTGAATAGCTGAACGCGCCGGAGCGGCTTCCGGAAAATATTCGCTGAAAACTACATTCAGTGTGGCAAAATTCTTTAAATCAGTCAGAAATACCGTGAATTTAACGACATTCTTCAGGTCGGTCCCGGCTGCCAGTAAAACGGCATCGAGATTCCGCATCACCTGGCGCAACTGACCCTCGAAATTTTCGGCCGTGATTTTATTGGTTTGCGGGTCTAATGGTAATTGCCCGGCGGTAAAAACCAGTTTTCCCGTAACAATCGCCTGGCTGTACGGACCGCTGGCGATCGGAGCATTTTTTGTGGCAATAACCTTCCGGTCTACTTTCCCCAGCATACATTCAACTCCTTGTTGGCTTTTAATTCGTCCAATCGTCTGACGGGCGTCGTCCATGGTGCGCTATGCAATTTCTCCGGATTTTCAGCGCTTTCGCGATCGATTTTTATCAAGGCTTCGACGAAACGATCCATCGTCTCCTTGCTCTCCGATTCGGTCGGTTCGATCATCAACGCTTCTTTGACGATCAATGGAAAATAGACCGTCGGCGCATGAAAACCGTAATCGAGCAGACGCTTGGCAATATCGAGAGTCTTAATGCCGTATTGCTGGTGTTGCTTTTCGCCGGAAGCTACAAACTCGTGCATACAGGCGCGATTGTATGGAATATCGAATGTCTGACTTAGTTTGGTTCTGAGGTAATTAGCGTTCAGAATGGCGTTCCGTGAAATCGCCTTTAGCCCTTCCAATCCCATCATCCGGATATAGCAGTAGGCCCGTACGATGATACCGAAATTCCCAAAATATCCGAGAACCTTTCCGATCGAATTCGGATAATTTTCGTCCAGTGCGAATTGCTCACCGTTTTTTACAATGCGCGGAACCGGCAGAAATTCAGCCAGTTTTTCGGTCACAGCGATAGCGCCGCTTCCCGGGCCGCCGCCTCCGTGGGGAGTCGAGAAAGTCTTGTGTAAATTGATATGGGTAATATCGAAACCCATGTCGCCCGGCCGGACGATTCCAAGTAATGCATTGAGATTTGCACCATCCATGTAAACCAATCCGCCGTGACTGTGCACTATCCTGGTTATTTCGCCGACTTCTTCTTCGAACAACCCAAGCGTATTTGGATTTGTCAGCATCAAACCCGCCACGGTTTCATTCATTTTGGCGCGCAGATCGTCCAGGTCAATACAACCACGTGTGTCAGATTTCAACGGAAGTGTTTCGAAATTGGCCGAAATCGCACTGGAGGGATTCGTACCATGCGCCGAATCCGGAATTAAAATATAACGACGCTGTTCCTTCTTCCGGTCGAAATATTTCTTCATTAATAGCACGCCGGTCAATTCACCATGCGAACCGGCGGCAGGTTGAAGCGTGGCGGCCGCCATGCCGGTTATTGCACATAAATACTGTTCAATTTCATATAAAATGCAGAGAGCGCCCTGAGCCGTGCTTTCATCCTGCAACGGATGACTGTTAGCCAACCCGGACAGACTGGCACAGCGTTCGTTAATCTTGGGATTATATTTCATTGTACAGGAACCCAACGGATAAAAATCCTTATCAACATGATGATTCATCGTCGACAGATTCGTGAAATGCCGCACGACTTCCGGTTCGCTGACTTCCGGTAATTTCATCTCGGTTTT